>NZ_JALJRR010000014.1:0-177603 GCF_024519615.1 Pseudomonas sp. Pse79
TGCGGTGTGTGAAGACGAAACGAACCGAAAGTTCGACTCTTACAAAACACCGAAAGCTATCACATACCCAATTTTCTGAAGCGAGGCCAGCTGGCCACGACTCAGTACCCGAATTTCTTGACGACCATAGAGCATTGGAACCACCTGATCCCATCCCGAACTCAGCAGTGAAACGATGCATCGCCGATGGTAGTGTGGGGTTTCCCCATGTGAGAGTAGGTCATCGTCAAGATTAAATTCCAGAACCCCTGTTTGCTTATGCAGACAGGGGTTTTGTTTTGGGCGGTCGGAAAGGGTCAAGTGGCTCGCCCCCCTCGGTACTCGATAAAATTGCGCAGTTATTTCTGAACCAGACCACTAGAATAGGTACCTAACCTTTTTTTAGCGTCCGAGCCCTATCTATGCCCGATCCGGTTGATGCCCCCAAGGTGTCGGATTTACCCCTGGACGACCTGGTGGCATGCCATGAGTGCGATTTATTGATGCGCAAACCTGTGCTCGCCCTCGGCGAAAAAGCCCAGTGCCCGCGCTGCGGTTACGAGCTGTACGCACATCGCCACAACGTCGTCGAACGAAGCCTGGCCTTAGTCTTGGCAGCGCTATTGTTGTACATCCCCGCGAACTTTTTGCCCATCATGCAGCTCAATCTACTCGGGCAGTCCTCGGAGGACACCGTGTGGACCGGCGTCGTCGGCCTGTTCGACACCGGCATGCACGGCGTCGCTGCCGTCGTGTTCCTGTGCAGCATGGGTATTCCCCTGCTCAAGTTGCTCTGCCAATTGGCGGTGTTGCTCAGCATCCGCTGGAACATCGGTCGCAGTTACGGGCTGCTGCTCTACCGCATTTACCATCACCTGAGAGATTGGGGGATGTTGGAGGTGTACCTGATGGGCGTCCTGGTGGCGATCGTAAAGCTCGCCGACATGGCCTCCATCACGATTGGCCTGGGTCTGGTCTGCTTCGTCAGCCTATTAATGGTTCAGGTTCTGCTTGAGGTGGTGATGTCGCCCCACCAGATCTGGCAAGCACTGTCAGGAGAGGATGATCATGCGGGCGATTGATGCAGGCATTCTGATTTGTACCGAATGCCACGAATTGAACAAGCAAGAACCAGACACCGATGAGCAAACCTGCACCCGTTGCGGTGCGCTGGTCCATGCCCGTCGCCCCAACAGCCTGACGCGCACCTGGGCCTTGCTGATCACCGCTGCGATTCTCTATATCCCGGCCAACCTGTTACCGATTATGACCGTCAATTCCCTCGGCCAGGGCGATCCCAGTACCATCATGTCCGGCGTGATCCAACTGGTGCAGCACGGCATGTTCCCCATCGCCGCCGTGGTGTTCATCGCCAGCATCCTGGTGCCGACGTTCAAGCTCGTAGGTATTGGTCTGCTACTGTTCTCGGTGCAGCGTCACCAACCGCTGTCCGCGCAACAACGGATTATCATGTACCGCTTTATCGAATTCATCGGCCGCTGGTCCATGCTGGATATCTTCGTGATCGCCATCCTGGTGGCGGTTGTAAACTTTGGACGGCTTGCCAGTGTCGAGGCCAACCTCGGCGCGGCGGCGTTCGCCAGTGTGGTGATCTTGACGATGCTTGCCGCAGTAACTTTTGATCCCCGACTGATTTGGGATAACACGGAGTCGGACGACGACCATGAGTGATTTGCCTAAAGCTAAAACCCGCCCGGCTTCCAACTGGTCGGCTATTTGGGTACTGCCCCTGATCGCCCTGATCATCGGCGGTTGGTTGGGCTGGCGTGCCTATTCTCAGCAAGGCATCGAGATCCAGGTACGCTTCGAAAGCGGCGAAGGCATCCAGGTCAACAAGACCGAAGTAGTCTACAAAGGCATGCCCGTGGGCAAGGTCAAGACCCTGGCCCTGGACGACGAAGGCAACAATCGCGGGGTGATTGCCACCATCGAGATGAACAAGGACGTCGAGCAATACCTCAAGACCAATACGCGCTTCTGGCTGGTCAAACCCAGCGTCAGCCTCGCCGGCATCACCGGCCTGGAGACCCTTGTGTCAGGGAACTACATTGCCGCCAGCCCCGGCGACGGTGAGCCCACACGCAAATTCAAGGCGCTGTCCGAAGAACCGCCCTTGTCCGACGCCAAGCCAGGCCTGCACCTGACCATCAAGGCCGACCGCCTTGGCTCGCTCAACCGCGGCAGCCCGGTGTTCTACAAGCAGATCCAGGTCGGCCAGGTCAAAAGCTACCTGTTGTCCGAGGACCAGAGCACCGTCGAGATCAAGGTCTACATCGAACCGACCTACGCCAGCCTGGTGCGCAAACACACGCGTTTCTGGAACGCCAGCGGCATCAGCATCGACGCCAACCTCTCCGGCGTGAAGGTGCGCAGCGAATCGCTCTCCAGCATCGTCGCCGGCGGTATCGCCTTCGCCACCCCGGAGAATCGCAAGGACAGCCCACCGACCGACTCGAGCCTGCCCTTCCGCCTGTATGAAGACTTCGACGCCGCCGCCGCCGGTATCAAGGTCAAGGTCAAACTCACCGACTTCGAAGGCCTGCAGGCCGGGCGCACCCCGGTGATGTACAAAGGTATCCAGGTCGGCAGCCTGAAAACCCTGAAGATCGACCCGGACCTGTCCAGCGCCAACGCCGAGCTGACCCTTGACCCATTGGCCGAAGACTACCTGGTACAGGACACCCAGTTCTGGGTGGTCAAGCCGTCGATTTCCCTGGCTGGTATCACTGGGCTCGAGGCGTTGGTCAAAGGTAACTACATCGCGGTTCGCCCCGGTGACAAAGGTTCTCCGCCCCAACGGGAATACGTGGCTCGAGCCAAGGCGCCGCCCTTGGACCTGCGTTCCCCTGGCCTGCACATGGTGCTGTTCACCGATAGCCTCGGCTCCCTGGATGTCGGCAGCCCGATCCTCTACAAGCAGGTCAAGGTCGGCTCGGTGCAGAGCTACCAGTTCTCGCGCAAAAACAAGCAACTGGTGATCGGCGTCCATATCGAGAAGGAGTACGCCAACCTGGTCAATGGTTCGACGCGTTTCTGGAACGCCAGCGGCGTGACCCTGACCGGCGGCCTCACCGGCGGTATCCAGGTGAAAAGCGAATCCCTGGCCAGCCTGATGTCCGGCGGTATCGCCTTTGAAACGCCGGAACCGAACGTGCCGCTGAAAAAACGTATCCCGCGTTTCCGCCTGTTCGCCGATCGTGAAACGGCCAATCAGAGTGGCACCCTGGTGACTATCAAAGTCGACCGCGCCGACGGCCTGCGCCCCGGCACCCCGGTGCGTTTCAAAGGCCTGGACGTCGGTAAGATCGAGAGCGTCGACCTCAGCGCCGATCTGCAATCGGTGCTGCTCGGTGCGCGCATCACCCAGGTGACGGATCGCATCGCACGCGTCGGCAGCCAGTTCTGGGTGGTCAAGCCGGAACTGGGCCTGATGAAAACCTCGAACCTGGAAACCCTGGTCACCGGCCAATACATCGAAGTACTGCCCGCGCTGAAAAACGCCGGGCCGCAGAAGAGCTTCGTCGCGTTGGACCAGCCGCCCGAAGCCGTTCATCAGGAGGCTGGCCTGAGCCTGGTACTGAGTGCCGCACGCCGTGGTTCGCTCAAAGAAGGCGTGCCCGTCACTTACCGCGAAGTCACTGTGGGCAAAGTCACCGGCTACGAATTGGGCCAGACCGCCGACCGCGTGCTGATCCACATCCTGATCGAGCCCAAGTACGCGGCGTTGGTGCGCAGCGGCAGCCGCTTCTGGAACAGCAGCGGTTTTGGTCTCGACTTCGGCCTGTTCAAAGGCGCGACGGTACGCACCGAGTCCCTGGAAACCCTGGTTGCCGGCGGCATCGCCTTCGCCACGCCCGATGGCGAACGCATGGGCAGCGCCGCGCGGCCGCAGCAAACCTTCCCGCTGTTCGACAAGTTTGAGGATGAGTGGCTGACCTGGGCGCCTAAGATTCCGCTGGGCAAGTAGGCCGAGGCGCGGCTATCGCGGGCAAGCCCCCTCCCACAGATGAGCGCATTCCTACAGGATAAACGCGGTCACTTGTGGGAGGGGGCTTGCCCGCGATGAGGCCCTCAAAAACACCACCAAACCCCAGCCCACAAAAAAGGCCGCGATCCATAAGATCGCGGCCTTTTGGCATTTCACCGCCGAACGTCAGACCTCATCCAACTCCGGCTCATCC
This sequence comes from Pseudomonas sp. Pse79, assembly GCF_024519615.1. Classification (NCBI taxonomy): domain Bacteria; kingdom Pseudomonadati; phylum Pseudomonadota; class Gammaproteobacteria; order Pseudomonadales; family Pseudomonadaceae; genus Pseudomonas; species Pseudomonas sp. Pse79. Next base: position 4,182 of record NZ_JALJRR010000014.1, read on the forward strand.
GCCTGCACAGTCACCGTTGCCTTCACCGCATCATGGCGCCGGATGTACTTCCAGTCCGCCTCATCAATGTAGATCCCGTTCGGCCCGCTGCCGCCTTCCAGGTCGATCGCCACCTGGGCCGATACCTGCGGCTTCACGCTCGCCAGGATCGGCACGAAGCCCAATTGCAGGCTGGTCTCCAGCAGCGCCGCCTGGTTCTTCTCATCGATGTCGGCCGCTTCGTCGAGGTAGTACGGCAAGCGCACGCGCCCGGCCTGGTCGCGGTCCATCAAGTGCAGCAACAAATACATGTTGGTCAGCGCCTTGATGGTCATGGTGGTGCCGTTGGACGCCGCGCCATCGATGTCGGTGTGAATCACCGGCTGGCCATGCACCTTGGTGATCTCGAACGCCAGCTCGAACAAGTCCTTGAGGCCCAACTGGTTGTGGTTGGCCGCCACCAGGCGCGCCAGGTATTCCTTGGCCTCTTCGTTCTTGTTGTCCTGCTCGGCGCTCTGGCTCAAGTCGAACACCGACAGGGTTTCGCCTTCTTCGTACTGACCGGCGCTGTGGATGATCTGGTCGATATGCTTGAGCGCTTCCTTGTTCGGTGCCAGCACGATGCGGAAACTCTGCAGGTTCGACACCTGGCGCTTGTTGATCTCGCGGTTGAACAAGGCCAGTTGGTGTTCCAGGCTGTCGTAGTCGCTGCGGATATTGCGCAAGGTCCGTGCGATATCGGTGACCGCCGCGCGCCGTGCCTTGCCCAGGGTCAGGGCTTCGTCGGTACGGTGAGCATAGGCGTTGATCAGCAGTTGCAGGCGCCGCTCCACGTCATCCTCGCTGTCGAACTTGGCCACGCCCTTGAGGCGAACCTGGGCATACAGCGCTTCGATCTGGCCATCAGCGCGCAGCAAGCCTTGCCAACTGTCCTGATAGTCATTGAGCAGCGGCAGCAGGTTGTCCATGGAATCGTCGACCGGGTCCATGAACGGCGTGCCGAACGGCAAGTCCGCCGGCAGCAACTGGCGACGGCGCAAAGCGTCATCCAGGGTGCGTTGCTTGGCTTCCATATCGCCGATCTGGCGACCGACCAGTTGCAGCTTGGCCGACAGTTGCTGGACACGTTCGGTGAACGCATCGCTGGAGCGTTTCAATTCATCCTGGGCGGCTTCCATCTGCGCCAGCTGTTCCAGCTTCTCGCCTTCTTCGGCGCTCAGGGTTTGCGCACGGCGGAAATCCTCCAGGGCCTTTTGCGCGTCCAGCACTTGCTGGTACAGCGCTTCGGTCTGGGTTTTGCTCGCGGCGCGGTCAGAGGCCACCGCCTGCTGCGTCTTGAGCTGCTTGAGTTCTTTTTCCAGGCGCTCTTTCTGGTCGCGCAACGCCGCACGATCCGCCAGGGCCTGCAAGGCGGGCGGCTCGATGTGGGAGATGTCGATCGACAGCCCCGGCACTTCAAAGCGCTCGCCCTTGAAACCATCGAGGATCAGCTCCAGGGATTTGACCCACTGGCCGTCCTCATCCAGCGTGATGCCATGTTCACCCAGCGGCAGGCTGAACAGCGAACTGTTGAACAGACGCATCAGACGCTCGACATCTTGCTGTGAGAATTCTTCGCGCAGCTTGGCGTAGCTGTTGTTGTCTGCGTGATCGAGCTGTTGCTTGACCGACTTCAGGCGTTTTTCCAGCTCGCGCAGGCGCTCGTCCAAGTCCTCGGCGCTGAACTGCCGCGACTGCGCCAGGGCGCCGGCGAGTTCATCGTGGGCATCCTTGGCTGCCAGCAGTTGCTGTTCCAGCACCCTGACATCATCGACCAGCGCAAAGCGATGCTTGAGCACCGACAGCTCGCCCAGCCAACGCTGGATACCGCTGATTTCGCGCTCCAGGCGCATCAGCTCCTGGGTGCCGCCACGTTGGTCGTGCTGCAACGCGTCCTGCTCGTTGCGGTAGTGCTCGGCCTGGATGGTCAGCTCTTCCTTGCGCGCACTGGCGTAGTCCGACCAGGTGCCCAGCAGCGAGTCCAACAGCGGCGACAGGCGATGCAATTTGCCGCGCAGGATGTCGCGTTGTTTCACGCCATTGGCCAGGGCCTCGACCAGCGGGCCGGCGGCGACCAGGGAGTTGTAGTCCTGCTCCATGCGTCGCACGTCGCGGAAGGCTTCTTCACACGCGGCGATGTAATCGACACTGCCGGAGCGCAGGCTGTGCTCAAACGCATCGAGGAACAATTGCTTGAGCTTGGCTGCGGTGATTTCGCGCATGTGCAGCAGGTTGATAAACAGCGCGCGGAAGGTCTTCAGGCTCTGTTCGCTGGTGGAACGCAGCGGGATCAGCGTCAGGTCCAGCGGGATCGACGTGTGGCCGCCGACCAGCAAACGGCGTAGTTCATCGGGCTTGAGTTCGTAGGCTTTCAGGCCCTCGCGCTCCAGGTTGGTGAACAGCTCTTTCTGGCGCAGGCAGGTGTCGTTTTTCTGGTAGTGGGCCAGGTCGAGCTTACCGGCGTAGGCAAAGAACTGGTGACCGAAACCACCGCCCGGGCCGCGCCCGACCACGCCGATCACATGCGGGCCGTGGGGCAGGGAGACTTCCACGAGGATGTAGCTGGTGTCGGTGGCGAAGTAGAAGCGCCGCGATTGTTCCAGGGTGTACTTGCCGAAACTCATGTCCGACATGCGCGCCAGGATCGGGAACTGCAAGGCGTTGATCGATGCGGATTTACCCAGGTTGTTCGCGCCGTACACCGACAGCGGCTCTTCTAGCGGGAACAAACCGAGGCTGTAGCCGGCGGTATTCAATAGGGCGAAGCGGCGGATGCCGTAGCGTTCCTTGCTCATGCGTCGGTCTCCTGTTCTTCGGCAATGGCGCGGGCCAGGGCGTCTTCTTCGCTTTCGTCGGCAAAGTCGCTCAAGTCCAGCGGGTCATCGGTCTTCAGCAGTTTTTCATCGCTGTCTTCGTCGATGATCACCGGTGTCGGCAATGGCAGCACGCTGTGGATGCTGGCCGCGAGGTCGCGGTCCTGTTGCACCGACAGGCACACATCGAGGAAGCGATGCATCGGCGGCAGGAAGCGATAGATGCCGTTTTCTTCGCTGGCAAAACCCAGTTGGGTCATGCGGCGCATGATTTTCTCTTCGAGCTCTTCCTGGGTTTGCACTTCGGCCTGGATAAACAGGTCGCGGTATTTTTCCAGCAGCGACGGCAGTTCATCGCGGCCGAGGCTGCCGCCGTCGAGCACGGCAATCGGGTCGCGGCCCTGGTCGGCCAGGTGCTCGACGATGATGAAGGTGAACAGCGCCAGGCGCTGCGCGGTCTTGTTCACCTGCGCGCTGGCGATGGCCGAATCCGGCACGAAGTAATAGAAACCACGGGTATCGCACACCAGTTCAAAGCCCAGGGCCTTGAACAGCGTGCGGTACTGGTCCTGGAAATTCGACAGTTGCGCGTACAGCTCCGGGTCGCGGCGGCTGACGTGGTAACCCTTGAACAGCTCGCGAAAGATCGGCGCCAGCTGGGACAGTTCGGATAGATCAAGATGCATAAGGGGTGCTCGCAGAATTCTCGGCGGCGTCGGGCGTGGCCGGGAGCAGGGCGAATGAGCGCAGGCTGACCTGATGCTCGTGTGTGTGGTAATCGCGGCGTTCCAGGCGCTCGCGCTTGAAGCGTTTTTCGCGGGATAGGCGCGAGAACCAGTAGAGCAATTCGTCGGTGGCGCCGTCCGGTTCCTGTTCCAGCAGCCAGGTCATCAGGTCCGGCATCGGCAGCGCGTCTTCGCAGCGTTCGAGCATTTCCTTGACCGTGCGCGGTGCGCGCTGGGCTTCGCCTTTATGGGATTTGTGCGCCTTGGGGAAGCGCGCCGGTTTCGGCTCGAAGTTCGCCAGGGCGTACACGTAGGCCTCGACCTGGCTGGCGCTGCCGAGGAAGGTGCTTTGCGGCCGGGTGAACATCGGCATCGCGGCCTGCGGCACCGCGTCCAGGCCTTTACGGCGAATGGCCGACAGCGCCAGCGCGGCGCCACGGGTCACGGCGTTGTGCCGACGCGCTTCTTCACGCAGCGGCAGCAGCAGCTCGCGGGCGTGACGCAGGGTCAACTGGGCGCTGGTCTGCATTTCGAGGATGCGTGCGTGGGTGCGCAACAGCATGTCGTCGTCGACCAGATGGCCGAGGCGCTGCTGCTCGGTGAGCAGGCGCAGCAGCACGTTTTCGACCTTGCGCACGCCTTGTTCGAAGGCGCCGTCGGCGTTCACCAGTTGGATCATCGGTTCGACGTATTCGTCCCAGGTCGCCAGCACTTCGGCGTAGCGCTGACGCAACGGGATCTGCCGGTCGCTGGTCTTGGCGCGGTCGGCCACGGCGGCGAGGGCTTGTTCGTCGTTGGCGAGTTTTTTCAGCACGTCGCGCACGCGCATGTCGAGCAGGCGCAGTTGCCGGGCCAGGTCGTGGCCGTCACGGATGTCGAAGGCGTCCTGGATATAACCGGCCAGGCGCTCGAGGTGGCGCAGGTAGGCTTCGATTTCCAGGCACAGGCCAAGCCGGTGCTCCTTGCGAAGATAGGCGAGGAAGTCGTGGATCTGCGCATTGAGCTCGAAACGGTTCGGGCTCTTGGCGACAGGCACCAGGATATCCAGGCGAATCCACACGTCCAGCAGGCTGGTGATGTCCTGGGGCGTGCTGTCCAGTTGTTGGGCGGCCAGTTGTGCGCGCAGCTCGCCGAGGCTCAGGGTGCCTTGGTCGAAGTGTTCGCACAGTGGCTCAAGTAAGGCCCAGTGTTCGGCGAGGGCGCGCAGGACGCGCTTGGGTTCGATCATGGGAATGGCCGGCTGGTTGGCGATTAAAAGTCGCGATTGTACTGCATCAGGCGCGGGATTTATCCACAGCCGGTCAGTGCGCAGTGGGCGATTGTTACCGAACAGCGGTAGAATCCCCGCTCTTTACTTATCCACAAGTGGCCGAGCTGTGCTTATCGAGTCCCGACGTCGCGCTTACTTGACTGCCATGCAGGTGGTCAACTGGCTGCCCCGCACCGAACTGCCGTTTGCCGCCCCGTCGCGGCCCGAGCTGCTGCAGGCGCTCGAGCCCGATGACGGATTGGAAACGTCGGGCGAGGAGGCGGCTGCGCCCGTGGCGGTGGTCAAGCCTGAGCCGCCGACGCGGCCGGTGGTCGAACGCGCCAAGGTCGAGGTGCCACGCCCGTCGCCGATGGCCAAGCCGGCGGTGGCTGAAGAGGTGGCCCCGGTGGTCAAGGCGCCTGTCGTCCCACCGCCGCGGTTTGCCCTGCAATTGCTGCGGGCCGGGCGTTGCCTGTTGCTGGTCGAGCTGCCTACCGGCGAGCGCTTCCAGACCCGCGATCCGGCCTACATGCTGCTCAAGGACATGCTGCGCGCTGCCGGCCTGCCCGACAGCCCGCAAATCGTCGGCGACCCGGTGCGCTGGCCGTTGCTGGTGCGCGGCACCATGGACCAGGGCCCGGACGCCGCGCGGGATTTTGTGCAAGGTTTTGTGTCGGCACGCCTGGAAGACGAACCCTGCGTGTGCCTGTGGCTGATCGGCCTGCCCGCCGTGCGGTTTGCAGGCGAAGCCGATGCCGAAGTCTGGTACCGCGAGCTGCAGGTCGAAGGCCTGGGCTCGGTATGGGCCCTGCCGGGCCTGGAATTATTAATGGAAGAGCCACAGCGTAAGGCTGATGTCTGGCAAGCCATGCGCCGGCTGATGGCGCGCTGGAAAACAATCGATGAGTGAGGCTTTATCCTTCCGCCCGATGACCGAGGCCGACCTCGACGCCGTGCTGAAAATCGAATATGCGGCATACAGCCACCCCTGGACCCGCGGGATCTTTCTCGACGGGCTGGGCAAGTACCAGATCTGGCTGATGTTCGAAGGTGAGCAGCAAGTGGGCCACGGGGTGGTGCAGATCATCATCGATGAAGCGCATTTGCTGAACATCACCGTCAAACCGGAAAACCAGGGCCGCGGTCTCGGCCTGGCGCTGCTCGAGCACCTGATGTCCCGCGCCTATGCCGCCAGCGCACGGGAATGTTTCCTCGAAGTGCGTGACAGCAATGCCGGCGCGTTCCGGCTGTATGAACGCTATGGCTTCAATGAAATCGGCCGTCGGCGCGATTACTACCCAGCCGTCGGCGGTCGCGAAGATGCGGTCGTGATGGCCTGCACCCTCGTCGACTGAACACGCAACCCATGTGGGAGCCAGCCCCTCCCACATTTGGATCTACGGGGTGTCAGCGGTTGCCGTCTACAGGGTCGAGGTCGGCCAATTCGGCCTCATCCAACCCGTTGCCGCCGCCGATGTCATCTTCATTCACGATGCTCAGGTCCCAATCGGCCTGTTCGCCTTCGCCTTCTTCCTGTGCATCCCGTGCGCCGTCCTCGCGGATCAGGTTCTCCGGGCTCATCTCGTCATCGGTCGTCTCGGCCTCGCCCACCCGTTTATCGCGCATCCGGTGTTTGCGCTCGACAAGCGGCAGTTCATCGCCAATTTGCGCCGTCGGCTCTTGATCGTCAAAGTCCAGCTCGCGCACCGAGCCCATGCGATCCTCATTGTCATCAATCGGTTCCGGCTGTGTAGCGCCGTATGGACGTCGTGATTCAGTCATGGCCAATCCTCATACTGTGGGGCTTATAGTGTGTGGACAGGCCTGGCGCACCAAGATTCAAGTCATCGCCTGCCGTCTATCTTTATTCCGGGCGTGACCCGGACGGGCGGTCGTCTGTCAAAGCTGCGCATCATTCCTGAGGCTTTCCCTGATGAACGAACTACAAGAGCTGCTTGATAACAACGAACGCTGGGCGGATGCGATCAAACAGGAAGATCCCGAATTCTTCGCCAAACTGGCCCGCCAGCAAGCACCGGAATACCTGTGGATCGGCTGTTCCGACGCCCGCGTACCGGCCAACGAAATCGTCGGCATGCTGCCGGGTGATCTGTTCGTACACCGTAATGTGGCCAACGTGGTGCTGCACACCGACCTTAACTGCCTGTCGGTGATTCAGTACGCCGTCGATGTGCTCAAGGTCAAACACATCCTGGTCACCGGCCACTATGGCTGCGGCGGTGTGCGGGCGTCGATGCAGGACCGTCAGTTCGGCCTGATCGACGGCTGGCTGCGCACTATTCGCGACCTCTACTACGAAAACCGCGATCTGCTGGCCAAGTTGCCGACTGAGGAAGAGCGCGTCGACCGCCTCTGCGAATTGAACGTGGTTCAGCAGGTGGCCAACGTCGGTCATACCAGCATCGTGCAAAACGCCTGGCACCGGGGGCAGAGCCTGTCGATCCACGGTTGCATCTACGGCATCAAGGATGGCCGCTGGAAGAGCTTGAACACCACCATCACTGGTTTTGAGCAGTTGCCGCCGCAGTATCGCTTGCGCCCGCTGGGTGAAGCCTAAGGGCGCTTGCGCTCGCGCCACAGGGTCATGAACGTCTGCCCTTCGGCGTTCAGCGGCTCCTGGCTGCCGGTGATCCAGCCCCGGCAGTTCAGCTCGCCGCATTGGCACGCGAACTGCCGGAACAGCGCGTCCTCGGTGCTGGCGTAATCCAGGGTCAACAGGGCGCCGGCCGCGATGGGCTGCACGGTCCAGAGTTCCAGGTAGGTGGTGTCCAAAAATACATTCGGGTTGCAGGAGTGGCGCAGCAGGCCGCAGAACCAACAGTCGTACAAGTGGATGCGCGGCGACAGTTGCAAGGTGTGCGGGCGTCGCTCGTTCACCGCGTAGCCGGAGACCTTGGCAATGCGTATGCGACTCTCAAAGGCGATGCGCGCCTTGACCCTGGCCCCGGCGCCGTCCCTGGCGTGGCTGACCTGGAAGTATTTGGACGAAGGGTAGCCCTGCCCGACGAACAGTGTCTTGAACGGGTAAAGGCAGTCATTCACAGGGTTTACAGCCTTATCCATGGCGCGAGTTTTCATAACTCTCCTGGGTTGGGCTGCATCGACCTGCGGGTGGTGTCTGACTGCCAGTCTTGCAGCGGATGGGCCCGGATCAAGACTCGCTGAACATAACGCCGATTTCTACTGTCAACTTTGACAGTAGAAATCGGTTTTTTTTTGCGTTTTTACAGCGCCGGGGCGCTGATCGTCGGGGTGGGCGCGGCGTCTTTCAGCTGTTTGAGCTGGGCTTTGATCGCGGACGTGGCGCATTTGGCGTTGGCCTGTTCCGGGGTCAGGTTGCGCACCGAGGTGTAGAACAATTCGCAGGTCTGTTCTTTACGCGTGACCTGCCAGGTGTTCATGCACGCCTTGAGCAGCACATTCGCATCGCTCGCCGGTTTCTGGCCCATTCCGGCTTGCCAGCAGGCGGCGCTCAAATCCTGGCCCATCACTTTCAAACCGGCCTCGTCGGCCTTCTGCTCGTTACCGTCATACGTGTCGGGGCTTGCCGCGTACCAGATGTAACTGGGGTGGTTGGCGCCCAGGACCGAGACGGTTTTGCCGGGGATCGGGCTGATCTGCGCCAGGCCCAGCACGCCCACGGTTTGCCCGTATTGTTGCTTGATCCAACTGCGCACCGGTGCGCCGAACGCGACCATCGGCAACGCACCTTTGGGCGGCAGGCTCAGTTCCTTGACCATGCGTGTCTGGTAGTCGGTGAAGTAGCTGTAGACGTTTTCCAGGTCTTTCCCGGCGTTGGACGGCGCGGCGATCGGGGCGATGTCGATGATGGTCTGGTAGGCCGGGGTTTCGGTGGCCGGAATGCCATTGTCGACGAGCAGGGCGGCCCAGCGGTCGGTGGTGGCCGATTCCAGGTAATCCTGGGCCTGGGTCAGTGAGTAATCTGGCGGAAAGTGCAGCAGTTCGATGCTTTTGCGGTTTTCCAGGGCCATGCCCAGCGGCAGGAACAAGTACCAGTTGTAAGCCCACTTGCCATCGCTGTTAAGCCGGCTCGCGCCCTGGTAGGCCAGGTCGGCGGTAGCGAGCAAGCTCGTCAGCGGCTGGCCATAGTTGTCGGGCACGCCACTGAAGGTCGCCGCGACCTGGCCGTCATGCTTTCTGACGCTGACCTTGGCGCGGCTGTAACCGTCGCGCTGCAGGCTCTGGTTGAGGTAGTGCTCGACGGTCTGCTCCAGCGTCCACGGCCGGAAGCAGATCACGTTGCAGTTATTGGGGTAAGCGAACAACTGGGTAACCCGTTGCGTGCTGCCCAGCGGTACGTCGATGTCGGCCTGTACGACCGCACTCGCGATCAGTGCGGCCAAGGTGAAGGACAACCTGGTCGGTTTAAACATAGATGATTCCTTGTCAGCGAGAGCCCGTCTGCGCGGGGTGAAAGCCCACCTCCACACAGTAGCGGCTGACCAGGAAAACCGCGTGCAAAATCGCCGGGCGTGTCGCTATTGGATAAGCCGTCCTACACCTCGAACTGCAACGCATTGCTCAAGTCGCCCATCGGTTTCTGGCCGCGGGCGATCATGGCGTCGTCGCGCCGCTTGAGCCCGTCCAGTGTCTCCAACTGGAAGACGCGGGTGATCAGGCGCAGGATCGACGCGGTGTCGTACACCGTATGGTCCACCGTGCCTTTGCGCGCGAACGGCGACACCACCAGCGTCGGAACCCGCGTGCCAGGGCCCCAGCGGTCGCCCTTGGGCGGTGCCACGTGGTCCCACCAGCCGCCGTTTTCATCGACGGTCACCACCACCACCATGTTTTTCCACTGCGGGCTTTCCTGCAGCACCTTCAGGGCGCGGGTGATATGGCGGTCGCCCGAGGCTACGTCGGCATAACCGGCGTGCATGTTGAGGTTGCCCTGGGGTTTGTAGAAGGTCACGGCGGGCAGCTTGCCCGCCTGCGCGTCGGCAAAGAACTTGTTGGTGCTCGACTCATCGCCCAGGCCCGCGTCGCGCAGGCGCTTGTCACGCTCCGCGCGGTTTTCCGGGCCCTGTTGCTTGAAGTAGTTGAACGGCTGGTGGTGGTACTGGAAGTTGGGGATCTTCGGAATGCCGCCCGAGTCCTTGAACTGTTCCAGCGTCGCTTGCCAGGCCCCGGCGTACCAGGCCCAGTCGATGTTCTTTTTCGACAGCTTGTCACCGATGTGTTCGTGGGTCTGCGGCACCAGCACGTTGGGCAGGTCGGGCTTGGCGTAGTCCGGGTTTTGCGGGTCGCGAATCCAGGTCGGCCAGTAGGGCGGGGCCAGGGTGTTCACGGCGTAACCGTCCGGGGTCAGCGCGCTCGGGCCGAACTGCGGCGGGCCGCTCATGGCGCTGGCCGGGGATTTGTCCAGGGGCTTGAGGCGTGGGTCGGTGGGATCGTCGCTTTGCAGCGTGGCGATCTGCGCCTTGGCCACCGACTGCGCGGCGTTCGGATAAACCGGCGCGGTCGCGCTGATCAGGTATTGGTGGTTGAGGAACGAGCCGCCAAATGCGCCCTGGAAGAAGTTATCGCAGAGCACAAACTCCTTGGCCACGTCCCACAGGCGCAGGGAATAACGGCTCTGGGCGTAATGCCCCATCACCAGGCCGCCGGAGTCGGCCCAGGCGACGAAATTGTCGTTCTTGCCGCCGTTGATCTGCATCTGGTTCTGGTAGAACACGTGCCACAAATCCCGGGTGACCAGGCTCAAGGGCAGGTCTTCGGCGTTCGGGCCCTTGAGGGCGAACGGGGCGTTGGGCAGGTTTTCCTGGAATTGCACTTCGCTGGGGTAGGTCACCCCGTCGACGCTTTGCGAGCCGACTTGCAACACACCACCCCACACCGGGGGCAGGGTGGTCAATACGCTGGCGTCGCGGTCGCGCTGCTGATAGTCGGCGGGAGACAACGCCGACAGCGGTTTCTCCAGCCCGGGGAAATCGGCAAACAGGTTGTTGAAGCTGCGGTTTTCGGCGTAGATCACCACGACGGTTTTCACTTGGTCGTGTAATGCCTTATCCAACTCCTGCGGCGTGAGCGGCCGAGGCAGCGGTTTGCCCGGCGCGTCGCCGGGATTGCCGCAGGCACTCAAGGTCGCGCCCACCCCCAGCACTGCTGCGCCGCCGAGGAAGCGCCGCCGGCTGGTGTCTACCGGCGGTTGATCGATGGAATCGGGGGCCGGGCGGTCTTCGTGCTCGTCACTCATTGCGGGAGTCCTTGCTGGCGGTTTGTTGCAAGATATTTCGCCAGGACGGTAGCAGTGGAATGTGACGCAGGGAAGACAGCTTGAAGTTACACGCTTTAAGCGGAAAGCCTGGAGCTACAAACCTCAAGCTTGCCGCTGCGTTTAAGGCATCACCGGCGGCAAATACTTCAACGTCGTCCCCAGCGCCCACAACAGAAACAACACCAACGGCGCGTGTACCAGCAACTGCACGAACGAAAACCCGATCAGATCCCGCGCCTTCAGCCCCAACACGCCCAGCAACGGCAGCATATAAAACGGGTTGATCAAATTCGGCAGCGCCTCGGCCGCGTTGTAGATCTGCACGGCCCAGCCCAGGTGGTATTGCAGGTCAGTGGCCACTTGCATCACGTAGGGCGCTTCGATGATCCACTTGCCGCCGCCCGACGGGATGAAGAAACCCAGCACCGCCGAGTACACGCCCATCAACAGGGCATAGGTGTCGTGGGAGGCGATGGAGGTGAAGAAGGTCGAGATATGGTGAGCCAGGGTCTGGCCGTCGCCGCCCTTGACCACCGTCATCAGCGCGGCAATCGAGCCGTACAGCGGGAACTGGATCAGCACGCCGGTGGTGGTCGGCACCGCGCGGGCGACCGCGTCCAGAAAACTGCGCGGGCGCCAGTGCAGCAACGCGCCGACCATGATGAACAGGAAGTTATAGGTGTTCAGCCCGGAAATCGCGCTGATCGCCGGTTTGGTCGAGAACTCGTGGAACAACCAACCTGCCGCCAGCACCGCCAGCAGGATCGTCAGCACCGGGCTGTGTTCCAGCCATTCGCCCGGGCGTGTCGGGGCCTGCGGCGTGGGCAGGTTGAAGGCCGGGTCGACCCCGCAGGCCTTGGCGTCACGGGCGCTGTTCGGGCCGGGCGCGGTGGCGTAGGCGATGATCAGCGAGACCACGATCAGCGCCAGCAGCAGCACGCCGGATTGCCACAGGAAGATGGTGTCGGTGAACGGGATCACCCCGGTGATCGACAGGATCGACGGCGGCAGACTGGCCGGGTTGGCCTGCAACTGCGCGGCCGACGACGACAGCCCCAGCGCCCATACCGCGCCGAGCCCCAGGTAGGCCGCGGCACCGGCAGCGCGGTAGTCCATGCGCAAGTCCGTGCGCCGCGCCAATGCGCGCACCAGCAAACCGCCGAACACCAGGGACAGCCCCCAGTTGAGCAACGAGGCAACCATGGAAATCAACGCCACCCAAGCCACGGCCGAGCGGCCGTTCTTCGGGATGCGCGCCAGGCGGTCGATCAGTTTCACCGCCGGTGGCGAACTGGCGACCACGTAACCGCCGATCACCACGAAGGCCATCTGCATGGTGAACGGGATCAGGCTCCAGAACCCATCGCCAAACGCCTTGGCGGCTTCGGTCGGCGCGGCGCCCATGCCCAGGGTCGCCACGGCGACAATGATCACGGCGAGGGCGGCAAACACCCAGGAGTCGGGAAACCAGCGTTCGGCGAAATTGGAGCAGCGCAGGGCAAATCGGGCATAGCGGCTTTCTTCGATAGCATCGGCCACGAGTCATTCCTCTTGTAATTGTTATGGTTTTGGCAGTTTTACGGCATGTTCCGCTACGGCCATTGATATGGGAATGCAGTTATCTTCATCGATCATTGAGGAAAACAAATATATCCGCCGCGATTGCCATCATCCGGCGCAGCTCATAACCTGCACGCCATTTTGTTTGTCTGCCGAGCCTCAACATGACTGCCACCTCGCTTGCCCAGGCGCAGCGTTTTTCCCGCTCCGACTACAAAACCCTGGGTCTGGCCGCCCTCGGCGGTGCCCTGGAAATCTACGACTTCATCATTTTCGTGTTTTTCGCGCTGACCCTCAGCCAACTGTTCTTCCCGCCGGAAATGCCCGAGTGGCTGCGCCTGCTGCAAAGTTTCGGGATCTTCGTCACCGGCTACCTCGCGCGCCCGCTGGGCGGCATCCTGATGGCGCACTTCGCCGATCACCTGGGGCGCAAGCGCGTGTTCAGCCTGAGCATCCTGATGATGGCCTTGCCCTGCCTGCTGATCGGGATCATGCCGACCTACGCGCAAATCGGCTATTTCGCACCGCTGATCCTGCTGGCGCTGCGCGTGCTGCAAGGTGCGGCGGTGGGCGGTGAAGTGCCCAGCGCCTGGACCTTTGTCGCTGAGCACGCGCCGCCCCATCACCGCGGTTACGCCTTGGGCTTCTTGCAAGCCGGCCTGACCTTCGGCTACCTGCTCGGCGCACTGACCGCCACGCTGCTGGCGCAAATCTTCACCCCGGCGGAGATCCTCGACTACGCCTGGCGCTTCCCCTTCTTGCTCGGCGGCGTCTTCGGCGTGATCGGCGTGTGGCTGCGCCGCTGGCTCAACGAAACCCCGGTATTCCTCGACATGCAGGCGCGCCGCCAAGCCGCCGCCGAACTGCCGCTGCGCACCGTATTGCGCGACCATCGCCGCGTGTTGCTGCCGGCGATGATCCTCACCTGCGTGCTCACCTCCGCCGTGGTGGTGCTGGTGGTCATCACCCCGACCATGATGCAGAAAACCTTCGGCATGACGCCCAGCCACACCTTCGCCCTGAGCGCGCTGGGCATTGTGTTCCTGAACATCGGTTGCGTACTCGCCGGCCTGCTGGTGGACCGCATCGGCGCCTGGCGCGCGGTGCTGGTCTACAGCCTGTTGCTGCCACTGGGGATCGCCGTGTTATACGCCAGTCTGATCGCCGGTGGCGTCTGGCTCGGCGCGGCATATGCCGTGGCAGGCTTGAGCTGCGGCGTGGTCGGCGCAGTGCCGTCGGTGATGGTCGGACTGTTCCCGGCGCCGGTGCGGGTGTCAGGCATTTCCTTCACCTACAACATTGCCTACGCGCTGTGGGCGAGCACCACGCCCTTGATGCTGATCGCACTGATGCCGACCAGCCCGTGGATTTGCGTGGGTTATTGCGTGGTGATGGGCGCGGTGGGGGTGGTGAGTGTGGTGCTGTTCAGCAAGCGCCACGCAGTGGATGCAGGCGCTCGCGGAGCCTAAGGGCCACCAATTGACGGGTATTGCGGCCGCTCCTATAGTCAGGCCCACCCCCCGATCAGCACATAGCCCTTCATGACCCAGACGGCCCTTATCAACCCCGCCATTCTGTCCTGGTCTCGCCAGCGGGCGGGGCTGTCTGAGGCTCAGGTCGCCAAGGGGCTTACGGTCAAGACGCAAAGGGTCATGGAGTGGGAGAGCGGCCGGAGCCTTCCCACCTTTAACCAGGCGCAAAAGTGGGCTGCCATCGCGCATGTTCCTTTTGGTTTTCTCTTTCTCCAGGCGCCTCCACAGGAGCATCTGCCACTTCCGGACCTGCGCACGGTAGGCGGCGAATTACCCGATAAACCCAGCCTGGATTTGATGGACACCGTCAGGGATGTGCTACGCAAACAGGCCTGGTACCTGGAGTATTTGCAGGATCACGAACGAGCGCCGCTTTCCTTTGTCGGGAGCTTCAACAGTCGCTCGCCGATCAAGGACGTCGTTGCCGATGTCCGTCGTGTCCTGGGCGTAACCGATGCCCCGGCCCGTATGAGTTATGAAGACTATATGCGGGCATTGGTGAGTGGCGCGGAAGACGCCGGCATTCTCGTTATGCGCAGCGGTGTTGCCTTGGGCAATACCCGCAGGAAACTTGATGTCAGCGAGTTTCGAGGATTTGCGATCAGCAACGTGATGGCCCCCGTTGTGTTTATCAACAGTGCGGATGCACCCTCGGCACGGCTTTTTACCCTGGTGCATGAGCTTGCCCATCTCTGGATCGGCAGTACGGGCGTATCCGATGGGGGCAGTCAGGGGCCTGGTCAAGAGGAAGCCTTCTGCAATGCGGTGGCGGGCGAGTTTCTTGCGCCGGGAATCGCCTTCAGCGCGTACTGGGACAGCGATCTTTACTGGGAAGACAACCTGGCGCCTTTGGCGGGGCGCTTTCATGTCAGCACACTCGTCATTGCCCGCCGTGCGCGTGACCTTGGTTACATCAGCGGCGATCAATACGGCGCCTACTACCGACGGATCTTGCAGGCATATCGAGATAAGGACGGCGGTGGAGGGGACTACTACCGTACCGCCGCGACCAGGAACAGTACCCGGTTGAGCAAGGCTGTTCTGGCGCAAGCCCAGAGCGGTCAGATTTTGCTACGCGACGCGGGAAAACTGCTGGGTGTGCAGCCTGCCAAGTTGAAGACGTATGGAATGAAGCTCTCGGCATGAAGCATCTATTGGATTCGAATACGCTGATCGAGGCCAAAAATCGCTATTACGGGATGACGATTTGTCCGGGCTATTGGGCATGGATACTTCAACAACACCAGGCTTTGGAGATTGCCAGTATCGTACCGGTAAGGGACGAGCTGGCTAAAGGCAATGACGATCTGACCCATTGGGTCAAGAGCAACGCCCAGCTCTTTGAAGACGCCAGCGATGAACGGACTCAAGTGGCATTTGGGTATATCGTCGCCAAAATTGCCGAGCAGGCGCCGCTGATGAAGGTTGGCGCGCTTGAGGAGTTTCTTGAAGGGGCAGACCCGTGGCTGATTGCCAAGGCGATGACGACGGGAGCGGTGGTTGTAACCCATGAAGTGTATAACCCCGATATCAAGCGTAAATACACCATTCCCAATGTGTGCTCACTGGTCGGCGTCTCTTATATGAATACGTTTGAGTTGCTCGGTAAGCTGGACGCACGTTTCGTTTTGCACCGCTGACCCATTGGGGCAAAGAGGTTTTGGTGTCATCAAAGGTAACCGCCTGCTGGCGTGCGGATGACAATTTTGTAACCCGTGCCAGCGTATTTAGCCGATAGCTCTATGATTCATCCAACCACACCCCACGAGGATGTTTCATGAGCGCAGGACACAACCACGCCCAGGTACGCGCCGGCCACGAACGGCAGTTGTGGATGGCCCTCGGGCTGACCAGCAGTTTCATGATTGCCGAGGTGATCGGTGCCTTTATCACCGGCAGCCTGGCGCTGTTGTCCGACGCCGCGCACATGATGACCGACGCCCTGGCCATGGCGATTTCCCTGGTGGCGATCCAGATCGCCAAGCGTCCCGCCGACCGCAAGCGCACGTTCGGCTATGCCCGCTTTGAAATCCTGGCGGCGGCGTTCAATGCCTTGCTGCTGTTTGCGGTGGCGTTCTACATCCTTTATGAGGCCTATCAACGCCTGCAGGCACCCGCCGAAATCCAGTCGACCGGCATGCTGGTGATCGCCGTGCTGGGGCTGCTCGTCAACCTGATCTCCATGCGCCTGCTCAGCGCCGGCAGCGGCGAAAGCCTGAATGTCAAAGGCGCGTACCTGGAGGTCTGGAGCGACATGCTCGGCTCTATCGGCGTGATCATCGCGGCCGTCGTGATCATGTTGACCGGCTGGGCTTGGGTCGACTCCGTGGTGGCGGCGGCGATTGGTTTCTGGGTGTTGCCGCGCACCTGGGTGCTGCTCAAGGACAGCATGAATGTGCTGCTGCAAGGCGTGCCCGACGGCGTCGATATCGACAGCGTGGAGCAGGCCATGCGTGGCGTGCCCGGCGTGAAGGACGTACACGACCTGCATATCTGGGCGCTCACCAGTGGCAAGAACGTGCTGAGCAGCCATCTGGTGGCGGATGCGATGCCGGGCACCGAACAGCAGGTCCTCGCTCAAGTGACGCAATTGCTGCATGAGCAATTCGATATTTCCCACGTCACGCTGCAGGTCGAGGGCGAGGGTTTTCATCGTGACGGGCCCGAAGACTCCCATGCTTGAGCCTTGCTAACGGATTTGTAATGTTCGCCCCACCGCCCTGATAAGTACCGAAAGTTACAGTGCTCCGGCTTGGATTTATCCGCCATTTCATGGGCCTGGAACTCTCGTTATGCCAACTCGTGCAAGAACTCTACTGTGCTCGATCATCGTGTTGCTGGCGACGGCGCAAGGGGTCGGCGCCCAAACCCTGACCCTCGACGCCGCCCTGCAAACCGCCTTCGCCAACAACCCCGACCTGGCCGCCGCGCAATGGGAGATCGACATCGCCAGCGGTGGCCGCCAGCAGGCGGGGCTGATCCCCAACCCGGTGGCCTCGTGGGATGCCGAAGACACCCGCCGCGACACCCGCACCACCACGCTCAAGTTAAGCCAGACCCTGGAACTGGGCGGCAAGCGCGGCGCGCGCATCGAGCTGGCCACGCGTGGCCAGGACGTCGCGGCGCTGACCCTCGAACAGCGCCGCAACGGCTTGCGCGCCGAGGTGATCGACAGTTATTACGGCGCCCTTCGCGCCCAGGAGCGCCTCGACCTGGCGCAACGCTCCCTGGCGTTGGCCGAGCGCGGCCTGGTGATCGCCAACGGCCGCGTCAACGCCGGTAAATCGTCGCCAGTGGAAGCCACCCGCGCCCAGGTGCAGTTGTCGGAAATCCGCCTGGAACTCAACCGCGCCCAGATGGGTGTCAGCGATGCCTATCGCCGCCTGGCTGCCAGCACCGGCAGCGCCGCGCCCGACTTCGCCGCCGTCGCCACGCCAAGCAGCGGCCCGGCGACGTTGCCGCCCGCCGCGCAACTGCTGGCGCGTCTTGAACAGACCGCCGAGCTGCGCCTGGCCGAACTGCAAATCCTGCAGAACGAAGCCAGCGTGGGCCTGGAAAAAGCCCAGCGCATCCCCGACCTCGATGTGTCGATTGGCAGCCAGTACGACGCCAGCGTGCGCGAGCGCGTGAATCTGGTGGGCGTGTCGATGCCGATCCCGCTGTTCAACCGCAACCAGGGCAACGTGCTCGCGGCCACCCGCCGCGCCGACCAGGCCCGTGACCTGCGCAACGCCGCCGAACTGCGCCTGCGCACCGAAACCCGCCAGGCCCTGGACCTGTGGCAAACCGCGAACACCGAAGTGCGCGCGTTCAACCAGCAGATCCTGCCCGCCGCCCAGAGCGCGGTGGACAGCGCCACCCGTGGCTTCGAAATGGGCAAGTTCAACTTCCTCGACGTCCTCGACGCCCAGCGCACCTTGATCGCGGCCCGCACCCAATACCTCACGGCGACCGCCCAGGCCACCGACGCCTGGGTACGCATCGAACGGATCTACGGCGACCTCGCCCGTTTCTGATTTTTTTTGGAGTCCTCTATGCAGACTAAACATGGCGTGGCGCTAGCCCTTGTCCTGGGCCTGATGCTGTCCGGCCTGGCAAACGCCGAGGAAGAAGAAGGCACACTCGAACTCACCGAGCAGCAGATCGAGGCCGCCGGTATTCAACTGGCCCAGGCCCAGCCGCGGCCGATCAGCACGGTGCTGTCGTTGCCGGGTGAAGTGCGCTTCGATGAAGACCGCACGTCGCACATCGTGCCGCGTGCGGCGGGGGTGGTGGAGGCAGTGAAGGTCAACCTCGGCCAGACGGTCAAGCAAGGCGAGTTGCTGGCGGTGATCGCCAGCCAGCAGATTTCCGATCAGCGCAGCGAGCTGGCCGCCAGCCAGCGTCGCCTCGAACTGGCGCGCACCACCTTCCAGCGCGAGCGCCAACTGTGGCAGGACAAGATCTCCGCCGAGCAGGATTACCTGCTGGCGCGCCAGGCCTTGCAGGAAGCCGAAATCGCCCTGAACAACGCCCGCCAGAAGATGACCGCCCTCAGCGGCAGCGCCGTGCCGGCCGGCGGTAATCGCTATGAATTGCGCGCACCGTTCGCCGGCGTGGTGGTGGAGAAACACCTGGGCGTCGGCGAGGTGGTCAGCGAGACCAGCAACGCCTTCACCTTGTCGGACCTGTCGCAGGTGTGGGTCACGTTCGGCGTCTTTCCCAAGGACTTGAACAAGGTCCGCGTCGGCAAGCCGGTGAAAGTCAGCTCCACCGAAATGGGCACCGAAGTACTCGGTACCGTGGCCTATGTGGGCAACTTGCTGGGCGAGCAGACGCGCACCGCCACCGTGCGCGTGACCGTGCCCAACCCCGATGACGCCTGGCGCCCGGGGTTGTTCGTCGCCGTACAGATCGCCACCGACACCTACCAGGCCAAGGTCACCGTGCCCGAGGCCGCGATCCAGACCGTCGAGGACAAGCCCTCGGTGTTCGTTCGCACGGCGGACGGGTTCGTCACCCGCCATCTGGAACTGGGCGTTAGCGAAAACGGCTACGTCGAAGTGCGCCGGGGCCTCGACGCCGGGGCACAGGTGGCCACGGTTGGCAGCTTCATCCTCAAGTCCGAACTGGGCAAAGGCTCGGCCGAACACGCCCATTGATCCTGCGAGTGATTTCCCATGTTTGAGCGCCTTATCCAATTCGCCATCGAGCAGCGCATCATCGTGCTGTTGGCGGTGCTGTTGATGGCCGGTGTCGGCGTCGCCAGCTATCAGAAACTGCCCATCGACGCGGTGCCCGACATCACCAATGTGCAGGTGCAGATCAACTCGGCGGCGCCCGGTTTTTCGCCGCTGGAAACCGAACAGCGCATCACCTTTCCCATCGAAACCGCGATGGCCGGGTTGCCGGGGTTGCAGCAGACCCGTTCGCTGTCGCGCTCCGGTTTGTCCCAGGTCACGGTGATCTTCAAGGACGGCACCGACCTGTTCTTTGCCCGCCAATTGGTCAATGAACGCCTGCAAGTCGCCCGTGAACAATTGCCCGTCGGTATCGAAACGGCGATGGGGCCGATTTCCACCGGTCTTGGGGAAATTTTCCTATGGACCGTGGAAGCCGAAGAGGGCGCGCGCAAGGACGACGGCACGCCCTACACGCCGACCGACCTGCGCGTGATCCAGGACTGGATCATCAAGCCGCAACTGCGCAACGTGCCCGGCGTGGCCGAGATCAACACCATCGGTGGTTTTGCCAAGGAATACCAGATCGCCCCCGACCCCAAGCGCCTGGCGGCCTACAACCTGACCTTGAGCGATCTGGTCACCGCCCTGGAACGCAACAACGCCAACGTCGGTGCCGGCTACATCGAGCGCAGCGGCGAGCAGTTGCTGATCCGCGCACCGGGGCAAGTGGCGTCGATCGACGATATCGCCAACATCGTCATTACCACCTCGGACGGCACGCCGATCCGCGTGCGCAATGTGGCCCAGGTCGAGATCGGCCGTGAGCTGCGTACCGGCGCCGCCACCGAAAACGGCCGTGAAGTGGTGCTGGGCACGGTGTTCATGTTGATCGGCGAAAACAGCCGCACCGTGTCCCAGGCCGTGGCTGCGCGACTCGAACTGATCAACCGCTCGCTGCCCGAGGGCGTGGTCGCCGTGACCGTCTACGACCGCACCAACCTTGTCGAAAAAGCCATCGCCACCGTGAAGAAAAACCTCTTCGAAGGCGCGTTGCTGGTGGTCGCGGTGTTGTTCCTGTTCCTCGGCAACATCCGCGCGGCGCTGATCACCGCGATGGTGATCCCGCTGGCGATGCTGTTCACCTTTACCGGCATGTTCACCAACAAAGTCAGCGCCAACCTGATGAGCCTCGGCGCGCTGGACTTCGGCATCATCGTCGACGGCGCGGTGGTGATCGTCGAGAACGCGATCCGTCGCCTGGCCCATGCGCAACAGCGACACGGCCGCCTGTTGACCCGCAGCGAGCGCCTGCACGAAGTGTTCGCGGCGGCCAAGGAGGCGCGGCGCGCGCTGATCTTCGGGCAACTGATCATCATGGTGGTGTACCTGCCGATCTTCGCCCTCACCGGCGTGGCTGGGAAAATGTTCCACCCCATGGCCTTCACCGTGGTGATCGCCCTGTTCGGCGCGATGATCCTCTCGGTGACCTTTGTGCCGGCGGCGATTGCGCTGTTTGTCACCGGCAAGGTCAAGGAAGAAGAAAACCTGGTGATGCGCAGTGCGCGCCGGGTCTATGCGCCGGTGCTCGATGGGGTGATGGCGCGGCGCCCGCTGGTGTTCGGTTTGGCGCTGTTGACCATCGTCGCCTCGGGGCTGGTGGCCAGCCGCATGGGCAGCGAATTCATCCCCAGCCTCAGCGAAGGTGACTTCGCCCAGCAAGCCCTGCGCGTGCCCGGCACCAGCCTGACGCAGTCGGTGCAGATGCAACAGCAGTTGGAAAAAACCTTGATGGCCCAGGTGCCGGAAATCGAACGGGTCTTCGCCCGCACCGGCACCGCGGAGATTGCCTCCGACCCGATGCCACCGAACATTTCCGACAGCTACGTGATGCTCAAGCCCAAGGATCAGTGGCCTGATCCGCAGAAGTCCCGCGAAACGCTGATCGCCGATATCCAGCGCGCCAGTGCGATTGTGCCGGGCAGTGCGTATGAACTGTCGCAACCGATCCAACTGCGCTTCAACGAGCTGATTTCCGGGGTGCGCAGCGACGTGGCGGTGAAGGTATTCGGCGACGACATGGCGGTGCTCAACGCCACCGCCGGGGAAATCGCCGAGACCTTGCAAGGCCTGAACGGCGCCTCGGAAGTGAAGGTCGAACAGACCTCCGGCCTGCCGGTACTGACCATCAATATCGACCGCGACAAGGCCGCGCGGTTTGGCCTGAACGTCGGCGATGTGCAGGACACGATTGCCGTCGCAGTCGGTGGGCGCCAGGCCGGAACGTTGTACGAAGGTGACCGACGTTTCGACATGGTCGTGCGTTTGTCCGACGCATTGCGCACCGATATCGACGGCTTGTCGCGGCTGCTGATCCCGGTGCCGGCGCTGGCCGGTAACGCCTCCGGGCAACTGGGCTTTATCGCCTTGTCCCAGGTCGCCAGCCTCGACCTGGTGCTGGGCCCGAACCAGATCAGCCGCGAGAACGGCAAGCGCCTGGTGATTGTCAGCGCCAACGTGCGGGGGCGTGATATCGGCTCGTTTGTCCAAGAGGCCGAAGCCGCCATCGGCGCGCAGGTCAAAGTGCCGGTTGGCTACTGGACCACCTGGGGCGGGCAGTTCGAACAGTTGAAGGAGGCCTCCGACCGCCTGCGCATCGTGGTGCCGGTGGCGCTGCTGCTGGTGTTCGGGCTGTTGTTCATGATGTTCAACAACCTCAAGGACGGGCTGTTGGTGTTCACCGGGATTCCGTTCGCCTTGACCGGTGGGATCATGGCGCTGTGGCTGCGCGATATTCCGCTGTCGATCTCGGCCGGGGTGGGCTTTATCGCCTTGTCCGGCGTGGCGGTGCTCAACGGCCTGGTGATGATCGCGTTTATCCGCAACCTGCGCGAGGAAGGGCGCTCGCTGTCGATGGCCATCAACGAAGGCGCGCTGACCCGGCTGCGCCCGGTGTTGATGACGGCGCTGGTGGCCTCCCTCGGGTTTATCCCCATGGCCCTGGCCACCGGCACCGGCGCCGAGGTGCAGCGGCCGCTGGCGACGGTGGTGATCGGCGGGATCATTTCCTCTACGTTGCTGACCTTGCTGGTGCTGCCAGCGTTGTATCACTGGGCGCATCGCAAGGACGAGGAAACACCAGGCTGAAGCGCGTAAAACGCCCCGGCTGGCTGCTGACATCGGCGTGGCCCTGATGCAGGTGCATGATCGACTGCACGATGGCCAGCCCCAGGCCGGTGCCGCCCTCGGCGCGGGTACGGCTGCTGTCGGCGCGGTAGAAGCGTTCGAACAAGTGCGGCAGGTGGTGCGCTTCGATGCCGCGCCCGGGGTTGCCGACCGACAGCGATACACGCTGGCCGTAGGTTTCCACCAGCAACAACACGGTAGACGCGGTTGGCGTGTGGCGGATGGCATTGGACAGCAAGTTGGAGATGGCCCGCTGGATCATCAGGCGATCGCCCATCACCCAGGCGTCGCCGCGCAGGTTCAGGGTCACCTGCTTGTCCTCGGCGCTCAAGGCAAACAGCTCCATCACCCGCTGCGCTTCGTCACCCAACGACACCTGGGCAAACCCGGCCCGCGCCGCCGGATGGCTGACCTGGGCCAGAAACAGCATGTCGGAGACGATGCGCGACAGGCGTTCCATTTCCTCGACGCAGGATTCCAGGCCCGCTTGGTATTCCTGCGAAGGCCGCTCGCGGGACAACGTCACCTGCGCCTTGCCCATCAGGTTGGTCAACGGCGCGCGCAGTTCGTGGGCCAGGTCATCGGAGAACTGCGACAGTTGCCGCACACCGTCGTCCAGGCGGTGCAGCATGAAGTTGATGCCCTGGGCCAACTCGCCCAGCTCCTTGGGCAGGTTGTCCAGCGCCAGGCGATGGGTCAGGTCCTGGGTGCTGACCTGCGCCGCCACACGGCTGAACTGCTGCAACGGCGCCAGCCCGCGCTGCACCAGCCACCAGGCGCCCATGCCGATCAGGATCAGCAGCAGCGGCAGGGCGATCACCGTGGAGCGCAGGTAGGCACTGAGCAACGCTTCATCGTCGGAGCGGTCCAGTGAGAGCAGCACGCGCACGTTCTCGCCATTGCGCAGCGCCACCATGCGCGAGGCGCTGAGGATGCGGTTGCCATGCCCGTCCACCCAGTTCAGGTAGGCCAGGGTCTTGCCGGCCGGTACGTCGAGCAACAACGGCTGCTGGGGTTTTGCGCCCACGCTGAGGAGCACCGGCGCATCGGCCTGGGTGCTCATGATGGTCAGGTAGATATTGTCGTGGCCCATCACCAGGTCCAGCAGCGAGTGGGGGCGGCTGCTGATGTCGCGGGGGGCGAGGCTCTGGCTCAGGCTGTGTTCCAACTGATCCAGCTTGTTTTCCAGGCCCTTGCGCGCGAGTTTGTCCAGCTCGTGGGTCAAGGCCAGGTAAGCCAGGGTCGCCAGCAGCACGACCAGTCCGGCGCCCATCAGGCTGACCGTCAGACCCAGGCGCATCGACAGGCTGCTGGTCCTCATTGACGCGCCTCCAGCACGTAACCGACGCCGCGAATGGTGTGGATCAGCTTGACCTCGCTCTGGTCGTCGACCTTGCCGCGCAGGCGGCTGATGGAGACTTCGACGACGTTGGTGTCGCAGTCGAAGTTCATGTCCCACACCAGCGAGATGATTTGCGTGCGGGTCATCACCTCGCCGGCCTGGCGCATCAATACGTGCAGCAGGGCGAACTCCTTGGTGGTCAGGTCGATGCGTCGTGTGCCGCGGTAGGCGCGGTGGCGGCGCGGGTCCAGCTCCAGGTCGGCGACGCGCAACACGTCCGGCAACGGAATGTGCTCGCTGCGCCGCAACAGCGTGCGGACGCGGGCCAGCAGTTCGGGGAATTCGAAGGGTTTGACCAGGTAATCATCGGCGCCCATGTCCAGGCCCTTGATCTTGTCGGCCAGCCGGCCGCGGGCGGTCAGCATCATCACCCGCTGGTTGCCGTCGCGGCGCAGGTGTTCCAGCACTTCCCAACCGTCGGTGTTGGGCAGGTTCACGTCGAGGATCACCAGTTCATAGGTGTGTTGCCGGGCCAGGTGCAGGCCGTCGACGCCACTGGCGGCGCAATCGACGACATAGCCGCTTTCGGTCAGGCCCTGCTGCAAGTAATCGGCGGTTTTCTGCTCGTCCTCAACCACAAGGATACGCATGGGGATTTACCTTCAAAGGAAACGGAGAGGGGGCATGGCCTCATAGAGGCGCTGAATTTGGCTGTAGGAAAACTCTGAGCCGTGAAGTCGCTATAGGGTCAAGCCACGTCAGGTAGCTGCGACGATTCGCCGCTGTGCGAGTGAACAAAAAAACGCCCCAAGCGGGGCGTAAAAAGTTCATCTCCGTTCCAAAGGAGCTACACAAAAGCCGCAGAGATGAATAGTGCTCGATGCGCAGTATAAAAACTGCAACTTAACGCGAAGGTGAGGCCGATATTACAGTTCTGACAGATTTGAACCTGTGAAGAGATGTACTTCATCGGCAAGTAAATGTAAGCGTTGCTTAGAGCACCGCCAGTGGATATTCGATAATGACCCTTACTTCTTCCAGGTCCGACTCAAATGCACTTGAGCGCACGCTCGCCTGGCGCAGGCGCAGGGATAAGTCCTTCAGCGTGCCGGCCTGCACCACGTACTTGGCTTCGATATTGCGTTCCCAGCGGCGCTGATCGGTGAGCGGATTACCGGCGGCATCGCGGCGCATGTACACCGCGTTGGCGTTGCTGTAGTCGGCCCCGCTGCCTTTGGCGTAGCGGGTCATGAACGTCAGGCCGGGAATGCCGAAGGCCTGCATGTCCAGGTCGTAGCGCACCATCCATGAGCGTTCCTTGGGCGAGTTGAAGTCGCTGTACTGGATCGAGTTGTTGAGGAAGATCGAGTCCGACTGGCGCAGGTAATCGAAGTCGTCGTCGCCATTGTTGCGCTGGTGCGACACGGCAACGCTGTGGGCGCCGACTTTCACCCCGAGCCGGGCGCTCCAGATGTTGTTGTCGAATGTTCCCAGGCGCTTTTTGCCCTCGTCCACGGCCTTGTAGTAATTGACGTCGCCGAACAGCGAAACGTCTTCGGTGAGCGGGTAACTGGCGGTGCTGCCGACGTAGTATTGGTCCCAGGCGTCTTTCAGGCGGCTGCTGTACAGGCTGAAACCGAGGTGCTTGTTGAGTTGATAGTCACCGCCGAAATAGCCGATCCAGGGCGAGTCGACCGGGCCCGCATAAAACGTCGCGAAGCCTTTGTTCATGCCGCTTTCATTGGGCTGGCTCATGCCGCTCAAGCGTCCGCCCTGCAGGCTCAGGCCGGCGAGGCTGGTGTTTTGCACGGTGACGCCACGGAAACTTTCTGGCAATACACGGGAGTCGCCGTAGGCCACCACCGGCGTCAGCGGGAACACGTCGCCGGCCTTGATCACTGTGTCCAGCACGCGCAGTTTCGCGGCGCCGCCGACCTTGCTGTAGCTGTCTTCGGGGCGGTTGTCGCGGTCCGCCGGCAACATGCCGAACGAGCCCTTGCCGCCGCTGCGGCCGGTGCCCGAATCGAGTTTCACGCCGATCATGGCAAACGCATCCAGGCCAAAACCCACGGTGCCCTGGGTGAAGCCGGACTCGAACTTGCCGATCAGCCCCTGCGCCCAGGCTTCTGAATAGCCGTTGCCGGTCGGGCTGGATTGGCCTTTGCGATCATCGCGGTTGAAGTAAAAATTACGTGCCAGCACGTTCAGGCGGCTGCCTTCGATAAAACCGTCGGGCTGGTCTTCCACGGCCAGCGCTGCCAGCGGCAGGGCGGCGATGAGTGAGAGGGGGAGGGTGTAATAACGGATATGCATGTTTCGCTCCTCGGTATTGGCAGTGATCAGCTTCTTATGGAGGCGGGCGTTCTTATTGATTTGGCCCGGGCTGATAGTTGCAAACCGTGGATAACGGCTGTGTTGCGTGAACATTACAA
Organism: Pseudomonas sp. Pse79; assembly: GCF_024519615.1. NCBI lineage: Bacteria > Pseudomonadati > Pseudomonadota > Gammaproteobacteria > Pseudomonadales > Pseudomonadaceae > Pseudomonas > Pseudomonas sp. Pse79. Next base: position 30,457 of record NZ_JALJRR010000014.1, read on the forward strand.
TTCTGGAACCTTAGTGCCACCTAACAAATACGTAATCTTCTGGTGAACATCGCGTCAGGGTTGTTTGGTTAGTCTCGACACTGAACTTTCAGTCGAGGAATGAACAATGAACTTTTATAAAACCAGCCTGGGTATATTGACGGCCATCCTGTCCTTCGGCGCATTGGCCGAAGGCGGCGGCGATCGCACGTTTGCGCTGATGATGGAGCGCAATGAACAAGCCATGACCGAGTACGCGGCCAGAGAGGGCAAAGCGGCCCCGGTGGTGCAGACCTATCGCTATGGCATGACCCTGGACATCGCCAAGGTGGTCAACGTGACACCACCGATCCGCTCATGCAGCCCCGTGCCCTCGCGCATGACCTACGAAGACACCAGCGGCAAGCTCAATACCCTGGAATATCAAGTGATGGGTATCTGCCGGAACAATGGCAGCTGACCGCTGTAAAAAAGAGTGACGCCGGGCATTGAAGCGCTCTTCAGAAAACGCCGGCCACACCGATGAAGGCCGGGTGGAATGGGCGAATGCCAACTTCCTGCAGGAACTGGCTTACTCGATGTCGCAACTGCTGGCGCGCGGCGAACACGTTGCCGGTGCGGTGCGCCTGATGAGCGACGGCCGCTAGCAAGCCGAGCAGGGCCTGGCCCTGGCCGCCGAAGCCGGCACGGTGATCGTGGACATCCAGGACGGCGCACAAAAGGTCGTCAGCGCAGTCGGACAGTTCGCCAACCAGCTCTCGAACTGACCCGTAGGGCTTGTGCTTGAGGTATCGTAGGTTTTTTCACGATTGAAGAGCCAATCCTCCATGAGCCCCGACCACTGCCGCCCCGTTCCGCTGTCCAAGGCCTACCGCTTGCTCAACCACGGCCCGACCGTGCTGGTCAGCGCCGCGCATGACGGTCAGCGCAACATCATGGCTGCCGCCTGGGCCATGCCGTTGGATTTCGAACCGCCGAAAGTCGCCGTCGTGCTGGACAAGGCCACCTGGACCCGGCAACTGCTGGAACGCGCCGGCACCTTCGTGCTGCAGGTGCCCTGCGCGGCCCAGGCCGATCTCGTACAGACGGTGGGCACTACCAGCGGCGCGGAACTCGACAAATTCGCCGCCTATGGCCTGCGCACCTTCAACGGTGAACACACTGAGGCGCCTTTGCTCGAAGGCTGCGTCGCCTGGTTGGAATGCCGCCTGTTGCCCGAACCGCACACCCAGCAGACCTACGACCTGTTCCTCGGCGAAGTGGTCGCGGCGTATGCCGACGAGCGCGTGTTCAGCGAAGGGCACTGGCACTTCGAAGGCTTTGATCAACTGCGCACCTTGCACCATGTGGCGGGCGGGCATTTCCTCACGATCGGCCAGCCAATTGACGGGCAGCAGCTGACGCCCGCCGGTTGAGCGCGTTCAGCGCCCGAGCATCTTCACCCAGCGCGCCGGCGGCATGCCGTAGGTGCTGTGAAATTGCCGGGTCATGTGGCTCTGGTCGGTGAAGCCGGCGATCATCGCTGCGTCCACCAGCGTTTTGCCCTGGGCCAGCAGGCTGCGTACCAGATCCAGCCGGCGCATGGTCAGGTAGCGGTAAGGGCTGGTGCCGAACAACAAACGAAAATCCCGCGACAAGGCCCAGCGGTCGCGGCCGGCGTGTTCGGCCATTTCATCCAGGGTGATGCTGCGGCCCAGGGCGCTGTGGATAAATTCCCGGGCGCGTTCGGCGGCGACGTAATCGAAGGTCTTGCGGGTGGTGATCGCTCCCGAGGCGTTGTTCAAGGCTTGGGCCAGGTCGAACAGGGCGTCCTGCTCCTGGAGCCGGTCGATCGGGCAGTCCAGGCTTTGCAGCAACACTTCGCTGGCGCGAAACAGCCACGGGTCGGTGGACACCCCGCCGGGGATAAACGGCAACGGCTTGCCGCCGAGGATCTGTTGGACCAGCGCCGGCTCCACATAGATCATGCGGTACTTGAAGCCTTCCTCGCTGCCGGCGCGGCCGTCATGGGTCTCGTCGGGATGAATCACCATGGTGGTGCCGGGCAGGCCATGGGTCATGCCGCCGCGATAATGAAAACTCTGCACGCCGAACAAGGTGCGACCGATGGCATAGGTGTCATGGCGATGCAGGTCGAACGCGATGCCGGCGAAGTACGCCTCGATACGGTCCAGGCCACTGGCATGCGGCGCGCGGTGGACCCAGTCGAGGGTGGGGGTGGGTTTACCCATGGTGACTTGTCACAAGAAGAGGTGGAAACACGTTAACCGAGTCTGAGGCCCTTGTCTGTCGGGGTCTTGTACGATTGTGCAGGGGGGCAGGCGAGGCCTATGATCGCTGTTCGTGCCCTGTGCTGATGGAGTTGCCCGCCATGGATTTGCTCAACCCCGCCTACGTGACGCCCCTGATCTCGCTGGCCCTGTTGTGGACGGTGGCGGTGGTCACGCCCGGGCCCAATTTCTTCAACACCGCGCAACTGGCCGCCAGCTGTTCGCGCCGCCATGGCGTGGTGGCCTCGGCGGGTGTCGCGACTGGGACGATCCTGTGGGGGCTGGCCGGTGGGCTGGGCATAAAGTCGCTGTTTACCGCCGCCCCCATGCTGTACCTGGCGTTCAAGATCATCGGTGGCTGCTACCTGATCTACCTGGGGTTGAAGCTGTTCAAACGCTCGGCGCCGGCGATGGGGCAGAGCCGCTTGCCGGACGGGGCTCGGCGCTCGTTGTTTTCCGCCTGGCGCCTGGGGTTGCTGGGCAATCTGTCCAATCCCAAGGCCGCGCTGTTCGTCGCCACCATCTTCGCGTCCACCATGCCGCCGTCGCCATCGCCGATGCTGTTGACCCTGGCGGTGATCATCATGGCCACCTTGTCGTTCAGTTGGTATTCCAGCGTGGCCCTGGTGTTTTCCAGTGCGCGTATGGCCGACCTCTACAGCCGCTCGCGTAAATGGCTCGACCGTTTTGCCGGGAGTTGCTACATGCTGTTCGGTGCACATCTGGTAGCGAATCGCTGACCGCTTATGGTAAGAAGCCTTACTTTCAACAGTGAGGTTGGGTCATGAGCAAGGTGCGCGTAGGGATTATTTTTGGTGGCCGTTCGGCCGAGCACGAAGTCTCGCTGCAATCGGCGCGCAATATTGTCGATGCCCTCGACCGCTCGCGCTTCGAGCCGGTGCTGATCGGCATCGACAAGGCCGGTCACTGGCACCTTAACGACACCTCGAACTTCCTGATCAACCAGGAAAACCCGGCGCTGATCGCCCTCAACCAGTCCAACCGCGAACTGGCGGTGGTGCCGGGCAAGGCCAGCCAGCAAGTGGTGGAAACCGCCGGCAGCGGCCTGCTCGCGCATATCGATGTGATCTTCCCCATCGTCCACGGCACCCTCGGCGAGGACGGTTGCCTGCAAGGCCTGCTGCGCATGGCCGACCTGCCTTTCGTCGGCTCCGACGTGCTCGGCTCGGCGGTGTGCATGGACAAAGACATCAGCAAACGCCTGCTGCGCGACGCCGGCATTGCCGTCACGCCGTTTATCACCCTCAACCGCAACAACGCGGCGCGCACGTCGTTCGACATGGCGGTGGGCAAGCTCGGCCTGCCGATGTTCGTCAAACCCGCCAACCAAGGCTCTTCGGTGGGCGTGAGCAAAGTGAACGACGAGGCCGAATACCACGCCGCCGTCGAACTGGCCCTGGGCTTTGACGAGAAAGTGCTGGTGGAGTCCGCCGTCCACGGCCGCGAAATCGAATGCGCCGTGCTGGGCAACGAACATCCCATCGCCAGCGGTTGCGGCGAGATCGTGGTGAGCAGCGGCTTCTATTCCTACGACAGCAAGTACATCGACGACCAGGCGGCCCAAGTGGTAGTGCCGGCCGATATCAGCGTGCAAGCCAGCGAGCGGATTCGCCGCCTGGCCGTCGAAGCGTTCGAGGTGTTGGGGTGCGCAGGGCTGGCGCGGGTCGATGTGTTCCTCACCGAGGACGGCGAAGTGCTGATCAACGAAATCAACTCGTTGCCGGGTTTTACCCGGATCAGCATGTACCCCAAGCTGTGGCAGGCAGCGGGGATGAGCTACAGCGAGTTGGTCAGCCGCTTGATTGAACTGGCGTTGGAGCGGCATGCGGGGCGCAAGGGGTTGAAGATCAGCCGATAGTCATCGCCCGGCGCGTCAGTAACGCCATCAGGCGTTACTGAGGACTTCCCGGAAAACGTCCGGTCTTATAGCCGCAATATGCAGCAGCGAACGTGCTGCGCCGGAGGGGGAACGACGCCCTTGTTCCCACTCTTGAAGGGTTCTTATCGACACCCCCAACAGCTCGGCAAATTTGGCTTGCGACAACCCAGTCTTACTTCTTGCGTCCGCGGCTTGAGTGATTTCAACCTGGTGGACTGCGCCGTAAAGCCCCGCTTTGACATCCTGAATGGCTGCCAGTAATTCTTCGCCGATAGTGCGCTTGGCGTCACGTTCCTTCAGCTGTTTCTCAGTGAGTGGCATGGTTCATGTCCTTCGCGATTTTGTACAGGATATGCGCTGGAATAGGCTCGGTAGCGCCCTTGCCGTAAATCAGCAGGGCTACTACTGCTCCACACGACAATTGTGTGGTGTAGATGATCCGCACTGATCCACTTTTACCTCGGCCTTCCAGGCTCCAGCGTACTTTGCGGCAGCCACCCGAGCCGGGAATAACGGTTCCGGCGTCTGACGTAGCTTCTGGCAAGAAAGGGCGGGCCAGAAAATCGCAGTAGTGGAGCCGCTGTTCAAGGGCGTTTTTATCGCAAAAAATGACATGGCACTTTGCGTTTTGTCTCAGGGAGCATAGGTATCCACACAACTTTGGCGTGGTCCTGAACCTGTGGCGAGGGAGCTTGCTCCCGTGACGGCTTGGGAGCCGACGACTATCTAACTGATGCCCCGCGACCTAAATGTGGGAGGGGTGGTGCGACGATTCGACTTGCCCCCGATGGCGGCCTGACAGCCGACCAAGATGTTGGATCAGACTGAGTACATATCCGTTGCTGCGGTAACGGCGGCTATTGGTTCCGCTCTTACAGCGGCTCACTTTTGGAAAGGCCCAAAAGTAAGCAAAAGGCCTTCGCCCCACCACTCGGCACCTCGCCTAGGCTCGGTGTGCCCGTAATCCGACATTGATTTGGGGGGCCGCCGCCACGCGCCATCCATGGCGCGGGGCGGCTAAACCGGCATCCCTGCCGGTTTACCCCCCAAATCAATATCGAATTCCGGCCAGCGTGGTTTAACGGGGCGCCTGAGATCAAAAGCAAAATCAAGAGCGGCTCGCTTCGCATCGTGGTTACCGTTGGCTGCTACAAAGTTGTGTAGATACCTATGCTCAGGGAGGGGACATTCAAAAGAGGGCTGTAGGCCTTTGTTAATCAGCTTGTACGAGCAATCCACGAATACAACAACGTCTTCGCCTCTTGCGGTTGATGCGTGCGTCGGCGGTAGCTGGCAAACGTCGGTGATGTGCAGTAGGTACACACCTCACTCACTTCAATCTGCTCGCGCCGAATGCCCGCCGCTTGCAGCAGCATCAGCCCATACCCGCTCAAGTCAAACCATGCGCTGCCCGCTTGTCTCGCCTGGGGCGGTGCAATTTCCGGCGTCAGCAGCGGTGCCGGTTGCTCAGCGCTCCATGGCGCCTGGCGGTGTGGCCACAGGTGCCCTAGGTCCGACTGGAACTCGGCAATAAACGCCGCGCTCACCTCATAACAACAGGGCTTGATCGACGGCCCGATTGCCACCTGCAATTGATCGACAGCCACTCCTTCAGCGGCAAAGCGCTGCACGGCGCTGGCGATGATCCCGCGTTGCAGGCCCTTCCAGCCACCATGCACAGCGGCCACCCAGTCACCGTTGTTCGAGGCGAACAGAATGGGCAGGCAGTCGGCGGTGATCACCGCGATCGGGTGGTGATGGCGCGTCAACACGCCATCGGCCTCGACCGTATTGGCCACCCGATCTGCCTGCCATTCCATCACCGACGCACTGTGTATCTGCTTGCAGATGAATACCTCTTCCGGCCGCTGCGGGTCATTGATCGAACAAAAACCGTGGTCGACACCAGGAACGGAACCGAGATTGTTTGCCTTGTGCACTGTGCTGTTCTCCGTGCATTAACGATCAATCGCCCAACGCCTCCCCCTCCCGCCGAGGGTCGGCACCGCCGCTCAGCAGCACCTTGCCCTGCGCATCCCGCGTGCGAACGATGGCCTGGACGCCACTGGTCATCTCGATCTCGCTCAGCGCATGGCCCTTGTCCCTGAGCGCCTGTTTCAACGCCGGGCTGAACAGGCCGGTTTCCAGTTCGGTAGCGCCATTGCGGCTGCCGAAGTTGGGCAGGCTGATCGCGGCTTGCGGGTCGAGTTGCCAGTCGAGCATCGCCACCAGGGATTTGCTCACGTATTCGATGATCTGCGAGCCGCCCGGCGAACCCAGGGCGGCCAGCAACTCACCGCTGTGGCGGTCGAACACCAGGGTCGGCGCCATGGCCGAGCGCGGGCGTTTGCCGGGTTGCACGCGGTTGGCCACCGGCTGGCCGTTTTCTTCGGGAATGAACGAGAAGTCGGTCATCTGGTTGTTGAGCACAAAGCCCTGGACCATCAGGTGCGAGCCAAATGCGGACTCCACCGTGGTGGTCATCGACACGGCGCCACCCTGGTCATCCACCGCCACCACTTGTGAGGTGGAGATGCGCAGCGGCGAGCGGTCCGGGGCATACGCCACTTGAATGCCCGCCGGTTGGCCCGGCTGCGCGATGCCCAGGCTGCGCTCGCCGATCAAGGCGGCGCGCTGGGCCAGGTAGTCGGGGGCGACCAGGCCGGCGACCGGCACCGGCACAAAGTCGGCATCGGCCACATACAGAGCGCGGTCGGCAAAGGCCAGGCGCCCGGCCTCGGCGATCAGGTGAACCGCCTCGGGCGTGGGCTCAAGGCCGGCGGGGGAGGCGCTCTTGAGCGGCGTCATGGGCGCGATGGCCAGGCGTGGGTCGCGGGCTTGCAGGGCCTGCAACGTGCCGAGGATCTGCGCGATGGCAATCCCGCCCGACGACGGCGGCGGCATGCCACAGATTTTCCAGCGCTTGTAATCGGTACACAGCGGCGCACGCTCCTTGGCCGCGTAGCCTGCAAGGTCGGCCTCGGACAGGCTGCCCGCGTTGCGGTGGCCCTGCACCTTGCGCGCAATCTCGTCGGCGATCGGGCCGTGGTACAGCGCGTCCGGGCCTTCCTCGGCGATGCGCTTGAACACGGCGGCCAGCGCCGGGTTTTTCAATAGGGTGCCGGTGGCTTTGGGCGTGCCATCGGCGTTCAGAAAGTAGGCCGCCATCTCCGGCGACTGTGGGATAAAACGGTCAGCGGCAATCAGGCTGTGCAAGCGCGGCGAAATGGCGAAGCCGTGTTCCGACAGCCGGATCGCCGGCTCGAACAACCGGGCCCAGGGCAGATGCCCGGTCTTTTTGTGCGCCAGCTCCAGCGCTCGCAACACCCCCGGCGTGCCCACCGAACGCCCGCCGATCTGCGCTGCGCTAAACGCCATCGGCTGCCCGTCGGGCTTGAGGAACAAGCGCTCGGTCGCCCCGGCCGGTGCGGTTTCCCGGCCGTCATACGCCTGCACGCGGTTCCCGTCCCACAGCATGATGAACGCGCCGCCGCCAATCCCCGACGACTGCGGCTCCACCAGCGTCAACACCGCCTGCATGGCGATCGCCGCGTCGATTGCCGAACCGCCCTGGCGCAACATCTCGCGCCCGGCTTCGGCCGCCAGCGGGTTGGCCGCTGCCGCCATATGCTGCGCGGCATGGCGCGGGCTGAGGTCGGTGCGATAGCCCGAGCCCAACTCCGGTGCCGCTGGCGGTTCGTTGACCGGGGAGTGGCAGGCCACCAGGGCCAGGGCTGCGGCAATGACCGTCAGGTGACGGCGGGCAATCGAAAACACGCGTTGAACTCCGTTCATTTTGCGAATGATCTGTCGTTCTTGGGGAGTGCGTTTTACAGGTAGATCGAGCCCTGCATATACAGCACAGCCTTGCCGGAAATAATCACCCGGTCGCCCTTGAGGGCACAGCGCAACTGGCCCTTGCGCGTGCCGCCCTGTTCGGCGCTCAGGCTTGTCTTGCCCAGGCGCTCGGCCCAGAACGGCGCCAGCGAGGTGTGCGCCGAACCGGTGACAGGGTCTTCATTGACCCCCACATTCGGGCCGAACCAACGGGAAATGAAATCGAACCGCGCACTCTTGGCCGTCACCGCAATCCCGCGTTTGGGCAGGCCCTTGAGCCGGGCGAAATCCGGGGTGAGCGCGGCGACCTGGGCTTCGTCGTCGAGCAACACGATGTAGTCATCGGTGCCGAACACCTCGGCGCGTTCAATCCCCAGCGCGCTCAACATTCCGGCAGGCGGCTCGCATGCTTGTGGCGCTTTCGCCGGGAAATCCATCGCCAGTTCATCGCCCTCGCGGGTTACCCGGAGCTCGCCGCTGCGCGTTGCAAACCGCAGCACGTCAGGCGCATCCGCCAACGCATTGATCAACACCCACGCCGCTGCAAGCGTGGCATGGCCGCACAGGTCGACTTCGACGGTCGGGGTGAACCAGCGCAACTCATAAAAATCGTCACGCGGTACGAAGTAGGCGGTTTCGGACAGGTTGTTTTCGGCGGCGATGTTTTGCAGTTGCGCGTCGCTCAGCCACTCGGTCAGCGGGCACACCGCAGCGGGGTTGCCGCCGAAAGGGTGTTGGCTGAAGGCGTCGACTTGGTAGATGTCCAGTTTCACCGTGGTGTACTCCATGTGCGAGGGGGAGGCTGGACACTAACAGCGGGCTGCGGGGAGCGTCAAAATACAGATGGGTTGTTTTTTTGCGCGCATGCACGCTGCCGCGAGGGACGCGGCGCAGCCTTTTTGGCGGCTCGGAAAAAAATGCCCCGACGGGCCGGGGCATTTCAGGTCGCGGTTTTACGTGCTGGCGCTATTTCGCCGCTTGGTTTTGCGGGCCGCCACTGCCGATCTGCCACACGTAGGGCGGTTCGGTGCCGTTGATTTCCCAATCACCGATGATCCGCTCTTTATAGATCAATGGATTATGCGAGGCCGCGGTGCGCGCATTGCGCCAGTGGCGGTCGAGTTGCAGGCTCGTGCGTGCGGCGGAAGCGCCCAGGGCGTTGAACAGGTCGCTGGTGGCGCGAAGCACCAGCTCGGCAATCACCACTTGCGCTTGGGCCGACTCCAGCTCCGCAGCGATGTTGGCCTCGCGTTCGACCTGCGCATCCTTGGCGAAGTGCGCCACGTAGGCGCGTTGCGACGCCGCGGCGGCGCGCAGGGCGGCCGCTTCGGCGGTGTAGACCTGCGCCGAGGCCTTGCCGACCACCTGCTGCACCTGGGCATCGTCACGCACCGCTGCCGCATTGCCATGGCTGAACACCCGGGCGCGAACACGTACCTGTTGGGCCACCTCTCGCACGGCCGCCTGCCCCGACCCGACCAGGACAGCCAGCAGGGTCAGTTGGTAAAACGCCGTCTGGTATTTAAAGCGCGTGGAGAAGTCGATCAGGTGGTCGTCTTCGACCACTGCGTTTTCAAACACTGACGTGCCGCTGCCGGTGGTGCGCTGCCCGAAGCCATCCCAATCGTCGCTTTGCCGCACACCCGGTTGCTGCACGCGGACCGCCGCGATCACGTCGGCGCCGGTGTCGTCCCGTTGGGCGTACAGGTCGATCCAGTCGGCGAACAGGCTACCGGTGCTGTAGAACTTGGTGCCGTTGGCGACCCATTGCTCGCCCTGGCGGCTGATGCGGGTAATCACCTGGCCGATCTTCACGTCGCCGACTTCGGTCCAGGCATTGCCGACCAGTTCCCCGGCCACAAACCGCTCGAACCAGGCGTTCTGGGCGCTGAATGCCTGAGCGTTGAGGCGGTCTTCGACAAACGCAAAATGCCCGCGCAGGGCTTGTGTCACGTTGGAGTCGGCGGCCGCCAGTTCAATCAACAGTTGGAACAGTTGCGGCAGCGAGGCGCCGGCCCCGCCGAATTCGACCGGGACGCGCACGGCGCCGAACCCGGCGTGCTTGAGCCATTGGATCGGTTCGAACGGCAGCGTGCGGCTGCGTTCGCGCTCGACCGCCCCTTCGGCAATCCGCGCAAAGATCGGCCGAAAACGCGCGGCGAGCGCTTCGTAATCGGTGCCGACAGACAATGTGTTCAGCGTGGTGAAACTGGACATAGGATGAATTCCTCTTCAGCGCAGTCAAGCGTCAAGTCAGGTCGGAGAATCTGGACGGTTTGGTGTGGTCGGTGGCGTTGGCGCCGGTTTTGAATGCTCCGCGATAACGCGCCGCCGGATGGTCATCGGCGGCGTAGGGCGAAGTGCCGTCGAGGAGGTTTTCGCGCAGGGTGTCGCCCTCATAGGCGGTGCGTACACGGCCCCGGCGTTGCAGCTCCGGAACGATGAACTCGACGAGGTCTTCGAAGGTGCCCGGGGTGATCGCATAGGCCAGGTTGAACCCGTCGATACCGCCGACGTCCACCCAGCGCTCCATCTCGTCGGCCACCGTTTTCGGGCCGCCCACCAGCACCGGGCCCAAGCCGCCGATGCTGCGGTGTTTGATGATGTCGCGCGGCGTCCACTTGCGGTCGGGGTCGGCGGTGGCGAGCAGTTCCAGCACCGAGCGGATGCTGTCGTTGTCGATCGCTTCCAGGGGTTGGTCCGGGTCGTATTCGGAGAAATCGATGCCGGTCCAGCCGCCGTAAAACGACAACATGCCTTCGCCGTTGGCATAGCTCAGGTAGTCGCGGTATTTGGCTTGCGCGGCTTCATCGCTTTCACCGGTGATCACCGTCAGCAGCGTGAACACCTTGACCGAGTCACGGCTGCGGCCGGCTGCCACGGCGCGGTTGCGGATGTCATCGGAGACCTCGCGCGCCTGTTCGGCGGTGGCCGGGCTGATGAACACCCCTTCGGCGTGCTTGGCGGCAAAGGCGCGGCCACGGCTGGAAGCGCCGGCCTGGAAAATCACCGGGGTGCGCTGTGGCGACGGCTCGGACAGATGGATGCCCGGCACATCGTAGTATTTGCCCTTGTGGCCGATCGGATGGACTTTGCTCGGGTCGGTAAAAACCCCGCGCTCGCGGTCACGCAGCACCGCGTCTTCATCCCAGGAGCCTTCCCACAGCTTGTAGGTCACGTCCAGAAACTCATCGGCGATGTCATAGCGTTCGTCGTGGGAAATCTGTTGCTTGAGGCCCAGGTTGACCGCCGCGCTGTTGAGGTACGAGGTCACCACGTTCCACGCCACGCGGCCTTTGGTCAGGTGGTCGAGGGTCGAGAACTTTCGCGCCAGGGCGTAAGGCTGTTCGTAGGTCAGCGCCGAGGTCACGCCAAAGCCCAAGTGCTTGGTGACGGTGGCCATGGCCGGCACTTGAAAGAACGGATCGTTGACCGGCACCTGGTCGGCGTCGAGCAGGGAGGTTTCCACCGAGCCGCGATAGATGTCATAGACGCCGACGACGTCGGCGATAAATACCGAGTCGAAATAGCCGCGCTCAAGCAGCTTGGCCAACTCGACCCAGTAATCGAGATCCTTGTATTTCCATGCCTGGCTGTCCGGGTGACGCCAGGTGCCCGCGGCCTGATGACTCACGCAGGTCATTTCAAACGCATTGAGGATAATGCGGGAAGCCATAGTCGATTAACTCCAGTTGTCTTGATTCATGGGGCACGCAGGGCCGTTCACTCGTGGTTTGAGGGGGTGATTGCATGGTTCATGCCGAGTGCCAAAGGCCCGTAATGCCTGGGTTTTGTCGGTTCCTGGGGCTGGCGGCCTATCACTGGAGCAACACTTTGTTGTTCTGGTGAACGGTGGCGAACACCCGGCGCGTGTGGTCAGGAATAGAAACTCGGTGTCGGCGGTTTTTTCTTCAACGCCCATTCGCCGAGTTCGCGGATGCGGTAGTCCACCGGGTCGTGCAGGGTCTGGGTCCGCAGGTTGCGCCAGTAGCGGTCGAAGCGCCGCGAGGCGTGGGTGGCGCGGGCGCCTGTCACCTCAAACAGCCTCGAACTGAGGTCCAGGCCCACTCGCGTGGCGTGGACCTTGGCGCTGCCGATGGCCAGGGCCAGGTTCGCCCGTTCCTCGGCGCTCAGTTGTTCGCCGCGGTTCCAGGTCTTGTCGAACAACGCATTGGCCCGTTCGGCCAGGGCGCGGACTGCCTCCAGGCCGGCCCAGAACTCGCCGTAGTGGGCCAGCACATACGGGTCGTCGACCGCCCGCTCGACCTCGGACTTGAACCAGGCACGTGCTTCGTGGGTGGTGTAGTGCTGCGCCTGCTCAAAGGCGCCTTCGGCAATGCCGAGGAACAGGTTGACGAACGTCAGTTGCGCCAACAGCGGTCGCAGCCCGGAAAACACCGTGCTCAGCGGGCCCGGGTCCAGCAGCAGTTCATCTTCGGCGACCCGCACGCGTTCGAAACGGGCGCTGCCGCTGTCGGTCTGGCGTTGGCCCATGTTGTTCCAGTCGTTGAGCAGGGTAATGCCGGCGCGGTCGGTGGGGATCGCGGCGATCAGCAGTTTGCCTGTGCCACTGTCCTCCAGCGCCGAGGCGATCAGGCGGTCGGAGTCGCTGGCCCCGGAACAGAAGCTTTTCATCCCGGTGAACTCGCGCCCGCCGTCCACGCGCGTGGCCACGGTGCGGGTGTCCAGCGGGTTGAGCGCGTTGCCCCAGAACCAACGCTGGCGGACCGTCTGTTCCAGCCAGGGCTGCCACTGATCGGGCCGCGAGAACAGGCGCACGGTGGCGAGCATCAAGTGTTGGAAACCGAACACGTGGGCCATCGAACTGTCGACCTTGGCGAACTCGCGCACGATGTTCAGGGTGTCGCTCCAGCTGGCGCCGAGGCCGCCGAATTCACGGGGAATACTCAGGGTCAGCAGGCCGCTGTCGCGCAGGGCATCACGCTCGCGTTTGGGTGTGCCGCCGCGTTCGTCGCGCTCGACAGCTGTACTCGCCCAGTCGGCCGCCAAACGGCGGGCGACCTGCACAGGATCGTTGGGGGTGGTCACAGGGGAACTCCTTGCAATGGAAAACAACGCCGGGCCGGCCTGGGTGGCGGTCGGTCCCAGCGTGTGGCGCGACGTGTTCTACAACCCGAACAGGCGGGCGGCGTTGCCATAGAGGACGTTGTCGAGCACCTCGGGTCGCAACCCCAGGCGCAGGACATCCTCGATGGATTGGCGAATCGGGCGGAACGGATAGGACGAGCCGAACAACAGCTGCTCTGCCAGAAAGCTGTTGGCCGCTTGCACGTAGGCTTCGCTGCCGGGCTGGAACAGGTACATGTCCGGCACCAGGTAGATGTTCGGGTAGCGAAAGGCCACGCCGAGCGCTTGCTGCACGTTGGGCCAGTAGCCGTGGTAGCAGACGATCGCCAACTGCGGGAATGCCCGGGCGACCTTGGCCAGGCGTTCGGGGTTGTTGAAGGCGGGGTCCGGGGTGGTTGGCCCGCTCATCAGAAACAGCGGAATACCGCGTGCCTGCAAATGCTCGTAGATCGGCCAGTACAACGGGTCATCCGCCTGCCTGGCCGGTTCGCCAAACCCCGGCTCCAGGTCGATTCCGGCCAGGCCCAGCGCCGAGATGGCGCGCTCGATTTCGCCCAGTGCGCCGTCGATACCCTGCAGCGCCGGGTCGATGCTGGCGATGCCGAGCAGCTCAGCGTGGTCGCGCACGATGCTGTGAATCAGGTCGTTGGGCAGATGCTGGCCGGGGGTGTGCCGACCGACCACCACCGCCCGGCTCAACCCGGCGTCGCGCACTTCATCGAGAAACCCCTGGGGTGTGCGCGAGCGGGCGAAGTGCTCGTCGTCGCCACGCGTGCCCACCCGCCGGTTCAGCCAGCGGGCGGTGGCGGTCTCGGCGCTGCCTGGGGTGGCGCCGAAAAAATCGTGCAGGTACGCCGGGCGGCAGCGCATATCAATCACGTTCATGCCGTGGCCTCTTCCTTGGCCGATGTATGGCCGGCCCGCACGTCGAACGCGCCGCCGGTGAGTACTTGGTCGCGGACCGTGACAGGCTGTTTGCCCAACAGCGGGAACACCAGTTCGGCAAAGCGGAAAGCCTCTTCCAGGTGCGGGTAGCCGGACAGTACAAAGCGGTCTACGCCGAGGTCGGCATATTCCTGCAGGCGCTTGGCCACGGTCTGAGGGTCGCCCACCAGCGCCGTACCGGCGCCGCCGCGCACCAGGCCGACACCGGCCCACAGGTTGGGCGAGACCTCGAGCTTGTCGCGCTGTCCGCCATGCAAAGCGGCCATGCGGCGCTGACCTTCGGAGTCCATCTTGGCGTAGTTCTCTTGGGCGTCGGCGATCACATCGTCGTCGAGGTGGCTGATCAGCTCTTCGGCCGCCGCCCAGGCCTGCTCGTTGGTTTCACGCACGATCACATGCAGGCGCACGCCGAAATGCAGGGTGCGGCCATATTTTTTCGCGCGCTCGCGCACATCGGCGATCTTCGCGGCCACGGCCGCCGGCGGTTCGCCCCAGGTCAGGTAGGCGTCGACCTGTTGTGCCGCCAGCTCATGGGCGGCCGGGGACGACCCGCCAAAATACAGGGGCGGGTGCGGTTGCTGCACGGGTTTGAAGAAGTTCTGCGCGCCTTCGACGCGCACATGCTTACCGGTGAAATCCACCACCTCGCCACTGAGCAAGCGACGCCACACGTTGAGGAATTCGCCAGCGGCTTCGTAGCGTTGGTCGTGGTCGAGGAAAATACCGTCGGCGGCCAACTCGGTGGCATCACCACCGGGCACCACGTTGAGTAACAGGCGGCCGTTGCTGGCCTGGTCCAGTGTGGCCGCTTGACGGGCCGACGCCGTGGGGTTGCCCAGCGAGGTGCGCAGCGCCACCAGCAACTTCAGGCGATGGGTGACCGGTACCAGGCTGGCGGCGGTAATCCATGGGTCCAGGCAACTGCTGCCGGTGGGAATCAACACCCCGTCATAGCCCAGGCTCTCGGCGGCGACCGCGATTTGCTGCATGTACTTATTGGTGGCCGGGCGGCCGCTGTCGGATCGGCCCAGGTAACGGGTGTCGCCGGAGGTGGGCAGAAACCAAAAAATATCAAGACTCATCAACATGCTCCTCGCTGCAAAAATAAGAAGCCCGCTGCCTTGGGTAAGGTAAGACGGCAGCAGGTTGTGCAACGCAGGGCCGGCACGGCTCTAGGGAGGCGCTTGTTGGAACAAGTCTGTGGCTGTGGCCGATGGTTCTGAAGGAGCAAGCATCGTACCAACCCATCAACTTATTGATTTGTAAGGTGATTGTTGTTTTTTGGCGAGACGCTGAGTGTCGCTGGAGGAGAGGAAGTGTTGAACCACTGTTGCCTGGCAGACAGTTGTGCACAAAGCGGGAAGTGTTCGCAGGGCAACAGGTGTTAAGCAGGCTGTGCCGAATCAATACATGATTGTGCTCGAGGTTTTTATATAACTAATTGATAAATAACGATTTAAACCTTGGCATGGAGACTGCAGAAGGGCCTGTATAGCACTCTGAAGGAGAGTCCCCATGGCCCAGACACTGCCTCTGGCGTTGTTACAGCAAGCCCAGGCCCGAGGTGCGGCGATTGCCCTGCGCTACAAGCGCCTGGGCATCTGGCATGCGCGCACTTGGAGCGAGTTGACGCAGGAGGTCAGCCGCCTGGCGGCAGCCCTGCATCAGCGCGGGTTCAGTCGCCACGACGATTTACTGATCATCAGCCAGGCCCGTTCCGAAGCCTTGTTACTGGCCCTGGCCGCGCAGTGGCTGGGCGGCAGCGTCACCCTGCTGGACCCCGAACGCGACAACCGCGCATTGCTGGCCCGGCTGCGCCCGAGCTTCGTGCTGGCCGAAACCCTGGAGGCGGTGCAACAGGTCGGTCATGCCGATCGTGCGCCCCCGGTATTGCTGTTCCTCGACGGGCGCGGTCTGAATGCCGGTGACGGGAAGGGGTTGAGCGCTTACGCCGATTTGTCCGCTGGCGTGGCGGCGGAACCGCCGGCCTGCGCCACTGACTCCGCAGCCGTTGCCTTCGTGTTCCATGCCGATACGCACGGGCCTTCCCTGCGGTTGAGCCATGCGCAATTGCTGGGGGGCGCACGCAAGCTGGTGGCGCGCGAGCAACTGAGCGGCGCTGAAGAAGCCTTGGCCGCCCGCGTGTTCGCCGCCAGCGGTCAGGCGCGTTACCTGCTGGCGCCCTGGCTCTGCGCCGGGTTCTGCCTGAATTTCCCGGAAGCCATGGCCACGCGCGACACCGATCGCCGTGAATTGGGGCCAACCCTGGTGCTGGGCACGCGTGAGTCCTATGCCCGTCTGGAGCTGTGGGCCCGAGAGCGCCTGCCGTTGCCCGGCACGCTCGCGCATCGGGTGTACCGCTGGGCAATGACGCCGGATGCCCAGGGTTTGCGCCGCTGGCTCGGCTACTGGCTGGTCCGCAGACCCTTGCTCGATGTGTTGGGCATGAGCCGCCTGCGCGTGCCGTTGCTGGTCGGGCCCGCGCTGAGCCAAGAGAGCGCCGCTTTCTTTGGTGCTTTGGGCATCCATCCGGGCGCCTGGCAGGAACCTTCCGCCCGGCCGGAACGTGCCGAGGCCCACACCCATCTGATTTCTCACTCCGTCTGACGAGCCCCATGAGCGCAACCACTGAATCCGAATTACTGCGGCTCGATGACATCTCCCTGTCGTTCAAGGGCGTCAAGGCCATCACCTCCATCAGCTTTGCCGTGAAGGCCGGGGAAATCTGTGCATTGATCGGCCCCAACGGCGCGGGCAAAAGTTCGCTGCTCAATGTGATCAATGGTGTCTACCAGGCCCAGAGCGGCAGCATCACCTATGCCGGACAGGCCCGGCGGCGCATGCGCCGGCACCAGGCCGCCGAGCGCGGTATTGCGCGGACCTTTCAAAATATCGCGCTGTTCAAGGGCATGAGCGTGCTCGACAACGTGCTGACCGGCCGCAACCTCAAGCGCCGCAGCAGTTGGGTCGAGCAGATGCTGCGCCTGGGCCGTGCGCCTCGCGAGGACGACGAGCAGCGCCTTCACGCCGAACACATCATCGAGTTTCTGCGCATCCACCCCTGGCGCCATGTGCTGGTGGGCACGCTGCCTTACGGTTTGCAGAAACGCGTCGAGCTGGCCCGCGCCCTTGCTGCGCAGCCCCGGTTGCTGCTGCTGGATGAACCCATGGCCGGCATGAACGCTGAAGAGAAGGGCCAGATGAGCCAATTCATCCGCGACATCAACCGCGAGTTCGGCACCACCGTGGTGTTGATCGAGCACGACATCGGGGTGGTCATGGGCTTGTGCGACCACGTGGTGGTGCTCGATTACGGCCGCAAAATCGGCGATGGCACGCCCGAGCAAGTGCGCGCCAACCCCGATGTGATCGCTGCTTACCTGGGCACGCGGCGTTCCCGTGCGGAGAGCCATTGAACATGCAATTTTTCTTCGAAGTGCTGATTGGCGGGCTGCTGGCGGGCGTCATGTACTCCCTGGTGGCGATTGGTTTTGTCCTGATCTACAAGGCCTCCGGGGTGTTCAATTTCGCCCAGGGGGCGATGGTGCTGTTCGCCGCGCTGACCTTTGTCAGCCTGCTCGAACGCGGCTTCCCGTTCGTGTGGGCCTTTGTCATCACCCTGGCGAGCATGGTGGTCCTGGCGCTGCTGATCGAAAAAATGGTGCTGCGGCCGCTGGTCAATCGCGCACCGATCATCCTGTTCATGGCCACGCTTGGGCTGTCCTACCTGATCGAAGGTTTTGCGCAGTTCCTGTGGGGCGCTCAGGTCCACGGCCTGGAGTTGGGCATCGCCGATGAGCCGTTGGAAATCCGCGGCATGCTGCTTTCGCAGTTCGACCTGTTCGCCGCCGGAACGGCCGCCACACTGGTGATCGCCCTGTCGCTGCTGTTCAACCGGACCCGCGTCGGTCTGTCGCTGCGCGCGGTTGCCGACGATCCGTTGGCGTCCCTGGCGATTGGCATCCGCCTGCCACGCATCTGGGCGCTGGTCTGGGCGGTGGCGGGTTTTGTCGGGCTGGTGGCCGGGTTGCTCTGGGGCGCTCGCCTCGGGGTGCAGTTCTCCTTGTCATTGGTGGTGCTCAAGGCCTTGCCGGTGTTGATCATCGGCGGTTTTTTCTCCATCGGCGGGGCGATTGTCGGCGGGCTGATCATCGGCGCGGCGGAAAAAATCGCGGAGATTTACCTCGGCCCGATCATCGGCAGCGGCATCGAAAACTGGGTGCCTTACGTCCTCGCCTTGCTGTTTCTGTTGGTGCGGCCTGCCGGGTTGTTCGGCGAGCGGGCGATCGAACGGGTCTGATTTTCTTTCAAGGAATGCCTCCATGCTTTATCGAGAAGCCGGTCAACTGAGCACCTCTTATGCGATGGAACGGCGCACGTTCCGCTTGCGCCAGGACCGCGTGGGCTTGTGGCTGCTGTTGGGGTTTGCCTTCATTGCGGTGCCCTGGCTGGGCAATGACTATTGGTTCAGCGCGATTCTGTTGCCGCTGCTGGTGCTGTCCCTGGCGGGGCTGGGGCTGAACCTGTTGACCGGTTATGCCGGGCAGTTGTCCCTCGGGGCGGCGGCGTTCATGGCGGTGGGTGCGTTCGCGGCCTACAACCTGCAATTGCGCGTGCCGGGTTTGCCGTTGCTGGTGAGTTTCGCGCTGGGCGGGGTGATCGCTGCGCTGGTGGCCGTGGCCTTCGGGCTGCCGAGCCTGCGGATCAAGGGTTTTTACCTGCTGGTGGCGACCCTGGCCGCGCAGTTCGTGGTGGAGTGGGTGCTGACCCGGTTCAGTTGGTTTACCAACGACAACGCTTCCGGGGTCATCACCTCGCCACCGCTGCTGATCGCGGGGCTGGATTTCAGTTCGCCCCGTGGGCGTTATCTGTTGACCCTGACGGTGGTCGTGGTGCTGTTCTGGCTGGGCAAAAACCTGGTGCGCAGCGAGTTGGGCCGCAACTGGATGGCCGTGCGCGACATGGACACCGCAGCCTCTGTGATCGGCATCCGCCTGTTCAAGGCCAAGCTACTGGCGTTTGCCATCAGTGGCTTCTACCTGGGGGTTGCCGGTTCGCTGTGGGCGTTTGCCTACCTGGGCACGGTGGAGCCCCACGGCTTCGATCTCAGTCGCTCGTTTCAAGTGCTCTTCATCATCATTATCGGCGGCCTGGGCAGTGTGCTCGGCAATGTCCTGGGCGCCGCTTTCATCGTGCTGTTCCCGATTCTGCTGGCCAACCTCTTCGGGCTGTTGCCCGGTGGGCTGATCGATTCCGGCCAGTTGGAAAACCTGCAGAAAATGCTCTTTGGCGCGTTGATCATCGCTTTTCTGATCAAGGAACCCGAGGGCCTGGCCCGACTGTGGCAACGCTTTCGCCAACGGGCGCGGATCTGGCCGCTGCGTTACTGATTGTTCTCATCCCTGACCCCCATCCTTCGTTCACGAGGAACTGCCTTCATGACTCTCACACCGCTGCGCCGCCTGCTATTGGGCCTGGCCTTGATCACCGCCGGGCTCAGTGCCGGCGCTCACGCCGACAACGAACAGTACTTCCCCTTGCAGAGCTATCGGGTCGGCCCCTACGCCGCCGGTGGCACCGGCTTCTTCGGCGGGTTTATCGACTACCTGCAATACATCAACGCAAAAGGTGGGGTGAACGGCGTCAAGCTGACCTGGAGCGAGTGCGAAACCGAGTACGTGGTGGAGAAGGGCGTCGAATGCTACGAGCGCCTCAAAGGCGGCCTCAACGGCGCGCCAGCCGCCGCGACCAACCCGCTGTCGGTGGGCATCGCCTACGCGACGCTGGACCGTTCGACGGCCGACAAATTGCCGCTGATCACCATCAACCACGGCCGCACCGATTCCACCGACGGTAGCGTGTTCCCTTACGTGTTCCCGCTGCAGCTCAACCCGTATTCGGAAGTCTCGGCAATCATCAACTACATCGGCACGCGCGAAGGTGGGGCGGACAAACTCAAAGGCAAGAAAATCGCCGTGCTGTACCACGGCTCGCCGTATGGCAAGGAAACCAATGGCGTCTTGGAAACCCTGGCGAAAAACGCTGGTTTCGAACTGACCCTGCTGGAAGTGCCGCACCCCGGCAACGAGCAGCAATCGCAGTGGCTCAATATCCGTCGCCTCAAGCCGGACTGGGTGATCCTGCGCGGTTGGGGGGTGATGAATCCGGTGGCGCTGAAGTCGGCGCAAAAGGTCGGTTACCCGGTGGATCACATCATCGGCAACATCTGGAGCAACTCGGAAGAGGACGTGGTGCCGGCAGGCGCGGCCGCCAAGGGCTTCATTTCCATCACCACGCACCCTTCCGGGACGGATTTCCCGGTGCTGCAGGGCATCAAGCAAAGCGTGGTGGACGCCGGCAAGGGCAACCTGGCCGATCCGAAGCGTTTCGGTACGGTGTACTACAACCTCGGTGTGGTGAACGGCATTCTCAACGTCGAAGCCGTGCGCCTTGCGCAGGCCAAATACGGCGCCAAACCGTTGACCGGCGAGCAGGTGCGTTGGGGCTTCGAACACCTGAACCTCGACGATGCGCGGTTGCAGGCGTTGGGCGCCAAGGGCCTGGTGCAACCGTTGAAGTTGTCGTGCGCCGATCATGAAGGCGGCGGCGCGGTGCGCTTTCAGCAATGGGACGGCCAGCGCTGGAACCTGATCAGCGACTGGGTCCAGGCCGACCGTGCGTTGCTGCGGCCGATCATCGAGGCTTCCGCGGCCCAGTACGCCAAGGAAAAAGGCATCAGCCCGCGCAATTGCAGCCAGGAGCAATAAGGTCCGTTAAGCCAGAGTCTGCAAGCCAACCCTCCCTTGTCGAGGGGCGAGCGGGTCGTTGTTTTCTACGAACAGTCGATCCCCGCCTTGCGCGGCGTAACCCAAAGGAAAGGCCACAAGCCTTTCCTTTTTTTTTGTATAGGCGACAGCACAAGTTCAACTTGTGCCAAGTGTTTGCAGTGCAACAGCGGACGCGCAAAGTGCGGATTAATACATGCGATAAATAGTGGATAACTTTATTTAACTAATTGAAATATAAGTATTTATTGTATTGGCATGATTTTCGGAATGTTAAGGCAGGATCAGCATTTTTTGCCGCCCTCCCTCCTTAACAGTTTGAAGAGAACAACATGCGTAAAGTAGCTGCTTTGTCTGCGTTTTTTGCCGTTACCGCGCCCGGTTATTCATGGGCCGCCAGTGATAAAAATGAAAATGGATTTATTGAAGACAGCCATTTGAACATTCTCAACCGGGACTTCTATTTCAGTCAGGATTTCCGTAATGGCAGCAGTGCAACCAACCCTCACACGGGGACGCGCCAGAGCCGCCGGGCGGAATGGGCCCATTCGGTCATCGGGCGCTTCGAATCCGGCTTTACCCAGGGCCCCGTGGGGTTCGGGGTCGATGCTTACGGGCAGTTCGGGGTCAAGCTCGACGGCGGTGATGGCGTGGTGGGCAACGGTGTCGGCGGGCCGGGGTTGATTCCGCGCAAAGGCGATAACAACGGCGAGCCCAAGGATGAGTGGGGCAAGGCCGGTGGCGCGGTCAAGGTGCGGGCGTTCGATACGGTGGTCAAATACGGCGATGTGTCCCCGACCAGCCCGGTACTCCATGCCGGTGATATCCGCCTGTTGCCGCAAACCCTGACCGGTCTGATCTTCGACAACACCTCCATCGCCGGCTTGAAGATCGAGGGCGGCAAACTGACGGCGTCCAGCGATCGCAGCGGCGTCAACCATAGCGGTGACCTGGGCACGGTCTACGGTGGTCGCTTGACCGGGGCGGATAATGTCCAGTACCTCGGCGCGGATTATCGCTTCAACGACAACTGGAGTTTCAAACTGCACACCAGCCGCCTGGATAACGTCTGGAACCAGTCCTTCGCCCGGGTCGACTTCAAGCAACGGCTGACCCCCACCGTCACTTGGGATACGGGGCTCAATTACTATCGCACCCGCGACAGTGGCGACGCCCTGCTGGGTAAGATCGATAACGACAGCTGGAGCACGCACCTGGGGCTGAATGTCGGATTCAACCGTTTTCTGCTGGCATACGAGCAAGTGCGCGGTGACTCGCCGTTCGACTATGTGTGGAACACCTACGACCTGGAACTCGACAACGCTTCCCAATGGTCAGACTTCAACAACCCCAACGAACGCTCTTGGCAGGCCAGTTATACCTATGACTTCGCCGGGTTAGGGCTGCCGGGGCTGAGCCTCACGGGCCGTTACCTGCGCGGTGACAACATTGATGGCACGCGAGCAACGGGCGGCTACACTGCGTTCAACAGCGTCAGTGACGGCAAGCACTGGGAGCGTGATTTCTGGGCGAGCTACATCGTTCAGAGCGGCCCGGCAAAGGACCTGAAGCTCCAAGTACTGCAAGCGACGCACCGGGTGGGAGGCGATTTCGGTAACTACGACGCCAACGTTGACGAGCTGCGGGTCATCGTCGAATACCCACTGGATTTGCGCATGCTGTAACCGCGCCATCGGTGGCATGGCAGCAACAAAAAGCCCGCGCGAGGCGGGCTTCTTGGGGATTCATAGGCGGCCGTGGACGTCTATGGATCGGTGCCTGGAACCGGTCAGATACGGAAACTGCCCACCAGATGCTTCAAGCGTGCCGCCTGCTGTTCCAGGTCGGCGCAGGCGCGCAGGGTCGACTGCAGGTTTTCCACGCCTTCCTGATTGAGCGTGTTGATTTCGGTGATGTCCATGTTGATCGACTCCACCACCGAGGTCTGCTCCTCGGTGGCGGTGGCGACCGACTGGTTCATCCCATCGATCTCGCCGATGCGCTGGGTCACGCTGCTCAAGCGTTCGCCGACCTGGTTGGCGATCTCTACGCTGTCGAGGCTGTGGCGCTGGCTTTCGCCCATGGTGTTGACCGAATCCCGGGCGCCGACTTGCAGCTCCTCGATCATCGTTTGCACCTGTTGCGCCGACTCCTGGGTGCGGTGCGCCAGGTTGCGCACTTCATCGGCCACCACGGCAAACCCACGCCCGGCGTCACCCGCCCGGGCGGCTTCGATGGCCGCGTTGAGCGCCAGCAGGTTGGTTTGCTGGGAGATGCTGGTGATCACTTCGAGGATCTGCCCGATATTCACCGTTTTGCTGTTCAGCAACTCGATATTCGTACTCGATGCGCTGAGCATTTCCGACAGCTGATTCATTGCACCGATGTTGCGCTCCACCACTTGCTGACCCTGCTCGGCCATCCCGCGCGCGTCGCTGGCCTGGTGCGAGGCCTCAGCCGCATTCCGGGCTATTTCCTGAGCCGCGGCCCCCAGTTCGTTGATGGCGGCGGCCACACTGTTGGTTCGGCTAGCCTGTTCGTCGGAGTTGAGCATGGATGAGTTGGAGGCGCTGACCACGCGCATTGCCACTTCGTTGACGTGCTCGGTCGCCGACGAGACCTCTCGGATCGAGGTGTGAATACGTTCGACAAAACGGTTGAACGCATTGCCCAGCATGCCGAACTCGTCATGCGTGTGGATGACCAGGCGTTTGGTGAGGTCACCTTCGCCTTGGGCAATGTCCTCCATTGCGCGGGTCATCGCGTGCAGCGGTTGGAGCAGTACGCGGATCAGCAGACTCAGCAGGACGATGATGATGACCACCGCAACGATGGTGGCAATCACCGCCGAATAGCGAAACTTGCTCAGCGTCGCGTAAGCCTTGTCTTTATCGATAGACAGGCCGATGTACCAGTTGGCCGAAGGGAGACCTTTGATCGGTGCGAAGGTCAGCAAGCGGGCTTGCCCGTTGACTTGGACCTCGGTCAGCTCGCCGGAAAGTTTCGGTGTGTGTGTAGGGTACAAATCCGAAAGCGACTTCATGACCAGCGCTTTGTCCGGATGGACCAGGATCTTGCCCTGATCGTTGACCAGGAAGGCATACCCCATGCCGCCAAAGTTCAACGAGTTGATGATTTCCACCAGGCCATCCAGCGCCAGATCGCCGCCGACCACGCCGATGTTGCTGGAAACCTTGCTGATGACACCAATGACCATCTTGTTGGTGGCCATATCGATATAAGGCTCAGTCAGCATGGCGCCGCTGGCGTTCATACCGTCCTTGTACCAAGTCCGGGAGCGCGGGTCATAGCCATCGGGCATCTTGGTGTTCGGACGAATACTGAAGCTGCCGTCGACCTTGCCTAGGTAGTCGGTGAGAAAACTTGAGGTCAGGACGCTTTCATCCATCAGCGTCTCGGCATTGGCAGGCTCCCTGGCAATGTTCTGCGCCAGGTTCGTCACCAGATTGATCCGCCCCTCCAGCAGGTTGCGAATATTGGTGGAGGTCGACTCACCCATTTCAGCCAAATAGTTTTCCAGGCTGGTGCGGGTGGCATTGCGTTGTAGATAGTCGTTGTACAGCGTGAACAGGGTGAAGGCGAGCATCACTATCAGCGACACGGCCAAAAGAATTTTATGACTGAAACGAAGGCTTTTATTCATGGCGTATTGAGTTCGCTAGGTCTTTTGCGGGGACTGTGGAAGCGTATCGGCTGGAGCCTGGTAAACCTTGAGATGCGAAGAGTCTGTTTACTGCGACGGAGGAAGGTAAAGGGGGCAAGGAGCGACCGCCAGAAACAACAAAGCCCGCAGGAGGCGGGCTTCTTGAGGGGCGTCATAGACTGCTGCACAGCGGCGGGGGATTTCCGCTCATTCGGTCTTTAATCGATGCTCAGGGTCTTTCCAGCGGCTCAGGTATGAAGCCTTGCTCCCTGAGGGACTTGATTACACCTCGAATGAGATAGTTGTTGGAAAAACCGATCGTGTACTGCCTCGCGCCTGCGTTCAGCGGTAGAAGCATCCCTTGGTCCACCAGCTTTTTGATCAGGTAAGTCCGTTGATTGCTCGACTGCTGTGGGAGTACGGATGCTACATCTGCCGATTTTACGACCTTCAGTTTTATTGCGGCCAACAGCACTGCTTCCTCTGTCTCCGTGATCCATTTGCGTTCGCGTGCGAAGGCCACGGCAGGCACGAGTATGCATTTGGTCAGGTATGCGTAGTCTGTGAGGCGATCGACTTTCTCCAGCTCCTCACGAACCCCTTCCAGCACGTAGGTACACCACGCCTCCAGTCCGTCCTTTGTTCCTTTGTCGGCGGTGGCAAGCATTGCGTAATAGCGCTCACGATCGTTGCAGAATACCGCCGTAGGATTCAGGACACGGCCACCGGCGTTGACGTTGAAACCATACTTGATCAGGAGTGCGTAGGTTAGCAGCCTGACCACGCGGCCATTGCCATTGCCGAATGGATGTATCCATCCAAATCTATGGTGAGCGAGCGCAACCTTCATGAGGTCGTATTTCGGGGGAGCTTCGTGATTCACGAATGCGACAAGTTCCTGCATATACGCTTGAACGTGGATGAAGTCAGGAGGCTGGTGATCAGACTGAGATATTCTGACCTCTCCACTGCGATAGGCTCCGGGCGTTTTGTCGCCCTCACGCACCAGATCGTCGACGGTCATCGCGTGCAGCTCTCGAATCATCTGCTCGGTCAGCGCTGCGCCGGGCGCCATGATCCGCTCAATGTAGTCCATCGCCTTTTCAATATTGGCCACCTCGCGCAACGGGTCCGTGTCCTGGACCTTACCTTCGACCTTGCTGTCTATATAGTCCGCCAACGTTGTGTGGTTGCCTTCTATGCGGGCAGAACCGAGGCTTTCCAGTGCATGGAAAAGCGATTTGAGTTGGTAGAACACCTGCGGCGGCGTATCACCTTCAAGCCTTAGGCGACGCAGATGCTCCAGTTCGCTCAGTACATCGACAAGGTCCGAGTCAAAGGACGGATTGAGAAGCTCAAGGTCGTGATGGATAAATGTAGGCATATGGAAAGATATCTCAAGCCGGCCGAAAGGTTATCTTGAAAAAAATCAGGGAAGCTACCGTAATTAAGGGTGTTTGCTTAGAGCGCGCTAAACATTATCTTGAATTCAGGCTTAAGCTAACTCAAAAATGAGCAATGATTAAGTGAGAAATCTCGATGGTTAGCGGAGGGCATGGCGAGGATGTGCTTTCGGCAGGTCTGACTGATGGGGCCTTTGAGCGTCATGAATCGCCGCCAGGCCTTCAAGGTCAGCAGCAAGGGCTGACCTTGGTATTGCAGGTGCTGGAAACTGCTACGGAAATAGCCGTTAGTTTGACGATGGCGGGAAGTCGATATCGGTAGCGGCGATGTTGTTCAAATAGTTGGTCAGGGTTAACAGCGTGATCTGTGCCACCACCTCCACGATCTTGCTATCGGTAAGACCGGCGTTGTGCGCTGCGGTGATCTGGGCATCACTCAATTGTCCGCGGCTTTCGGTGATTTGATGCGCCAGAGCCGCGACCGCGCTGAGTGTGCCCATGCGTGCTTTGCCAACGGCCTCATCGCTCAAGCCAGCCTTGGCCCCAAAGAATGCATGTGCGGCCACGCAGTAGTCGCAACCGTTGACCTCTGACGCAGCGAGGGCAACGACCTCACGCTCAACGGCACTCAGTGAGGTTTTACCCAAGGCCTGAGCGAGGCTCTGGTAACCACTCAATGCGGCCGGGGAGTGAGCCAGGGTTTTAAATACGTTGGGAATAAACCCAAGACCTTTTTGGATACCTTCAAGAGCAGCGCGCGAGCCAGCAGGGGCTTGGTCCAGCGAGAGAGCAGCGATACGAGTCATGGTAATTCTCCAGTAGATTGATTAGCCGGCTTGTCGATCAAGCCTGGTGACAATATTAGGGAGGCGGACTTTCCTTTCGGATTCAGATCGTCGAACTTATGCAACAGATCGTCTAAATTTGAGCGAGCCATGGACCGATTATCGACACTGCTTAAACACTTCAATCTGCATGCGTCCACGTTTCACCAGGGTGGTTTTTGCGGAACAACCAACCTCTATGGGCAGGGCCGTTTCGGGCATGCACATTTACTGCGTTCGGGACGCCTGGCCCTAAGGGACAAGCGCGGCCAGCTCATTGAGTTGACGGAACCCAGCCTGATTCTGGCGGTGCGCCCGCAGGAGCATCAGTTGCTGGCGATCGAAGCAGATGAAGCGGAGTTGGTCTGTGCAACCTTGCAATTTGATGGCGGGGCGAATAATCCCCTGACTCTGGCTTTACCGGACTTCATCATCAAGCCACTTCGTGAATTGCAGGGGCTGAGTGGCACCCTCGACTGGCTATTTGAAGAAGCCTTCGGCGACGAGTGTGGCCGTGATGTCATCCTCAATCGTCTGTTCGAGCTGATGGTGATTCAGCTGCTTCGCCACCTCATCGCCAGTCGTAGCATTGCGTCAGGGATGATGGCCGGATTGGCTAATGCTCAGCTGTCCCGCGCGCTTGTAGGCATCCACAACGAACCACAGCGCAATTGGTCCGTGGCGGAGTTGGCGGATCGCTCAGGTATGTCACGCGCCAGCTTTGCTGCGCACTTTCGCGAGACGGTGGGTAGTACCCCGGCAGATTATCTGGCGAACTGGCGAATCAGCTTGACGCAGAAACGCCTGCGTGAAGGGCGCCCCATCGCGTTGATTGCCGATGAGGTTGGCTATGAAAGTCCGTCTGCGTTAGCCCGTACTTTTCGGCGCAAAGTTGGTGCAAGCCCGAAGGAATGGCTCCAGCACACTAGGGGATGACGTCTAACCGATTGGTGGAGCAATCGCGGGAATGATCATGGTCCTGGGCTCAGTGTGGAAACCCTCACAGGTGTGCCCGGAGAAAATCGATGAACGCCATCGTCCGCGCTGAATGTCGCCGCTCACGACTGAACACGGCGCTTACAGGCAGCGCGGTGTTCTGATAATCGTTGAGCACGCTACGAACGTTGCCTTGTTCGACGTCAGCTGCGAACAGCCATTCTGGAGAAAGAGAAATGCCCAGGCCGCAGAGGACCATTTCACGGATGGCATCGCTGCTGTTGCTGGTGACGTTGCCTTTGATAGCCACATCGAACTCTCCTGCACCGTGCTTGAAGTGCCAGGTGTCATAGTGCTCCAGCAACGTGAAACCGATGCAGTTGTGGCTTGTCAGGTCATCGGGCTCGCGTGGCAGACCGTGTAGGTCCAGATAGGCGGGCGCGGCATAGACCCGCCGCGTGCTGGTACCCAGAGACATTGCCACCAATCCCTCGCTCTTGACCGCCCCGATCCGGATCGCAAGGTCGATGTTTTCCTTGAGCAGGTCTTCATTGTAATCGCTCAGCCGCAGGTCAATCCGGACGTCGGGATAGCGCTGCAGAAAAGGCCCTACCAGCGGCGCTATGCACAACCTCCCGTAACTGACCGGTGCCGTTACTCTCAGGGGACCTGCGATCTGCTCCTGGCCGCAGGCAAAGCTAAGCGTGGCGGTTTCGAGGTGGCCGAGAATTTCTTGGCAGTGGCTGTAGAAGCGTTGGCCCTGGTCGGTCAGGGCCAGGTGCCGGGTGCTGCGGGCGAACAATGGCCCGCCCAGATACTGCTCCAGTGCGCGGACTTGCTTGCTCACTGCCGGCTGCCCCATGTTCAGCTCTCGAGCTACCGCAGAAAACGACCCGCGCTCCACGACGCGTACAAAGATGTGCATGTTGTCGAACAGGTCCATCGGCAATTAGGCCTCTTTGTGGAATAAGTCATATGCAAATTCAGTTTCTTATCGGAACAATGAAAGCGCGGCAACCTGTAAGCGTCCATTCAATCATAGGGTTTGCGTCATGAATCACACCATGCTTGCCGCTATCGCCGAATCTGCCCAGGTCCCTCTGACCGTCCGCCACATCGCTCGCCCTGTTCCAGGTAAAGGGCAGGTCCTGATCAGGGTTCACGCCGCGGGGGTCAATCCTCTCGATACCAAGATCGCGATCGGCGCAGGCGCCCACGCCCGTCAGGCGCTGCCGGCAGTACTCGGCCTGGACCTGGCCGGAACGGTCATCGGACTGGGCGAGGCGGTTGAAGGCTTCACCCCTGGCCAGGAAGTCTTCGGTATGGCCGGCGGGATCGGCGGCGCCCAGGGCACTATGGCCGAGTACATTGCCGTGGATGCACGTCTGATCGCGTTAAAGCCGCACAGACTCGACATGCGTGAGGCGGCCGCATTGCCTTTGGTATTCATTACTGCGTGGGAAGGGTTGGTGGATCGCGCCAATGTCCGTGCAGGTCAACGTGTGCTGATTCATGGCGGCGCAGGCGGGGTCGGCCAAGTGGCTGTGCAACTGGCAAAGGCTCGCGGTGCCGAAGTCTATGCCACCGGTTCGGCGGCGAGTCTCGACTTCATTCGCTCACTGGGTGCAACGGCTATTGACTACCGTGCGCAGCGCGTAGATGACTATGTCGAGCAGCATACGGCGGGGGAAGGTTTCGACATCGTCTACGACACGGTGGGAGGCAGCACCCTGGATGCGGCGTTCAAGGCAGTGAAGCCTTATACCGGGCACGTACTGAGCTGCCTGGGTTGGGGGCAGCACAGCCTCGCGCCGCTGTCGTTTAAAAGCGCAACCTACTCGGGCGTATTTACTCTGACGCCGTTGCTCACAGGCAAGGGGCGCGAAAACCACGGGGCTATCCTGCGCGAGGCCGCCGCGCTGGCAAATGCCGGGCAACTGACGATCCGGATAGATCAGCAGCCATTTGGACTGAATGAAGTCAACGAAGCGTTTCGCCAGGTCGCGGAAGGTCGCGGCAAGGGCAAGACGGTAATCCATTTGGTGAGCGAATAGTCCCCAACGACTTCAACGGTGTGCAGCCCTCCGTGAATGG
This sequence comes from Pseudomonas sp. Pse79, assembly GCF_024519615.1. Classification (NCBI taxonomy): domain Bacteria; kingdom Pseudomonadati; phylum Pseudomonadota; class Gammaproteobacteria; order Pseudomonadales; family Pseudomonadaceae; genus Pseudomonas; species Pseudomonas sp. Pse79. The sequence goes on from NZ_JALJRR010000014.1 coordinate 60,182, forward strand.
TTCATACCGCATTACGCACTCACATTCGCCGGTCTTCAAAATGCCTTTATTTTGTCATGTTCCTGCAATGAACCCATGCGAGTTTGGTCGCCGGAAAATAGGACGCAACCGAGTGTTTCAGTGCGCTAATACACTGTTTTAAATATGGAAAATTGATTTTAATGTCGATGTTTTGTCAGCGCATGGATAAGTCTGAGAGTGGTGGGGGTGGGTGCAAAATCCCATCCAGTGTATTGACGAAGATTCTGTCGCAAACAGCCGCGGCCACGCTGCGCATTTCCATCGACGAAGAACCGTGTCAATTGGCGTATGAGCGGTTTCTGGAGGGGATCGCCCAAGCGCTGAAGCGGCCTTCGACTGTCTCGACAACTCACGCTGTGGCCCACGTGTCATGAAGGTGGTGACCTCAGGCTCGGCCTACCTGGACATCGACGCGTATGCCTGTTGCATTGCGTACGCCGAGCTGTTGAATCTCCAGGGCGTTGATGCTCGGGCCGTCAGTAGCGCCCCGCTCAATGCCAGCATCTCCAAGACCGTGCTCGGATGGCAATCATCTCTGGACGATTATCTGCCGAGGGCGGGTGATGAGTTCGTGTTGGTGGATGTCTCCGACTACCAACATTTCGACCCGGCGGTGGTGCTTGAACAGGTGGTGGAGGTCATTGACCATCACCCAGGCTTTGAAAACTATTGGGCGCAGAAGCTCGGATCTGCGGCGGACATCCTGCCGATCGGTGCAGCGGCGACTCTGATTTTTCAGCGTTGGGAGTCGGCAGAGCTGTTGCCGCTGATCAGCAAAAAAAGTGCGGTGTTGCTGGCCACGGCGATTCTGGACAACACCCTGAATTTCACCGGGCAGTTGACCACCCAATCGGATATTCGGGCTTATGAAGCCCTCGCACAGCGGGCGAAACTGGAAGCGGACTGGCCTGAGCGGTATTTCGCCGAGTGCCAAGCCACTATCGAGTCAGACCTGATTGGCGCATTGGCGGTGGATATGAAGCGGCTGAAAGCCGATAGCAACCTGCCGCAGGTTTTTGCGCAGATGGCGGTGTGGGATGCCAGTGCGCTGATCCGAACGCATCGTTCAACGATCGGTCACTGGTTGGCGGCGCAGGGGGGCGACTGGCTGTTGAACGTCATCAGCATCCGCGAGTGCAGAAGCTACTTTCTGGCCGAGCCCTTGGTCAGTCAACAAAAGTTGAGCCAATTGCTGTCGATCGAATGGCATGCCGGAATGGCTGTGCTTGAGCGCGCGCTGCTACGTAAGGAACTGTTGAAGTTGGGGTTGGAGCGCATCTCGGTTATGAGTAAACCCCCTCTGGTTTTGTAGCCACGCCGAAGGGTTGTTTCTGGCTGTTTTCTGCTTGTCGTAACTGCTTGAATCCACCGCCAAAAGACGCCATTCAAAGGTGTCTGGGAACTAGGCGCTATTAGAGGAAGGGGACGGAAGGAGCCACGCTCCTTCCGCGGGTTCAGCTAATCAGTTCGTACCAATGTAGGGGTCCCATTGGATGAAACGTGTCGATGGCCGAAGCCCTCCAGAGGTCACCTTGACCTGGATCTGGTAGGTGGTCTGAGACGATGCGTTGCGAGCCAGGCCCACCCAATAGTTACCCGCGGCACCGACTTGCATCGGGTAGCCATCGCTGCCGAACACACTGCCCTGGGAAATTTGGAAGCCGGTGATGGACACCGTGTCGCCAGCGTTCGGATCGATCGGAACCACCTCGAAGCCGAGGTAGTCCCCGATGTTGCAGTGGGTGCGCAGTTCCAGCGTTCCTTCGCCGCTGCTGTCATTGCTCAGACGATTGTCGAACATGTACACACCGGTGGAAATGTTCCCGCCACCAGTGCCGAGTACATATGCGGTATCGATGGCAATGGTGATTGCGGTTTGCGGATTGGCGATGCCGGCAAGCACCTGCGAATCAGCCGTCCACACCTGGGCAGTACTTTTTTGGCCACTCATTGTCGTGCTCCTTCCTTAGGCAGAGACAGTCACGCTGGGGTTGAGCTTCACGGTGATACCGGAGCCGCCCGCCACCTGTACGTTGAGGGATACCGGGTAGGACGCAGTACCTGCGTTCTGCACGGTGCCGGTGTACGCGCTCGCGTTATCCGAAGCGGTTTGCGGCTGGCCACTGAAGCCCCAGGCGCTCGAGTTACCGAAGGCGGCAATGGAGACCTGCGAGGTCGACTTGGGATTGATCAGGAACACTTGCCAGCAGACATTGCTGCCTTTGGACGCAGCAGTATTCAGGTTGGCGGTGCCTTCGTGGGTGGTGCCAGCAGAGATACGGTTATCGACCAGATAGACCCCAGCGGTGGAGCCATTGGTCACTGCATTGTCGTCGACCCAGATTTGCACCTGGACGTCACAACTGGTGGTAGGAATTGCCATGAGAGAACTCCTTGTAAGGTTTCGACGCAAGCGTCGGGCGTGCCCTATGTCGACCCCACACGCTTACCTGCAGGCGTGGTGCCGAACCACCTTGAGCCTTGTGGTCGCGAGGACCTTGGCAAAGCATCTCGGTCAGGCGAGTGGGAGGATAGACAAAGCAAATAAAGGCAACTTGCCATTACGCTATTAGCAGTAGAGCCATTCGAAATAACTGCCGCGACAGCAGCCTCAAATCGCCTTGGCGAAACCACGGAGTAAAAGGTTCTCGAGATTGCAGGCATGGCAACCTCAATGCCGAAACGGCTGGCGATGACCTTGCACCCGCTCCTCGGCGGGTCAGCGCATGGCTGTCGAGGTTCTGGGTTAGTCACTGGGGATTGATGGCTAACTTCTGTCGGTCGCGACAGGTAGAAATCGGCCAATTGCTGCCCGTCACTAGCGGCAGAAATCGGCCAAAAGCAGCTCCTCAATTCAGGGGCGTTTTCGTCCGAAAAAACACCATTCGGAAATGTCTGAAAGAGGACGCGCAGGCACCTACCTCAAGGACGATGCAGCCCTGTCGCATCCCGCCAGTACAAGGTTTGTTCGAACTGAAAGCTAATAAGAAAGAAAGCCGAACACGAATGAGATATGGACTGAGCGATTTTATCCAGATCTTCCATAGCCGACTCCCCCTCTGGTTCGGGCCCTTTAATTCTGATGGTGCAACGCACAGCGACAGGGAAGTCGATACCCATTGTATTCTCAGCATAAATCGTAGGGTCATCGAGTACGTCATTGGTACTCAATTTAAGTCCCGAGGTAAATTCAGCGTATAGCCCATTTCCTGCGACCTCTATTTCCCAAGCACCGGCATTCGCAACTGCCTTGCTCAGCGTCGAAATTGTGAGCGTACTATCAGCTTCCAAGCACAGATCAAGACTCATGAATCCTCCCTTTTCCTTGGCTGCACACTTGCACCAAAATTTTTGAGTGCGATCTTCGCGACAGTGTATTTGGCTAGGGGTTTGAATGTCTGCTTTTGGCCGATAGCAGTCAGTTGTCAACACCCTCTATCAGCCGACGTTGTTGAAATATCGAGTACGAAAGCGGTTTTGTCTGGCAATTGCGCTTACTTGCCGATCCGGGCGCCAAGATGGCGCTTGCCAATCGATAATTTTCGCAAGCAAGCACAGCGCCTTACCAGTTGTAACTCACCGATCCGGTCACATTTCGGCGATACCCGTATTTGCAGCTGTCGCCCGTGTAACCGCACTGAGAGACATAGGTTTCGTCGGTCAGGTTGGACGCATTGAGCGACAGTTTCGCCCCGGCATAGGCTGAAGACAGCTTGCCAAGGTCGTAACTCAGGCTGGCGTCAAACAGCATGTAGTGGGGGATGCCTTCGCTATTTTGCGAGTCGATATAGCTCGGGCCGACGTAGCGTACCCCTCCTCCTATCGCCAAGCCCGATAGCGCACCGCTCTGAACGGTGTATTGCGACCACAGCGAGGCCAGTTGTTCAGGGGTATTGCCAGGTTGATTGCCTTTTTCACCGGCCGTATTGCTGCGGGTAATTTCAAGGTGTGAATAGCTGTAGTTGGCCATCAACTCCAGAGCATCGGACAGTTGCGCCTTGCTTTCCAGTTCGATACCGCGCGACTGGATCTCTCCGGTCGCCACCGAGAAACGATTGTTGCCGGGATCTGCCGTCAGTACGTTTTGCCGCGTCAGGTCGAACAGCGAGACAGTCACGTAGCTGTCACTCCCCTTGGGCTGGAATTTGATCCCGACTTCGTACTGGCGGCCAGTTTCGGGTTCGAAGGCACTGCCGTCACGCGCCACCGCCGTGATGTTAGGAAAAAACGACTCGGAATAGCTCGCGTAGGGTGCCACGCCGTTGTCTGCCAGGTACATCACACCGGTCCGCCACGTGAAGGCGTGATCGCGTTGCTTGAGGTCCGCCGCCGTATCGGTGGCGTAATGGATCGTTTTCGAACGTGCCCAGTCTTGACGACCACCCAGGTTGAACACCCAGTGCTCGTCAAATTTGAGCTGTTCCGAGAGATACACACCCGCCTGGTCAAGCTGACGACGCTGGTTGATGTCGTAAAAGGCGTCCAGGTCGCTGTAATCCTGGTGGTAGACCGGCGCATAGATATCCAGCGGATCAACCACGTTGCCACCCCCCAACTGATTGGTGCTGGCGTGTTGCAAATCGATACCGACCAACGTTGTGTGTTCGAAACGGCCGGCGTTCCACTGGGCTTGGAAATGGTTGTCGAGCAGCGCGTTCTTCACCTTTTCGTGGCCCAGATAACCGAAGCGGCCCACGGTGCGCTGGTCGTCATCCAGGCCGTATTGGTAAATCGTGCGTTGCTCCTGATAGGAGCGGCTGTAACGGGCGTTTTGGCGGAATGTCCAGATATCGTTGAGGTGATGCTCAAACTGATAACCCAGCGACCACTGTTCTACATCGTACTTGTCGAAGTCGGGGTCGCCGACAAAGCGATCCGTGGCAATCCGTCCGTAACGCGAGCTGTCGAGGGTGCCCACCCGTGGCAAGGCGTAGTAGCCCAGCACATTGCGGTCTTTTTGAAATGACGCCAGCACCGTCAGCGAGGTGTCTTCCGAGGGGCGCCAACTGATCGCCGGGGCGATGAATTGACGGTCGTCACGGGCGTAGTCGATTTGCGTGCCACTCTCTCGCCACAGCCCGGTGAGGCGATAAGTCAGGACGCCATCGTCGGTAAGCGGGCCGCCGAAGTCCGCAGCCAATTGCTTGCGATCAAAACTGCCGGCCTGCATCACCAGTTCATGAAGCGGCTCATCGGTGGGGCGCTTGCTGATCACGTTGACCATGCCGCCCGGTGAGGTTTGACCATAGAGCACGGATGATGGCCCGCGCAGTACTTCCACGCGCTCCAGTCCATAGACTTCACCCACGGCACGGCTCTGGTTGGCAAAGCTGTACTGGCGCAGGCCATCACGGTAGATACCCCCGCCAGTCGTCGCGTCAAAGCCACGGATGCTGATCGTGTCGCGCCGGGTATCGACGCCATTGGCTTCACCATTGACCCCCGCCGTGTAGCGCAGCACCTGCCCGATGCTTTGTGGCTGCTGGGCGTCGATCTGCTTACGGGTGACCACACTGATCGATTGAGGCGTTTCCATGATCGACGTATCGGTCTTGTTGGCACTCATGGTTCGGCTGGCGACCAGGCCGTCGTTGTTGCCCAACGAGGTGTCGTACGCGGTGCCACTGATTGCGGTCGGTGCCAACTCCAGCACGTCGCTGTTGCCCGGTACCAGCAGCAGGCTACCGTCGTCCTGGCGCTCATAAGTCAGCCCCGAGCCGAGCAAGAGCTGCGCCAGGCCGGCCTCAGTACTGAAATCGCCTTGCAGCCCCCGGGTATTCTTGCCGGCCGTGAGCGTCGAGCTGCCCGCCATGGTAATCCCCGCCTGTGCGCCAAAACGCGACAGCGCAGCATCCAGGGGGCCTGCGTCGATGCTGTAATGCTGTGAACTGCCAGCGGCGAAAACCGGCAGGCTGCAAAGCGGTTGCACGCTGAGCAACAACAGCCCAAGCGTACGGGCACGCAGGGCGCGGGAAGGTGAAGTCATACGGGGCTCCTAAGGGGTGACGACCCACCTCTGGCGGGTGGGTGATCCCTATAGGCCAAGCGAGTTTGAAAAAACTATCGCGCAGCGAAAAAAATAATTCAGGCCGGTACGATCGAGACCCAATACCGAGTCATTCGCTCGATACGCACCGGCAGCGTGCGAGCTATCAGCGTCAGTGCCGCATCGGTGTCATCCAGCGAAAAACTGCCTGTGAGGCGTAACCCTGACACCTGCTCATGACTCCGCAAAATACCGGGACGGTAACGCGAGAGCTCGGCCACCAGCGTATCCAGGCGCAGGCGATTCGCTGGCAAAATTCCGCGCAGCCAAGCCTGGGTGACCAGCAGGTCGGCGCGATTTGGCACGCCGATCCCGAAGCGGTCCACGCGTGCCTGCCATCCTGCCTCAAGCGAGGATGGCGCTTGTTGGCCCCGTGAGTGCACCTGCACCTGGCCTTCCAGCACGGTTACCTGCGTGCCTTGCCGATCATGGCGCACCTGCAAATGCGCTTCGCTACTCTGCAGGATCGCGTCCGGTGTGATTAGTTGCAGCGAGCGCGACTCTGCCCGCACGCGCAAGGCCAACTCACCCTCGATCATTTGGATGCGCCGCACCTGATCAGTGAAATCCAGGTTCACGGCACTGGCCGTGTTCAGCCACAGCGAGCTGCCATCAACCAGCGTCCACTGGTGACGCTCGCCCGTACCTGTACGGTGGTTCGCCAGTGCGGCGCGCACCGGCGTGGAACCCGCGCCTTGCCAGGCAACCCCGCCAACCGCACCAAGGACCAGCAGGCGCTTGAGTACCTGCCGACGTTTCTGCATGTCCGGTCCGGCCGACTCCAGTGCCCTACGCGCGGTGGCATCGCGCAAAAGATTCGCTCCAGGCTGTTGCAACAGCAGCAAGCTGGCGACACGTTGCCAAGCCTGTTCATGCTCATTGCTCGCCTCGCGCCAACGCTGCAATGCGTCCAGATCAGGCGCACTCATAAGCCCGGACTGCATCCTGACAAGCCAATCAATGGCGATATCGCGCACCTGCGGACTAATCTCGGCCCTCATTCGAAACGGCTCGCGTAGCAAACACGGAATGCCTTGCCCATGGCTCGTTGCACTTGAGCCACGGTCAGCCCCAACTGCGCAGCGATCTGCGGATACGTGAGGCCGTCGAGCTGAGACATGAAGAAAATCTGCCGTATGCGCTCGGAGAGGCCAATCAGCAGCGAGTCAAGTTGCAACAAGGTTTCGATCACCAGATACCGGTCCTCGGGTGACGATTCCACCCCCTCGGGCCGAGCAGCCAACGCTGCAAGATAAGCCCGCTCAATCTCCTGACGGCGCCAGCGATTGACCAGCAGTCCATTGGCAATCGCCGCTAGAAACGCCATGGGCTGACGCAACTCGCGCACCTGCTGAGGGGCGCGCAGCACGCGGATGAACGTGTCGTGGGCCAAATCCTCGGCGTCGGCACTGTGCCCCAACCGCCGGTTCAGCCAGCCCCGTAGCCAGCCGTGATGATTCTCGTACAACTGTTCGACGGACGATGTTGGGCTGGCATCCTGCATGTAAGGCTCGCACTGCGCGAATGATAATACTTCTCATCCTATTGATCGAGCGGGTGGTTGTACAGTGTTTATCATGTTTGATGTGGTGGAATTCTCCGCCAATATTCCTGAATGCCTTTGAATTACCCTGACCGGGTTTATTCGAACGCGAGAATGTTATCCCTCCAACTCTATCGGTCGCTGCAAAATGTCCGCTCCTGGCCGATCGCTGCCTTTCGCGAAGAGCAACTTAGGGTCGATTTTAGCCGGTCACAGAAGGCAGAAATGGGCTATCAGCGACATTACCGTGTCGATCTTTTAGCTTGCTGAAACGTTTCATCACGTTTATAAAAATGGCACAACTCCAAGAAAGGCTGCCGCCATGACCCCGCTCAAACTTTTTGTTGCCATCAGCGCACTGTCCGCTGCCTCCCACGCCATGGCCTGGGATTACGTTCTGCTCGACACTGACAAAGCCGCCCAGAGCTGGCAGATCACCAGTCAGCAACTCGGAATAAAAACCGACAAACCCTTCAGCGTTACCTTGCGCACCTTGCACGGCGGTCGGCAGGAGGGCGTCAGCATCGTCGACATCGATAACGGCACGATGAAACTCTCGGTAGTGCCGACTCGCGGAATGAACGTCTTGCAGGCCTCGGTTGGCAATGTACGCATGGGCTGGGATTCGCCGGTCAAGGAAGTGGTCAATCCGTCTTTCATCGAACTCAATGGCCGCGGTGGTCTGGGCTGGTTGGAAGGTTTCAATGAGCTGGTCACCCGCTGCGGATACGAATGGGTCGGCCACCCCGGCGTCGACAACGGCGAACTGCTGACCCTGCACGGTCGGGCCGCCAACATTCCTGCGAATAAAGTCACGCTGCATATCGATGAAAAACCACCGTACGCCATCACCCTGCGCGGCGAGCTGAAAGAGCAGGCGTTCAAGAAGGTCGACTTCTCGGTCGCGACCGAACTGGTCACCGAACCCGGCAGCGTCGTGTTCGCCCTCAACGACACCCTGACCAACAACGGCGACTATCCGAAGGAATACCAGGCGCTGTATCACAGCAACTTCAGCACCCCGTTCCTGGAGCAGGGCGCTCGTTTCGCCGCGCCGGTGAAACAGGTGTCGCCGTTCAACGACAAGGCCAAGGACGATCTCCCCGACTGGCAAACCTACCGCGCACCGACCAGAGACTACGACGAAACGGTGTACAACGTGGTGCCGTATGCCGATGCCAAGGGCGATACGTTGACCGTGTTGCACAACAAGGCCGGTAGCCTGGGCGTTTCGGTCGGCTTCAATACTCAGACACTGCCCGTGTTTTCCCTGTGGAAAAACACCGACACCCAAGGCCAGGGCTATGTCACGGGGCTGGAGCCGGGGACAAGTTTTTCCTACAACCGCCGTTATCAGCGGCCACTGAATCTGGTACCGACAATTGGGCCCAAGGAACACAAGCAGTTCCGCATCAGCTATAGCTTGTTGGCGGATAAGGCGGCGGTGGATAGAGCCTTGAAGCAGGTTAGCGAGATTCAGGATGGGCGGGAGACTGAGGTGCGGCAGACGCCGTTGGTTGATCTTACCAAGGGGTGACACGGGCTGAAGCATTGTCGGCCGATATTGCAGCCCCTCGGCCATATGTTCGCGTCTGAGCCCATCGGCTTGTTCAAGGTCCACCAGCAAGCGCGCGACCTTGAGCGGCGATGGGCTGCTCGCAACGATTCGGTCACTGTCTGCGGTTGGCCGATTTCTGCCCGTCACGAACGGCAGAAGTCGGCTAGAAGCGGTCATCGCGACGATGCAGTACGATGCGTGCCGACCGGTAGATCATTAGGACTAACCCATGCAATTCCATGGTTTCGTGTTCGGGCATATCGAGGTTGAGATTCACAGCCGTGCCTACGATCTGCATAACTTCTACCAAGCCAGCGCCATCAGTTACGACATCTTGGATCGGTCGGTTGTAGTTAGCTTTACTCGACGGAGTGACTCTTGGGTGCCGACTGAAGAAGCACGCAAGATTACTATCAGCTTCCATGAGGTTGACTACTTTTCAGCGAGTGGGCGGGATGAAAACTCGGCTGACAGTGACGGTAATGTTCTTCATTCGATTGGAGCGGTGGAGTCCAGTGCTGAGACACAAACCTTCTACCTCACAGATAATATCCAACCAAATCATCACCTTGTCATGCGCTTCGAGTCTGGTCTGACATTACGAGTACAGGCCGTTGAAGCACGGTGCGAAATCGTTTTCTGACCGGCGCATAACTAGGGCCCTCAACGACCCATAACTGCCGCTGGCGACAGATAGAAATCGGCCAGAAGCTGCCTCTCTATAACAAATGATCAGAACACCCTGTTCACAACCCCATGCTTCCAGACGGCGCCCACATGAACTGCCTTCGGTTTTTCATGGGTGCTGCGTTTCACGCACAAATTCGATCAGCGCCTGTAGCGCTGGCGGTACGTGACGCCGGCTGGAGTAATAGATAAAAAACCTGCTTGGCAGGGCTTTCCAGTCTTCAAGAATTTCCTCCAGTTGCCCCTGAGCCATGTAGTCCCTGGCCATCTCCTCATACACGTACGCGATCCCGGCACCGTCCTTCGCGGCTTGGATCATCAAGGTGTCATCTTCCAGTATCAACGGTCCTGCCACGGCCAGGCGCATGGGCTGGCCCTCGGCACGATATTCCCACTTGTACAGTTTGCCGCTTGGGAAGCGTCTGCCAATGCAGGCGTGTTCAAGCAGCCTTTGTGGCGTGTCCGGTGTCCCGTGCCTCCTGAGGTAACCGGGGGCAGCAACGGTGACAAATCCCTGCGGTGAGCCCACCGGGACGGCGATCATGTCACCGGCAAGGCTTTCGCCGAAGCGCACGCCTGCATCGAAGCCTTTGTCGATGATGTCGCTCAATCCATCGTCAGCCACCAGCTCCACGTTGACACGTGGGTAGGCGGCAGTGAATGGCGCCAGCAGTGGCGCAATGACGAGGTGGGCTGCGGGTCGCGATACGTTCAATCGCAGCGTACCGGTGGGAACTTCTTGTTTGAAGGTCAGTTCATGCAGCCCTTTGGCGATCTCCGCCAACGCTGGAACCAGCGTAGCGAGCAGTTGATTGCCTGCTTCAGTGGGCGTCACGCTGCGAGTGGTACGGTTGAGCAGCCTGACCCCCAGCCTGCCTTCCAAGGCACGCATGGCGTGGCTCAGGGCCGATGCAGACACCCCTCGCTCGTCGGCCGCTTTGCGAAAGCTGTGATGGCGAGCCACTGCGGCGAAGGCGTCGAGTTCGGAAAGATCGCATGGGGTTTTCATGAATAGGGTTCAGTAGTTCAAACACGATTGGCTATCTTATCGTCGGTAACCTCCCCATGGATACTTTGCGCATCAATCGATGTGAGGTGTTTATGCAAAAGAATCGACTGGGTACGTCCGAGTTGTTGATTTCGCCAATTGGCATGGGCACTTGGGCCATTGCGGGGCAAGGGTGGGAGTTCAGCTGGGGGGCACAAGATGACCGAGATAGCCTGGCGGCATTGGAGTACGCGGTCGAGCGCGGCGTCAACTGGATCGACACAGCGGGGGTCTATGGACTCGGCCATGCCGAACGGTTGACGGGGCAATTGCTGCGTCAGGTGCCGGCTTCGCGTCGTCCATTGGTATTCACCAAAGGCAGTCTGGTGTGGGATCCCCAGACCCGTGAGATTTCTCATTCGCTCGCCCCCCAGTCACTGATGAAAGAGATCGAGGACAGCCTGCGTCGCTTGCAGGTCGATGTCATCGACCTCTATCAGATTCACTGGCCAGCGTTCCCGGCAGATGGGGCCAGCGAAGGCATCGAGGAGGCTTTGGCGACTCTGGCCCAAGCCAAGGCGCAGGGCAAGATAAGGGCAATTGGCGTGTCAAACTTCGATGTTTCCCAGCTTGAGCGAGCCCGCTCGGTCACCGATATCGCCTCCCTTCAACCGCCGTATTCAGCTTTGATGCGTGATATCGAGGACCATATTCTGCCTTATTGCGCAACGGCGCAGGTCGGCGTGATTGCCTACTCGACTTTACAATCTGGCCTACTGACGGGAAGCATGACCCGCGAGCGGATTGCACAGCTGCCCGACGACGACTGGCGAAAATCGCGCAGCGCCGACTTCCAGGAACCTCGCCTCAGCAAGAATCTCGCTTTGGTAGAAGTGATGGCAAACATTGGTGCCAGGCATGGGGTCAGTGCGGCGGCCATCGCCATCGCTTGGGTGCTGCGTGATTCGGCAGTCTCCGGCGCGATAGTAGGCGCACGCCGGCCTGAACAGGTGAATGGATTGATCGATGCCATCAGCGTTCGTCTTGGTCAGGCTGAAATAGAAGAAATAAGCCACTATTTACCTGAAGGTATGGGTACGAACGTACCCAGCAGTGTGGCCTGAGCAAGCTGATGTCTGCCCGTTGATGTTCAGTGGCGTGTGATCTCTGGAGTCAGCGAGTGACTCTTGGAGATCATTCGGGTGATAGCCCGCTATCGGCCAAGACCGGCCAGTCGGTTACCGGCAGAGTCGACAGAAGGACGAGCCACCAAGACCTGTGTTGACTACGCCCGATCTATTCGCCCGGAGTAGCAACCCTGCTTGGCATTGTGAACGTGAATGTAACTAACCTCTGGATTGGCAAACATCCGGGTGACTACAGGTTCTATTGCTATTCCATCCGCTACGTCGGCGTCGAGCATCATCCCATCATCAGTGAAAGCGCGAAGTGATAGCAGGCGGATTCGCATAGACTCAGGTACTTGATCGACTGCGTCATAAGCTTGCGTGGCCCATTCCCGTATGAAGATCGCGTGTGAGGCGCGGTATGGCGTTTTGGCTGGCTGACAGACATGGTTGAGTAAAAGCACGCTCTGACCTAGCTCCGCATCTTTCATTTCGATACGGTCAGGAAACCCTGGGTTGCTGTCGACGATATAACGCTTCATCCCAAGAGATGCCAGCTCTTGGTCGGGCAATCCAAACAGTGACTGGAATGGCTCGGGGGAAAGGCCAGTTATACGGAACGCCATGGTCGAACTCCTATTGGTTTGGAGTCCTATCAGACTGGAAGTCGTACAGTACTTACTATCCGATTCTTGCTGCTTTATTCAAGCTGCCGCGACCGGCTGCTTCGGGCCGATTTCTGCTTTTTGGCAGCGCTAGCGACCGGTCAAAACCTGCCATCTGATCGATGTGCGCGGGCCTGGCGCGATGTTGAAACATGTGACGTCGGACGGGCTTGGGGTCTTTAAACCGGTCGGTTTAGAAAGACCAAGCGTGCTGCCAGAGCCGCCATTACCGCAGCGAAGCCATAAGCGCCTAGGCGTTTGGAGACCAAGCCTTTGCGCAGGCGCGCATGAAGCCGTCCGGCGCAAAATCCGAGCAGGGAATGAAACACCAAAGCGATCAGCGCAAGCAGCACACCTAAGAACATCAATTGCAACGTGACGCTGCTGCTGCCTACGGTGACGAATTGCGGTAGGAATACCATGAAGAACAACAGCGCTTTTGGGTTTAACAGGCTATTGAGCGTGGCTCGGGTAAAGATTTTCCGCAATGAAGCCTGCGTAGGTTGAGTGTCAGTATCCGAAGGGGGAGCCTTCAATGCTTGCCAAGCCAGCCACATCAGATAGCAAGCACCTGCCCAGCGCAGCAAGTCGAACGCCGGTGCCCAACTCATCACCAGCGCCCCTAGACCCGCGCTAACCAGGACGGTCATCAGCAAATCGGCCAGGGTTATTCCGAGTGCTGCCGCGAGGCCGGCTCGCCAGCCGTGGGTGACTGCGTGGCTGGTGACGATTGCCATGTTAGGGCCCGGCACAATAAGCAGCAGCAAGGCGGCAACAATGAACAGGTAGAGATTAGTAGCGTCTGGCATCGCGCAATACCTCCTTGGATGAGGAGCCATGCTAACCGGCAATGTTCAGGTAGAAGCAGATACAGTGGGGGGGTATTTGGGCGCTACAGTCTGGTGCAGAATGAGTCGGCCCTGAATTCGCAGGCACTCGATGTTCGCTCCTGGCCGGACGTAGCCGCTTATGACTGACCGCTTTCGGCCCAAGCCGGTCAGTCGTGACAGGCAGAAAACGCCCCAGACGTTGAAACCCGCGGGCACAGTCTTGAAGAATGTGTTGCTACGTAAAATCTGTCGGCGTGGGTTGATCAGCAGATCAGAAAATTGCGTAGAAACGCGATTTTCGTCCCGATCTGACAGTCGAACTGGTCTTAGGCCCCATTGTGTGTCCGGGGGCTAGAGGCCTATCGCGAGCGGGGCGTCAAGGAGGAAATAGGGGGCAGCCCCTGAGGGATCCCCGATTTTTCTTACAAAAAATCAAGAAGTTGGAATTATTGAATAGGCCTGCATGAGTCGGCAACTTGGTTTGCACCACACAAAACTAAGATCCCGAACCCATGCAGGCCATTCGATTTTTACACAGAGCGCTCGCTCAAGCACTCCCCTCAATCCATTCTCGCCGCCTGACAACGCTGGTGAGTTGTGTCAGTTCGTTACTGCAGGGCCGTCGCCTAACACTGACGGGCCTCGGGCGCTCCATGCCGGGTCAGGCCTATCCCAAACATGCCATCAAGCGCGTCGACCGTTTGCTGGGAAATCAACATGGTGGGCGAAAAGGCTTGGAAGTGTTGGAGAAAGCCCTGCGTGATGAGGTGCGCCATCAGGCGCAGAGCCTGGAGTAGATTTGTGGGGATCCCTCAGGGGCTGACCCCGTTTTACTACATGAAACAGAGCCAGTCACGCGCGGGCCAGAATTCTGCTCAACGGCCTATTAATTGCTGCAAAGGAGCTGATCACGCCATCCAAAACAAAATCCAGCGCCCTGCCATGTCCCTGATGCAATGTAGCAGTATCGAAGCCTTGGTCCTGCAATCTTTCGACAATTTTACTCACTGAATCGTGGGCGTCAGCGATACGAAGATCGTAGTTAACGAACAGCATTGCAATATCATCATTCTTGGCATTCCAGCCGTCTGGCTCATCTTTGCTTTTGAGCGCATCTGGCGCCTCACAGTTTTCATCAAAACTCGCTAGGATGTTCAGTAATCCCTGTAGAAGCTTTAAGGTACCTAGACTGGCGATCGACTTTCGCGGAACACCCATCGCTTCTAGAATCTGTTTGAGGAAACCATCGGGAAGTTTCTGCCAGATTTCATGTACAGATTTGCATCGAGCGAGAAAACCTTGCTGGGTCATATCCAAGGAAGCTACTTGGGCAAGTTTTGTAACTTGAGGATAATTTAGCCAACCATCAGCTTCAACTGCGTGCCGCGAGAACCCTAGCAGTTCGACAGCGGATTTTTCTAGGCCTAGCGCCGTCCCGAGCTGGGAAAGGTTCTCTCCCAGGGACAACATTTGTGAGAGAAACCTATCCACTTTGGAAACAATGTGTTCTTCACTCAGGTCGCGCTTCACGATCCCTAAATCAACAGCGTGGACATGAGCATGTAAAGTTTCTCGAACTGGGACCCCCTTGTACAAGTCCCTTATTTCCACCTCAATTAGATTTCTTCCTACTCGCCGGCATCCTGTAAAAGACCACTGCCCCATGTAAGAAGGGCTGCAGCTCCAATCACCATGCATATCAACAGGCGTACTATCATACAACCTGTTCTGTTCATATCGCTCGAGAAATCTATCGTCGAGATAGACCGTCATATCGCTCCTGACAATGTCGTTAGTGCTGGCGTGAGTAACTTTGCCAACAACACCTGGCCAAGTTAGTCCATCTGCAGTCTGCTGAGGGCAAAGCTCACAGGATACGGCATCTACCGTGGCCCATACTTGAAGCAGCAAACCGCCCTCTGTTTCCCGAAGGTCACCTTCAAGCCAACTTCCCGGCGCACCAAGAGAAAAAAACTTAGAGCCATTCATCAATTTACGCAATGGAAGGCTGTCTTTGAGTGTCACTTGGTAGAAGAACTGACGAACGCCACGCCCGCCCCTAAGCCACAGATACTTGCGAAGATACTCGTTGGACATTAACCATTTAACATCTCGGGAGGGGCTGAAATTGTACTGAAAAGACACTTCTCCTTCCGCGACTCCGAACTCAGGAAGGCTCAAGTCATCGTAAACTAAGCGCTGGTGCTCATTGCCAATGCAGCGTGGCGTTAAACCCAGTGACATCCATACTTTCTCGGCCAAGTTATAGGTGAAAAATAAGCTGCTACCCCAAGAGGCAACAACGTAATCATGACCGCTCACACTCGGCGCGAAATCTCGCTCGCTACCTTTCTCTCGGACAATTGGTAATCCGTGCGCCACAACACTGTCACAATGAAGGACTGGTGTCGCATTCCCGTCGTCAGGAACGACAGCCATCACCATGTGAACAGTCTCTCTGTTCCATTCTGAGCATTCGGTTTCCGTAAAACTACTTACCGCTACTCGTTCCAACGGATCGATTCCGATTGGCTCCAAAAGAGAGCGAAGGCGTTGCGGTAGTAGATCGGCCGAAATTGGAAAGTTTCCTAAGTAATCAAACATCAGCTTTCTCCTTGTCTGCTATTTCAACATACGGACCAAAAAACAATCCATTTTTAAGCAGAGTAGCTGCTAATCTGGCTTCATTGGCGCTCAATGACTGCTTCCGGCCGATACCAGTCGCAGCTGATACAGCCAAACTTTTGGCACATGCAGAATATGCCAAAAGCTTGAGTATAATTACGAATATTATTCCTGCAGAGTGACGATTTTTTGAAAGTCATCTGCATATTCATTTAAGGTTCTTGGTCAGGCTCTAGCATTCTGAGCTTAACGAGTTTCGCTAAGTCTCTTTCGATTATTTTAATAGCGCATTCTTCGCAATAGTAGACCCAGCCAAGTCCTTTTCTAACCTTTAAGCGTTTCGAGTTTTTTAAGATTTTATGGTTTTTATTGGCTCGACAGTTATGTGCTCTTAGCGCGTAATCTACATGCACTGTTTCAATGAGGGATTTAGCTGCCATTTTTCAACTCGCTCCAAGCAGTATCACAGATTTTTGCGAAATCAGCTTCGATTTTAATAAGTTCTTCGCGAGTCAGCTCGCTCCTCGACTTGGCAGCTTTACCAACATGAAAATTGACGTGCTTATCGATATTGGATTTTAGCAATGTCCAGTTGGTCCTTCCGCGGCGAAGTGGGTCAAGATCACTACCTCCTGGATTAATTCCATGCAGCTTTAAAATTCGTGCCGACTCTGTATTTACGCGCATATTTAGACTGGCGCGCATAGCTTGACGCTGTGCAACTTTCGTCATTGGAATTGGTTGGAGTGTTTCCTTTAATGGATTGAAGCCTTCCGGGATCACGCCGATACTTTTTAGTAGCTCTATTGCGGCGGCTTGATCAGGAGGTAAGAGATGTAACTCTTCAAGTTCGATCAAAGACTGGCCTTTTACAGTGACCGCATCTCCTGTTTCAATATTTGGATAGAACGCTCGAGGCGCGCCAGATTCAGATGGGTCGGAGAATTCCAATGGTAGAAGCTGATCGAAGTATTCTTGATCTGCTGCACTATATAGCTTGAAGTCATGCCACTTCTGAGCAATGTTTGCCCCTGCGTGAAATACGACAACACCTTGGTTAATTGGCGACTCCGGTTGATTTTGGATAATTACCCGCATGATCCTACCCACGAACTGGATAAATGGCGATAAGCTGCCGAACACGCTGAACACTGCTGCTACAGATAGATAGGGATGGTCAAAACCTTCTCCGAGTTTTCGAACTTGTACAATTACATCAAGCTGATGGGAGTCAAGTAGCTCCATCACCTTTTTATTTGCCGCCCCTTCTTGTTTTGAATGAACGTACTCTGCTCGCATTCCCCTTGCTCTATAAGCCTCGACGACTTGGCGGCAATGCTCAAAATTCAATACAGACGCAATTATTTTTAGTCGATTTTCTCCAGTGGTCTCTCTCAGTTTGTGAAGCTCATGAATGGAGGCGTCAGCAATCGTAGCAAGACTCTCTTTAGACGTAACGATGCTACGCCGAAAGTCTGCTTCTTGTTCGCCTAGCTTTATGACCTCTGCTAGCGAAACCTCAATTTCCTTGTCTTCCCCTCTACGTACGTAACGTAGAGTTGCTGGGTTAAGTTGTACTGCTTTTAGTTGCTTTACGTACCCCGCCTTGATTGCTTTTGAAATGGGGAAAGAATAGAGGATCTTACCGGCCATAATTTGGCCGTCTGCACGAAGCGGTGTGGCACTAAAGTTTATAATTTTCGCTTCGGGGAAATTTTTCTTTAAGAATTCCCAGGTTGCCGCGACGCTATGATGCCCCTCGTCAAAAATAATCAAATCAAAAAAGTCATTAGGAAGCTTTTTTAGCCATTTGTTATCGCCCCCTTGAAGTTGCTGAATGTTTGTTATTACTACGTCGGCATCCTCTAGGTCGGCACGATTTGTAGATGTTCCGCGGATTACGACTGGCTCGGGAAAAGGTGGGGAAAGTAATATTTTACATTTGCGATAAAACATTTTTGGATTGCTGGGGTTGAACTCTTTCTCTAATTGCTCCGAAATGGCGATGCCTGGAGCGATTACTAATGTGCGTTTTGATCCATAAGCAAAAGGTGCTATTGCGATAGTCCCTGACTTTCCGCACCCCACAGGTAACACAATGCCGACTTCTCTCTCATCCTCTGCTGCTCCCTGGACGGATTGAACTAAGGCGACGTAAGCTTCTCTCTGTGGAGCTCTTATTAGCTCATTATCGATAATATTTGGATTTAGTTTTTTAAAGGGTTCAGACATCTTCGCTCCTTGAAAATAAAGGTATTGTCTGCCCATAGAACCTCATCTGAGCGGACGCGGCCAATAGCCATTTACTATATGAGCCATCTCGGCGTCAGTAAAATGTCGTCATTCTCTTTGCTAAAGCTGAAAGGGAGTGCGTGAACAAAAAAACTCAAGGAAAAAGCCCTTTTTGCCTCCCCGCCGATGGGTTTTGCTGTATTGATTAATGCGCTACCGCCAGTCAGCGTCGGCCTCGAAGCTCTCTTCGTTACCTCAATTTGATGACCGTCTTGGGTCGTAAGCAGCCCTCGCGAACGGCTGCTTTTGGCCGATTTCTGCCGGTCATGCCCACGAATCGTGCTGGTCAAATCCGATGCAAATGACTGGTCCGCTCGAACGCAAACGGATGGGCAAGTCCGTGCACTAACCCCGCTCAGCAATGATCGCCGTTATTTTTGCAGCATGGCCGGATAGGCGTAGACAGAGGTGAACAGCCAGAAACAAGAAAGCCCGCACGAGGCGGGCTTCTTGAGGTGATTCATAGACTGCTGTAGACATCTATGGATCGGTACTTGGTGGCTACACAGGGACTTGAACCCCGGACCCCAGCATTATGAATGCTATGCTCTAACCAACTGAGCTATGTAGCCAAGTGGCGCGCATTATTCGCGGAGAACGACAAAGCGTCAAGCGTTTTTATTGAATTTTTATCTACGCTTTCAATTGTTTAACGAAAAGCCCTGGCTCGGCCGACGGGTGGCAGGGGGATTTGCAGGTCTTTATGGCACGCCCCGGTCTCCCACATTTGATCGGCGTTGGCTGTCAGGACGTGCGGGGCATGCAGTCGATGGAGCGGTCGACCACGGTCTTGGCCATTTCCAGCAGGTGCCACACGGCGTGGATCTTGGCGCGGTCGTGGGGGGGCAGGTGGTCGCCGCAGTCCAGCACGGTGGCCGAGGCGCTGTGGATCAGGTGGGCGATGTAGAGCTGGGCGTCTTCGAAGCTGAGGTGTTCGTTGACGGCGAGGCAGTCGCTAGGCGGATCGGGGAGTGCTTTGGTCATGGTGTAACTCCTGATTAAGTCAGAAGCCGGCCCCGTCGCGACTAAACGAATGGGTGGCGGCTGTACGCAGGTTAGTCGACCGGCTAATCAGGAAAATCCGGCGCACCCGAAGGTGCCCTGCGCACAACCACCATAAAACTCATGGAGGTGCATGCGCCTGATTAAGAATCCGGGCGACTAAACCCGATCACTGATTCCAGTGACGGATCGAAGACTAGCCAGCGGTTTCCACAGGCACAAGGCGCCGGGGATTGTCTAGGAAACATCCTTCAAATTAAAGCGATCCACCCTGCTGGCCTTTTACAAAGCGTGACCGCTACAGTCGTTAGCTCCCTAACGGGATAGCCTTGCCCTGGGCAAAAGTGGCACATTGTCGCACCTGCACCTGTGCATTCCCCCGCTGTACGGAACCCTCTTATGGCTCTTAGCAATTCCCCCGCCGCCGGGCAGACCAGCCCGCTGGTCATGCGGATCATCGGCGCGGTGGCGCTGGCGCATTTGATCAATGACTTGATCCAGTCGGTGCTGCCCTCGATCTACCCGATGCTCAAGGCCAGCTATGGCCTGACGTTCACCCAGGTCGGGCTGATTACCCTGACGTTCCAGCTCACCGCGTCGCTGTTGCAGCCGTGGGTGGGTTATTACACCGATCGGCATCCCCAGCCGTTTCTGTTGCCGTGCGGGATGGTCTGCACCCTCGTGGGGATTGTGATGATGTCCCAGGTCGGCAGCTTCCCGCTGATTTTGCTGGCGGCGGCGTTGATCGGGATCGGTTCGTCGACCTTTCACCCCGAGGCGTCCCGCGTGGCGCGGCTGGCGTCGGGCGGGCGCTATGGCCTGGCGCAGTCGACGTTCCAGGTCGGCGGCAACGCGGGCTCGGCGTTCGGCCCGTTGCTGGCGGCGGCGATCATCATTCCGTTCGGCCAGGGCAATGTGGCCTGGTTCGGCCTGTTCGCGGTTTTTGCGTTGGTGCTGCTGTATGCGATCAGCCGCTGGTATCGCACGCACTTGAACCTGTTCAAGCTCAAGGCCGGTCAGGCGGCGACGCATGGCTTGTCGAAACGGCGCGTGATGGCGGCGCTGGTGGTGCTCGGGCTGCTGGTGTTTTCCAAGTATTTCTACATGGCGAGCATCACCAGTTACTTCACGTTTTACCTGATCGAGAAGTTCGACCTGTCGGTGGCCAGCTCGCAGTTGCACCTGTTTCTGTTCCTCGGCGCGGTGGCGGCGGGCACGTTCTTTGGCGGGCCGATTGGCGACCGCATCGGGCGCAAGGCGGTGATCTGGTTTTCGATCCTCGGCGCGGCGCCGTTCACGTTGTTGATGCCCCATGTGGACCTGTTCTGGACCAGCGTGCTCAGCGTGATCATCGGCTTTGTACTGGCCTCGGCGTTCTCGGCGATTGTGGTGTACGCGCAGGAGTTGGTGCCGGGCAATGTGGGGATGATCGCCGGGGTGTTCTTCGGGCTGATGTTCGGGTTTGGCGGGATCGGGGCGGCGCTGCTGGGGCACCTGGCGGACAGTCACGGCATCGAGTACGTGTACCGCTTATGCGCGTTCTTGCCGTTGTTCGGGCTGCTGGCGATCTTGCTGCCGCGCACGAAAAAGGTCTGATACGGTTGGGCAGATATCCCTCTCGCCCAACGGTTGCCAGCTAGGCTGGACTACGGTTGCAACGGGTTGCGGGTGGCGCGCTTGAGGTGTTCGCGGGCCCGGGACAGGCGTGAACGCACGGTGCCGATCGGGATGTCCAGGGCGTCGGCGGTGTCCTGATAGCTGCCGTCGGTTTCCAGCGAGGCGTACAGGGTTTTGCGCATCTCGGTGGGCAGGTCCTTGATGGCGACCAGGGTTTTTTCCAGGCGGCGGTTGACCTCGAACTCCCAATCCAGGTTCTGGCTGTCTTCCTGGCCGTGCCACAGCGCTTCATCGAATTCGCAATGCACCGGTTTGGCGTACATGCGCCGGAAGTGGTTGCGGATCAGGTTCTGCGCAATGCCGCACATCCACGTGCTAAGGGTTGCCTGGCCGCTGAAACGCTCCCTGCTGCGCCAGGCCTCCAGGTACGTCAACTGCAGAATATCGTCCGCATCTTCCGGGTTGAGTACGCGCTTGTGGATGAAGCGCCGGAGTTTTTTTTGCTGGTCGTCCGTCAGGTGGAGCATGAATTGAGGCGAGTCGCCAACAAAGTGAGCTAAAGCACCAATAGGGATATCCATGATTTTTTCCTCAGGGTGGGCGCGATCGAAATGGTTTCGATGGGAACCCCTTTAGCACCGGCTGTGCCAAACAGAAAAAAATCGCAACTGGTTGATTTATATAAATAAATATTTTTTGTTCGGAAGGTTTTGTGCGGTTTCTTGCAAAAGCCCAGGCGGGTTTGTGCCGGTAATTTCAAAACACTGCAGAGGGGAAATTTGTTGGAACCGTAAAGCCAGCGTTTGCCACATAGGGACACAATCTCTTTGTCCTGGCCTGCCCCATGAAAGTCGAATCGATCAACGATGTGCAACCGCTCCAACGCGTGGACCCACCCCGCGTCAGCCCTGAAAAAACAGCGGCCGTGGCGACGGGTTTCGATGAGGTTGCGCAGGTTTTCAACCAGGAAGTCGCGCTCAACAATCAAGCGTTGAACCGGCGCTCGATGGGCCTGGCCGTGCCTGCCGTCGAGCAGCTCGTGCGGCTCTATGATCAGCTTGGCCATCCGGCCCAGGAGACCATCGCGTCCATGGCGCGGGCGTTCGTGGTGCTCAAGTATGTGGCCGCGCAAGCCGAAGCCCGCGCCGCCGACGTGGCCTTGGCGCAAGAGGCGATCGATCGGTTGCAGGTGCGCTACAGGGGCGAGATCCAGGCCGGCCTGAACATTGCCGCCGTGCTGGAGCAGGCCGCCGGCGACCCGCAAGAGCGTCAGGCCGTGCGTGGGCTGTATTACGCCAGTGTGGTCACGCGCCAATCCCTGACTTCGATGATGCAATCGTTGTTGGGGCTGTTCGGCGGGGACCGCTTCGCAGACGGCCTCAACGTGATGCGCCGGGCCCTGGCCGATGACATCGCCGCCCACTCGCCTTCGGTGCCCACGGCGCAGTTGCGCACGCTGCTGTTGGGGTTGCAAAGCTGCGCTCAGTTGGGCGGGGCGTTAGCCAATTGCCAGGCATTGCTGCAGCGCCTGAGCACCGATCAGGACTCGGTGAGTCTGTTGCAGCGCCTGTTGGGGTATACCGCCACGGGTGTCGATTCGGGCGAGGTATTGCGCCTGGCCGAAGACCTCGGTGGCGAGCTGGCGAGCGGCCAACTGGTGTCCCTCAACGCCCTGTACCCGGTGATCCAGCGTCTGCCGCAGACCTTGTGGCGTGACAACCGGGGGCGCCAGGAGGCGCTGCACAAATTCTTGTTGGTGATGGACGAGTTCGCGCGCGTGGAGCGGGGCAGCCCCCGCATTGCCGGCGAGTCGAGGGGGAACGCATGACGGTGCTGGCGACCATCAACGCTGCGTTGCTCAAGGTGGCGCGGCGTGCCGAAGTCTTGGGCGCGGTGGTGGTCATGGCCATTGTGTTCATCTTCATCGTGCCGTTGCCGACCTGGCTGGTGGATATTCTGATCGCGCTGAATATCTGTATTTCCTGCCTGTTGATCGTGCTGGCGCTGTACCTGCCCGGGCCGTTGGCGTTCTCTTCCTTTCCCTCGATTCTGCTGTTGACCACCATGTTTCGCCTGGCGCTGTCGATTGCCACCACGCGCTTGATCCTGTTGGAGCAGGACGCGGGCGATATCGTGGAAGCGTTCGGCAACTTCGTGGTGGGCGGCAACCTGGCAGTGGGGCTGGTGATTTTCATGATCCTCACGCTCGTCAACTTCCTGGTGATTACCAAGGGCTCGGAGCGGGTGGCCGAAGTGGCGGCGCGCTTCAGCCTCGACGCGATGCCGGGCAAGCAGATGTCCATCGACAGCGATCTGCGCGCCGGCTTGATCGACGGCGGCCAGGCCCGCGACAAGCGTGAGCAACTGGGCCGCGAGAGCCAGTTGTTCGGCGCAATGGACGGCGCCATGAAGTTCGTCAAGGGCGATGCGATTGCCGGGCTGGTCATCGTGGTGATCAACCTGTTGGGCGGGTTTTCCACCGGCATGTTCCAGCACGGCATGAGCGCCGGCGATTCGATGGCGCTGTATTCGGTGCTGACCATCGGGGACGGCCTGATTGCGCAGATCCCTGCGCTGCTGATCTCCCTGACCGCCGGCATGATCATCACCCGTGCGGCGCCGGATGGGCGCAAGGGTGCCAATAACATGGGCGCGGAAATTGCCCGGCAGATGACCAGCGAGCCCAAGAGCTGGATGATCGCGTCGGTGGGCATGCTGGCTTTCGCCGCCTTGCCTGGCATGCCGACCGTGGTGTTCATCCTCATTTCGCTGATGACCGGCGCCCTCGGTTACTACCTGATGCGCCAACGCCAACGCGAGGAACAGCCCGAAGCCGAAGCCACCGAGGCGGTGCGCCCCGAGGACAACGGCGACGAGGATTTGCGTGGGTTCGACCCGTCGCGGCCCTACCTGTTGCAGTTCTCCCCGGTTCTGCAAGGCTCGCCAGAGGTCACGGAACTGATCCACGGGATCCGCCAGGCGCGTAACGCGATGGTGGCCCATATCGGTCTGACGCTGCCGCCGTTCGAGGTCGAACTCGATGCCTCGCTGGCCGACGATGAGATGCGTTTTTGCGTTCACGAAGTGCCGATGATCAAGGCGTCGGTGGTCACGCTCGTGGCGGTGGAGCGCAAGGCGCTGGCGTCCGAGCCGGCCCACGCGGTGCCGGGGTTGCCCGAGCGCGACGAGCAGGACTGGCTCTGGCTGCCGCCCGACGATCCGCTGCTGGATGACCCGCAGTTGGAACGCTTCAGCGCCACCAGCCTGATCATCGACCGCATGAAGCAGGCCATGATGCTCAGCGGCCCTCAGTTTCTCGGGATTCAGGAGAGCAAGGCGATCCTCGGCTGGCTTGAGCACAACCAGCCGGAGCTGGTGCAGGAGCTGCAACGGATCATGCCGCTGTCGCGCTTCTCGGCGGTGCTGCAGCGCCTCGCGGGCGAAGGCGTGCCGTTGCGTGCCGTGCGCCTGATCGTCGAGTCGCTGATCGAGTACGGCCAGCATGAACGTGAACCGGACGCCTTGGCGGACTATGCGCGCATCGCCCTTAAATCGCAGATTTTCCACCAGTACAGCGAGGCGGACGGTCTGCATGCATGGCTGTTGTCGCCGCAGACCGAAAACGTGCTGCGCGAGGCACTGCGCCAGACCCAGACCGGGGTGTTCTTCGCCCTCGATAACGACAGCAGCGCTTCGCTGATCAACCTGCTTAACCAAGCGTTTGCCGTGCGGCCCAAAAGCAAGCGCGTGATGTTGGTCGCCCAGGATCTGCGCAGTCCCTTGCGGACCTTGCTGTTGGAAGAGTTCAGCCATGTGCCGGTGCTGTCGTTTGCTGAGCTGGGAAGTGCATCGAAGGTCAAGGTGCTGGGGCGCTTTGACCTGGGCCAGGACGAACTGATGCGAGGAGCGGCAGCATGAGTGCAACGTACATACCCACGCCAGGGAGGGCTTGCTGATGTTTGAACTGCGCGTGTTGGAGGGTTTGAATCAGGGCGCTGCGTTGCCGTTGTTTGGCGAGCAGTGGAGCCTGGGTTGTCACACGGACGCCGACCTGCTGCTGACCGACGCCGGGGTGGTCGAGCATCATGCGCGGCTGCGGTTGATCGACGGGTTCTGGTCGGTGCAGGCGGAAGCCGGGCTGTTGCAAAGCAGCACCGGGCAGGCGCTGGCACAGATCGCCGACCTGGCGCTCAATACGCCTTTTTCGCTGGGCAGCATTCGCCTGTGCGTCGCCTTGGCCGACCAGCCTTGGCCCCGGGCGGCGGTCGCGCAGGTCACGCCAGCCGCCGAGCCGCGCCAGGAGGCGCCGCCCGCGCTGGTGCTGTCGTCCATCCCGCCGTTTCAGCAGAAGCGCCTGATCAGCCTGGTGCTGGTATGTGCGGTGATTATCGTGGCGGTCGGCATGGCGTCCACCGGCGAGCATGAGGCCCAGGCGTCGTTGATGCCCGTCGAGCCGCAAAAACCCAACCTCGGTTCACCGCTCGAGGTGCGTCAGCAGTTGCTCAAGATGCTCGGCGAGCGCGAGCTGGACCATCGCGTCGGCTTGCAGGTGATCAATGGGCAGATCGCCCTCAATGGCGATGTGTCCCAGGAAGAGGTCGAACTCGTGGCGCGCATGCTCAGCCGCTTTGCTGAACAGTTCGATACCGCCGTGCCGGTGATCAGTCGTGTACGGGTACGTGACAGCATCCTGCCGTTCAAGATCTTGCAGATCGTCGGCGGGCCGAGCGGTCATGTGGTGTTGGAACACGGCGACCGTTTGTTCGTCGGCGATGAGGTGGATGGCCTGCGGCTGGTGCTGATCGACAACAGCAAGGTGGTGTTCGACGGCGCGCAACGCTATGAGGTGCGCTGGTGAGCGGCACGGTGCAGGAGCGTCTCGACGCGTGGCAATTGATTCAGTCCCAGGGCCTGGCCCGTTTCGCGCCGGTGTCGATGCGCGGGCGTATCCAGCGTGTCAACGGCATGCTGTTGCAGTGCCGGCTGCCCCAGGCGCGTATCGGTGATCTGTGCCAGGTCGAAAAAAAGCCTGGCGATTACATGCTGGCCGAAATCATCGGGTTCGATCAGCAGGATGCGGTGCTCAGTGCCCTGGGCAATCTGGAGGGGGTGCGCGTCGGCGCCGCGGTGGAGCGCCTGGGGGTGCCGCACCGGGTGCGGGTCAGCGACGAGCTGTTGGGCCAGGTGCTGGATGGTTTTGGTCGGCCGATTGCCGGCGAGGGCCCCAGTGCGTTCGTCGAGGCGGATACGCCCGACGCGACCACGGTGTTGTGCGAGGCGCCATTGCCCACGGAGCGCCCGCGCATCAGTCGCGCGTTGGCCACCGGCGTGCGCTCGATCGATGGCTTGCTGACGTTGGGCGAGGGCCAGCGTGTCGGGCTGTTCGCCGGCGCCGGTTGTGGCAAAACCACGTTGTTGGCCGAGATCGCCCGTAATGTGGAATGCGATGTGATTGTGTTCGGCCTGATCGGTGAACGGGGCCGCGAATTGCGCGAGTTCCTCGATCACGAACTGGATGACCAGTTGCGTGCCAAGGCCGTGCTGGTGTGTGCCACGTCCGACCGCTCCAGCATGGAGCGCGCGCGTGCCGCGTTCACGGCGACGGCGCTGGCCGAAGGTTTCCGGCGCAAGGGCAAGCGGGTGTTGTTGCTGATCGACTCGTTGACCCGTTTCGCCAGGGCCCAGCGTGAAATCGGCCTGGCCGCCGGTGAACCGTTGGGCCGCGGTGGTTTGCCGCCGTCGGTGTACAGCTTGTTGCCGCGCTTGGTGGAGCGCGCCGGGTTGACGCGCGAAGGCGTGATCACCGCGATCTACACCGTGCTGATCGAGCAGGACTCGATGAGCGATCCGGTGGCCGATGAAGTTCGCTCGCTGCTCGACGGCCATATCGTGCTGTCTCGCAAGCTGGCCGAGCGGGGCCACTACCCGGCTGTGGACGTGCTGGCCAGCCTTTCGCGAATTTTGAGCAACGTTGCCGAGCCTGGGCACATCCAGTCGGGCACGGCGTTGCGCCGCCTGTTGTCGGCTTACCAGCAGATCGAGTTGATGCTCAAGTTGGGCGAGTACCAGCCCGGCAACGATGCGCTGACCGATCTGGCCGTGGACAGCCGCCAGGCGGTGGATGACTTCCTGCGCCAGGACCTGCGTGAACCCTCGCCCATCGCCTCGACCCTGGATCACCTGATGGAGCTGACTGCCTATGTCCCTTTCTGAAGTATTGCCGAGTGACATCGACACCTTGCGGCGCTTGCGTCGATACCGCGCAGACCGCGCCGAGCGGGCGCTGCGCGAGGCCAAGCGGGCGCATCAAACGCTGGTCGCGCATATCCAGCAGGCCCAGGAGACGCTGGAGCAAACGCGCCAGGAAGAGGCCCGGCAATCCGCGCAACTGTTGAGTGAACACCAGGGCCAGGTGGTGACCTTCAAGGCGCTGAAAACCTGGAGCGCCAAGGAGCAGCACTTGTCGGCCGGCACCCGCCGCGAAGAAAGCCAGTTGAAGACCCTGCAAGGGCAACGCGAAGAGCAGGCGGTGCAGGTCGGCAGTGCGCAAAAGCACGTGACCTTGTGTCTGCGCCAGGTGGAAAAAATCCAAGAACTCTCCCATTTACTCGCGCAGGAACCGCTATGAACCACGTTTCAGTCAACCCGTCTGAGCGCCAGTACCCGCTTGAGTTCTGGGGCGACCGTGTGCCGGCAATCGACGCGCTGGCGCCTTGGGAGCAACGGCTGTTTGCCCAGTTGTTGAATGATGACAGCGACGACGCGAGCCAATGGCAGTTCCTGGCCGGAATCAAGGCTTCGGGGGAAACCGCCAGGGTCGATGCGTTGAGCGAGCAATTGGTTTCGCGGATGGACGGCGTGTCGCAGTGGCCGCTGACGGCGGTCTTGTATTTGCCGCACCTGGGGCGGATCGACAGCAGCATCGGCCGAGAGCAGGGCGCCTGGAGGGTCGAGTTGCGCGCCGAGCGAGAGGGCACGACGCGCTGGCTCAGCGGGGTACGGCAACAGTTCGAGCAAAGGCTCGCCGCGAGCCTGGCACGGCCGGTCAGCGTGCATTTGGCACATACGGCGCTGGCATGATGATGCCCTCCCTGGCGTTACCCACGGTCAAGGGCGATGTGGTGGCGGCCCGGCAACGCTTGGGGCGCGGATTGCGCATGTCGTACCAGGTTGGCGAGCTGCGCGGAGAGTTGCGGCTGGAGCCCGGGGCGGCCCCCATGGGCGTCCAGCCGCTCTGTTTCGAAACAGCCTGCGGCGTATTGGGGTTCAGTGAGCCGGGGCCACAATTCAGCTTGCTGGGCGAATGCCCGGTGACGTTGGCGCAGGCGGGCAACGATCCGGACTCCTGGTTCTGGGCCCTGTTTCAACATCATTTGAGTGCCCAGGTGCGGGCGCTGTTGGGGCATCTGCGGCTATTGCCCTCTGCCCGGCCGTTGAACTTCGGTTGCCGGTTGTGCGTGACGCTCGGCGCTTCCCACGTGGTGGGCTATCTGTGGCTGTCGACCGAGAGCTTTCTGGCGTTGTGCGAGGCGGGGCCGTGGCGCCGCATGGCCAGCCCGATGCCGACGCGTTTTCAGTTGGCGCTGCCCGTGACGATCGGGCGCCTGCGCGTGCCCCTCAGCCAATTGCGCGGCCTGCGCGCCGGCGATGTGCTGATGTTCGAGCAGGTGTATTTCCAAGCCCATGGCAACGGCCATGTGCAGGTCGGCAGGCAGCGCCTGTGCGTGTTTATTGATGATGAATCCGGGCCTGTCTGCCTGACCCTTACTTCGATCGAGGAAGCGCCTTTGGAAGAGGATTTCGCAACACCGCCCTATGCAGGGCATGAAGACGACACGCCGGTGGTGGATGTCTTCGGGCATGAACCGTTCGACGAACTGAGCATGGCGCTCAATGTGCGATGCGGCACGCTCAACCTGACCCTCGGCGAGCTGCGCAACCTGGCGCCCGGCGCGGTGCTGGGCATTTCCGGGTATGCGCCGGGCATGGCCGGGTTGTATTACGGCGACCGCCCGCTGGGCGTGGGGCAATTGGTGGAGGTGGACGGTCGCCTGGGGTTGCAGATGTCTCGTGTGATTTTTTCCCGATGAGTTTTCAAGGCGTAGACCCGATTGTCCTGGCCGTGTTCGTGGGGGCCTTGTCGTTGATGCCCATGCTGTTGATCGTCTGCACCGCGTTCTTGAAGATCGTGATTGTGCTGATGATCACCCGCAACGCGATCGGTGTGCAGCAGGTGCCGCCCAGCATGGCCATCAACGGCATCGCATTGGCGGCGACGCTGTTCATCATGGCGCCGGTGGGCTATGAGATCGCGGAGGTCGTCAAGGTATCGCCCCTGGACTTGAGCAACGTGAGCACGCTGCAACAGACCGGGCTTGAGGCGGTGCAGCCGTTGCGGACGTTCATGGTGCGTAACAGTGACCCGGACATCCTCACCCACCTGCTGGAAAACACCGCGCGCATGTGGCCGCCGGCCATGGCGCAGGAGGTCCAGCGCGAAGACCTGATCCTGTTGGTCCCGGCGTATGTGTTGTCGCAGTTGCAGGCGGGGTTCGAGATCGGCTTCTTGATCTACATACCCTTTATCGTGATCGACCTGATTGTCTCCAACCTGCTGCTGGCGCTGGGGATGCAAATGGTCTCGCCCATGACTATTTCCCTGCCGCTCAAATTACTGCTGTTTGTGATGGTGTCCGGCTGGTCGCGGCTGCTGGACAGCCTGTTCCTTTCCTATCTCTGAGCTGCCTATGGAACCGATCGTACTGTTCAAACAGGGCATGCTGCTGGTGGTGGTGCTGACGGCGCCGCCGCTGATTGTCGCGGTGATCGTGGGCGTCCTGACGTCACTGATCCAGGCGCTGATGCAGATACAAGACCAGACGCTGCCTTTCGGCGTCAAGCTGGTCGCCGTTGGCGTCACGTTGGTGGTGACCGGGCGTTGGATTGGCCTGGAGTTGGTCCAGTTGATCAACCTGACGTTCGACATGATCGCCCGTTCGGCCTTGAATTGAGGCGTGCCCATGCTGCTCTATCTTGATTTACTGCCAAGCCTGCTGATTGGCATGGCACGCATCTACCCCTGCGCTTTTCTGGTCGCGGCGTTCTGTTTCCAGCACATTCGCGGCATGCCCAGGCACGCCGTGGTGATGGTCATGGCGTTGATGCCCGCGCCGGGTATTCATGCGGCGCTGATGGGGCAGGAACTCTCCGCGATGATGTTGGGCGCACTGGTGCTCAAAGAGGCGATCCTGGGCGTTTTGCTGGGGGTGTTGCTGTCGATGCCGTTCTGGATGTTCGAGTCGGTCGGGGCGCTGTTGGACAACCAGCGCGGGGCTTTGGCCGGCGGTCAACTCAACCCGTCGCTGGGCCCCGACGCCACGCCGATCGGGCATTTGTTCAAACAACTGGCGATTTTTTTATTGATGGCCAGCCTGGGCCTGGGCGCACTGACCCAGGTGATCTGGGACAGCTACCTGATCTGGCCGCCGACCGTGTGGTTTCCGTTGCCGGCGGCCAATGGCCTCAGTGTGTTTGTCGAGTTGGTCGGCGACACCTTCACTCATATGATGCTGTACGCCGCGCCCTTTATCGCCGTACTGCTGTTGCTCGAGTTCGGCGTGGCACTGTTGGGGATCTACAGCCCGCAACTGCAGGTGAGTACGCTGGCCCCGCCGATCAAATGCCTGGCCGGCATCGGTATTCTGCTGCTGTATTTCGCCCTGCTGCAGGACTTGATCGTCGGGCGCATGGCGCTGCTGAGTGACCTCAAGCATTCCCTGGGCCTGCTGTTCAAGGGGCCTTTTACATGAGTGACTCAGGGGAAAAGAAACACCCCGCCAGTGCCAAGAAACTGCGTGACCAGCGCAAGAAAGGCCAAGTCGCGCAGAGCCAGGACGTGGGTAAGTTGTTGGTACTGACGGCCTTGAGCGAGATCGCCTTGTTCACGGCCGACACCAGCATGCAGCGCTTCCAGCAGATGATCGCACTGCCGCTGGCGCGCATAGGGCAACCCTTTGCGCGCGCCCTGGAAGAAGTGCTGACGGAGGCGCTGGTGTTGTTTTTCTCCTTCGGCCTGCTGATGGTCGGGGTCGCGATCGGGGTGAAACTGATCAGCAGCTGGATGCAGTTCGGCTTGCTGTTCGCCCCCGAATCCCTGAAGTTGGACTTCAACCGGCTGAACCCGCTCACCCAGCTCAAGCAGATGTTCTCCGCCCAATCCCTCATGAACTTGTTGATGGGCATCGGCAAGTCATTGCTCCTGGGCTTGATACTGTACGTGGTGATTGGCCCGTCGCTGGGGGCCCTGATCAACCTTGCCAACAGCGATCTGCAAACCTACATCCTCGCGCTGATCACACTCTTTCGGCACTTGTTGCATGCGTGTCTGGGGGTGCTGCTGGTGCTGGCGCTTATCGACCTGACGTTGCAGAAGTACTTTTTTGCCAAGCGCATGCGTATGACTCAGGTCGAGGTGGTCAAAGAGTACAAAGACATGGAGGGCGATCCCCACGTCAAGGGCCAGCGGCGCTCGTTGGCCTATCAATTGGCCCAGGAAGAACCCAAGGTCAAGCTGCCCAAGCTGGAGGAGTCGGACATGCTGGTGGTCAACCCGACGCACTTTGCCGTCGCGTTGTATTACCGCCCCGGCCAAACGCCGCTGCCGAAACTGGTGGCCAAGGGCACGGACGCGAATGCGCGTAAGCTGATTGATCGAGCCAAGGCGGCGGATGTCCCGGTGATTCAATGCGTATGGTTGGCCCGCACGCTGTACGAGGCAAAACTGGGGGCGGGCATTCCGCGCGAGACCTTGCACGCGGTGGCGTTGATCTACCGTACCTTGCGCGACCTCGACGATGAGGCCAAGCGTGAAACCCTCGAGTTGCCGGAGCTGGAGCAGCGCTGATCAGCGGCTGGCGAAACCATCCAAGGCGTCGAGGTCGGCCAGCGACAGCATTCGGCTGAGGACTTGATCCACGGCCTGAAGCTCGGCGGGCAGGGCGTGCCAGATCACCAGTGCGCCCTGGGCATCGAGGTAGATATAGCAGCCATCAAATACCACTGCCTGATCGAAGCGGCGTTCCAGCACGCGTTGCAGTTGCCCGGCTTGCAAGGCCGCCTGGCTGATGTGCAATGCCAACCCCGGGCGGGCGTTGGCGTGCCGTGTGTGCAGGGCGATGCCCAGGCACAACGGCAGGTGAGCGGCATCGCCGCTCACCAGGCTATCGAAGAATGCCTGCCGATGCCGCTCATCGTCCGGCACCCTCCCGGCGTTCATCGTTCCAGCGACACCGTTTGATAGTCCGAACGCTCCCCGGCCGGGCCGGGTTCGACGCGCATGTGCGGCGGCCACCAGATCACCAATTTATCGCTGGTCGATTGTGGGCGTGAGCAGGAGTCCCCTTTGCAGGTCGGGGTGCAACCGCTGATGAACAACGCGGTAATCATCAGGGTGGCGCACAACAGTCTTGGCTTCATGGCGTGGTCTTCCGGGTTGGCGTGAGCAGGGACGGGCGTGGCACACTCAGGTGTTCATCCTTCACCACCGGGCGCATGGCGATGAACACTTCGGCTTCTTCGCCCGGCTTGAGCCAGGCGCGTGGCCAGACGGTGACCGCCAGGGTCTCGGAGTTGCTGCATTCTTTTTCATCGATGCGGACATTGCGCTTGTACTGATTGCGCAGCACCACCACGGCTACGTTGAACTGCGGGCCGGCGTACCACTGGCTGCGCTCGGTATTGAGCGCCAACAGCTCGCGAGGGGTACACAACGTGTTCAACGCCAGCGGCATCGGTGCGGCCTTGAAGGCTTTGGGCACTTGCCCGCTGACCAGATGCGCCAGGATGCTGGTGATGTCGCTGCGGTTGATCACCGGCTGATGTGGGGCCAAGCGCCGTGCCAGGGGTTTGAGTGCGGCCTGCAACTCGCTCTGGTCGGCCTGCGGCAAGTAACGCGATGGGTCGGACTGATCGCCGATCACGCGCGGGGTGAGAATGAACAAACGTTCGCGCCGGTTGTTCTGGCGTTCCGTCGAAGAGAACAGCGCTTTGCCCAGCAACGGAATGTCCCCCAGCAAGGGGATCTTGTTTTGCTTGTCCGCGCTGTTCGTTACATGGAAACCGCCCACCACCAGGGAGCGTTTTTCCGCCATGACGGCCTGGGTGCTGACCTTGCCCCGACGCACATCGGGGCCGATGCGTTCGGGGTTGGACTCGTCGAAGTTACCGTCTTCGATGTCCACCGCCAGGTGGATCTGATGGCCGCCGCGGCTGGTGATGACGCGAGGCACGACCTGGAAACTGGTGCCGACGGTGATCGGCAGGATGGTCGCGTTCTCGCTGCCGGCCGTCAGGTACTGGGTGCGGTTGAAGTCGATCACCGCCGGTTGGTTTTCCAGGGTGAGCACCGATGGGTTGGAGACCATGGTTGCCAGCCCGCGCGCTTCCAGGGCGCGCACGTCGGCGTAAAAGCGGTCGCGGTTTTCGATCGACAATTGTGATGAGGTGCCGGGCGCCATGTTGACCCCGCCGCGGAAGCGACTGTTTTGAAAGCCCCAGTTGACGCCGAACTCACGTAATTGGGTGCGTTCGATGTCGAGGATGATGGCGTCGATTTCCACCAGTTTACGCGCCACGTCGAGCTGACTGATCAGCTCGCGGTACATCCCCTGACGCTCCGGCAGGTCATAGATCAGAATTGCGTTGTTGCGCACATCGGCCTCGACGCGGATTCGGCTGGGGTTGACCGGCGCCCGCGACGTCAGCGCTATGCCGGCGTCCACCGGCCCGGTTGGCGCGGGTGTGCCGAGCATCTGCCCCAGCAGCGGGTTGCTCAGGCGCGGGAACGCCGGCGTCAGGGGCGCGGGCTGGGACTGCGCGGGGGAGCGCTGAGTCATGCCGGTGAGCATCGCGGGATTGCGTGGGTCGAGCAGCCCGCGCAGCATGGTAGCCACGCCGGGGATGGTGATTCTTTCGTTGCGGTATTCCATTTGGCGGTCCGCGGCGTTGGCGAACTTGAGCGGATAGCTCAACACGCTCTGCTTTTCGTCCGGTGAACGGCGCTGGCTGCTGAACTGCTTGATCTGTTCGATATAGCGCCGAGGGCCGGAGACCAGGACGACACCGTCCTCCGGCAATTCGCCCCAGCCGAAACGACTGTCGAGCAGGCCGATATCGGTCAGCGCCTGCTTGAGGTCGGCAATGGTTTCGGACGACACCTCCAGGCGTGCGGACTCTTGCTGATCGAGGGTGCTGATGTGCAGGGTGTTGTTGTAGAGATACCACTGGAAGCGGTGTTCAACGCCCAGCCTGTCGAGCAGCGACTGCGGGGTATTGGCGCGTATCTTGCCGTTGACGTTGCCCTCCAGCAGGCCCTCGATCTGGAGTTGAGTGCCGAAGGTCTGGGCAAAATCTTCCAGGACTTCACGTAACGGCTTGTGCTGGGCTTCATAGGCGTATGCCGTGTTCTTCCATTCGGCGGGGATGGCGGCGAGGGCGCCTGGCGCCGGGGCCAGCAAGCAGGTCAGGGCGATCAGGCACCGCCAATCGGCGCGTCTGGATGAAGTTTCGGGCGGGTCAATGCGCAAGCTGTCGCGCTTGTGGATCTTGTTATGCATAGAAGCTTCTCTGATTAGTACAGCAACGAACGTAGGGAGGTGGGGTTGCGTCGAGGCGCCGATCTGTGGAGGCGCGCGACGGTGGCGCGCCAGGTATCGCGTTGGTTGAGCAGGGACTCGAGGCAGAGCTGCAGCTGCTGTTCGTCGTGCTTGTCATGCAGGCAATGCATCAGCCAGAGCGCGCCACTGGCCGGCGCCTGGGCGAGAGCGCCTGGAAAGTGTTCCAGGCTGACCTCGCCCAGTCGCAGCCAGCTCAGCAGCAATGATTTGTCCGGGCGAAGTGGCGTCAACTGGACACTGAGCAACAGGCTGTTCGAACAATGACGCAGGATAATTTCGTCATTGTTTTCGAATAACCTCAATTCTCCGGAGCCGCGTTTCAAACACTCGGCCAGCAGCGCGTTCAAGTTACTGACCGCTATCCAGGCCTGACTTCAGGAGCATATGTTTGACGCGGGCATGCTCATTGAAGACGTATTCGGAAGTTCGATGCTTGGCGACAAGATCGAAAAAAAAGGCAAGGTCTTCTTCAGACCCGGAATTGGTTTCTGCGGCGAGGTTGAGGTCACGTTTAACCTCCCTTGCGTCGTTTAAAAGCCGATTGCTGTAACCGTCGTAATAGTTCATGGATTCACTCCGTTGGGATGTTCTCCTTTTTGGTTTGTATTTCGAATTGGTTCCATGTGCGGCAATTTTTATTTCATGAAGTGTGTTTAAAACCCGTTGTCTGAAGGGCTGTCATCGGGCTTCATGAAAATATTGATCAAGGACGTCCAGTCAATCCGGAAGTCCCCTTCTTCGGTGGTCAATATGAGCGATTGCAGTTTGATCGTATCGTCGGCGCGCAGTGTCCAGTGCGTGCTGCCGCGGTTGGTCAGGCATGCCCGCACCGCCTCCAATTCGAGCGGGTGGCAAACCAGTGTTGCCTTCACCGCTGGCACATGGCTCGCCAGTAATTGCTTGATCAGGGCGGCCATGCGTTGGGGGGCGGGGGTGTCTTCAAGCAGCAGGTGAATCGCCTGGTTGGCGATCGAGGTGGCGTATTGTTCAAGGCTGTCGCACAGGGCCTGACGCTCGATTTCCCAGCGTTTGAGTTGTGCATTGGCACGTTGCCATACTTCAACGCTGACTTTTTCCAGCAGCGCTTCACGTTGGGCGTGTGCCGTCTTCAGCAACTGCCTGGCCTCGGCTTTTGCCTGGTCCACCACATTGCTGGCCTGGGTATAGCTCGCCAGTGTTTCGCAAGAGATCAGGCTCCCCGGCAAGGGCGGCGCGCCCCCGGGCGAGCTGATTTTATATCGGCATAACATCGTTAATCTCCGTGCCCCTCTGAGGCGGCAGCGCTACTGTTCCTGTTCATCGCGCCAATGCGCCACGCCACCGCATGCCAAAGGGTATCGAGGCGGCTATGGGAGTCGCCGAGCGACAGGGCTTTTTCGTCCAGATCCAAAATGCGCCGGCGCGCAAAACGCAACCGGATGCGCTGCCAGGTGGCCGGCGTGACCCAGGCGCGGAGCAATTGCAGCGGGTCATTATCGGGTTGCACCATATCCAGGGGCAGGGCCTTGGCCAGCCTGTTGCACCACTGCCGATGGTTGTCATCGAGTGCGGTGGCATAGGCGGGACGGCAGATGCCGTCAATCAGGGCGAGCCCCAGGTCGAGTTGATCCGTGGGGGCGAGTGCCAGTTGCAGGAGTGCGGGGTCGGGCATTGGCGGCAGGCAAGGGGCAACGCCATAAGGCGTGCCCGTGACGACCTGCCGGCTGCGGTGCAGCTCATTCAGCGCGGCGTGTTGAACGGGGGCTTTCCAGTCTTCGTGGGCACACAACCAGGGCGCGGACCACCATTGGGCCCATGAGAGATTACTCATTGCGGGCCTGGACAGGCGCATCCGGGGAGGGGCCGTCTGACAGCGCGTCTGCGGCTCTTTGTGTGCGTTTATGCCAGAACATGCCCGCCGCGATCATCAGCGCCAGGGCGATCAGCCCGAATGTCACACTGGCCCGCCAAAAACCGATGTCATCTCCCGGAACCAGGAACGGCCCGAAGTAAGTCAACCGTTGCTGCTCTAAGTAAGCGGTTGCCGGCACGAAGACGACCGTCAGTTTTTGCGGGTTTTCCACCGCGGCGGTCATCCCGGGAATACTGCTTGCAACCATCCTGCGCACCCGGGCCCTGATATTGTCGGGGTCGAGTCGCGGGTCATGCTTGATGAACACCGAGGCGGAGGCGGGTTGTACCGGTTCCCCCGGAGCGACGCGCTCGGGCAGCACCACGTGTACGCGAGCCACGATGACGCCATCAATGTTCGACAGCGTGGTCTCCAGCTCCTGGGACAGGGCATAGATGTAGCGTGCTCGTTCTTCAAGCGGCGTGGAAATAACCCCCTCTTTGCGAAAGGTGTCGCCCAGCGTCGCGCGCGCGACCCGCGGGAGGCCGGCGGCCTCCAGCGTTCGCACAGCGCGGCCGATATCGGTTGAGTTGACCACCACCACAACGCCATCTTTCGCGGGAACCTTGGTGGCGCGGATATGTTTGTCCGCCAGTTCCGCAACGACCTCATTGGCCTCTTGTTCGGTTAACTGACGATGAAGTTCGACACGGTCACTGCAGGCATTGAGCAAGAATGAGAGCGACAGGATTACTAGGATAAGCCACGGGCGAGTCATGTTGGCCTACTGGAGGTTGCTGATTTTATCGATGCACTGCGCGGTTTTACCGACGCTCTTCGACAACATATGCGTCAGCAGGAGTGCGTCGGAAAGTTGCCCCGGATATTTTCGCGCCTCTTCCAGTTTGTTCTTGCTGCTTAATGCCCGCAGGCTTTTGGTCATACGCTCAGTCATGGAATTGAGCTTGCCTGCGGCTTCGGAAAGCACATTCGGTGGCAGCGTATGATCGACCGCGGTATTCGCAACTGGGGAAGGCATGAGCGTTGAGTTGAAAAAGCTGACATCGGTGGCCGAGTGGGAGGCCTCCTGTATGCCCGAGGTGCCAGGGAGTTGATTGATTTCAGTCGTGCGGATGCTGCCTATCATCATGTTGCCCTGTCAGATAAGGGTTAGAAGATGAGCGTGTATATGACAACGCTCGTGGCGGTATGGCCTTCCCGGCATCGACTGTCGAGAAGGCCAGCAAGCGTTCAGCTATTACAGGCGGAGCATGTCAGCGGCTGCTTTAATACCGTTGGTATTAGCGTTCTCTGCTGCTTTATATGCGTTTTTTACGCCATCTTTGCGCTTCTTTGATTCTACAGCCTCCATCCCAGCATCTGCCTCATCAGCAGACATATTGTTGGCGTCACCGCCACCACCATAGGAGGCGCCAGAATACGAGCCAATCGAACCGATAGTCATGTTGTTTTCTCCGTGCTTGACGTTAGTTTCACTGGAGTCAGCGATACATCAAAAGACGCTGTTGCACACCTGTATCGCTGTTCCATGACTTATGTGGCTAAACGGATTCTTGCGTTCCATATGTTGCGGGAAGGTATGTTTCAAAAGATGTTATTGCGTTAACAGGGGCGGCACCCTGTTTCAGTTAAGTGATATTCCCAAATGCTTTATTCGGTGGTACAGCGTTCGCTTGGCGACGCCTAAAGCGATTGCCACACTGTCCACACAGTGGTCGTGTTGACGAAGCGATTCTTCAATCAACGATTTCTCCATCTGTTGCAATCGTGTCTTCAGGTTCAATTCAAGTTCATGTCGGTTGATCACCGCGGTGGATAACGGCGGCAGGCCCAACACGAAGCGCTTGGCCGTCGAGCGCAGTTCGCGCACATTGCCCTTCCACGGGTGGCACAGCAGTTGTTGCAATAACTGCTTGCTGGGGGGCGACGGCGCGGCGAGCCGGAAGTGATCGGCCTCTTGCTCAATCATGTCCAGGAACAAGGGAATGATCCGCTCTCGCCGATCCCGTAAGGCTGGAAGGTGGATATTGACCACATTCAGACGGAAGTAGAGGTCGCGTCGGAAAGTGCCTTGCTCGACCATTTCGTGCAAGGCGTGCTGGGCCGAGGCGATCACACGCATGTCTACCGGGATAAATCGTGTAGACCCCAGGCGTTCGACCCCGCGCGATTCCAGTACACGTAACAGCTTGGCTTGCAGCGACAGCGGCATGCTGTCGATTTCGTCGAGGTATAGGGTGCCCAGATGGGCGGCTTCGACAAACCCCGCGCGCGATTGCATGGCGCCCGTGTAGGCGCCGCTGTTGACACCGAACAGTTGGCTTTCGGCCAGGGTTTCCGGGATGGCGGCACAGTTAACTGCAACGAAGTTTCCTTTGCGACGAGACAGCTGATGGATGCGTTGCGCCAACGTATCTTTACCTGTGCCGGTTTCTCCCAAGAGGAGAATATCGATATCGAGAACGGCCGTATTGTTCACGGTCGTTTCGATGGCCGGGCAATCGCTAAAGGTCATGTCCGTTATAAGAACGTTTTCGCAGAGCGTCGACATCGTGTTGTGCTCCGATACTGTTGCCACTTCAGGGAGGGCAATTAACCTATGGGCCGGCACGCAGTTAAACAGGAAAGCTTAGTGTTGTCATGATGCGCAGCCGGCGTTAAGAGTGGCACCGGGTATAGGGAGGGCAAGTGCTCTGAAGTTGCAAGCGCTAGTTGAGATGGTTATCCGTGGTCGGCGTAAGATTATTCTTAGAGTGGTGAAGAATAGTTGGGAAGTTTTAATGCTTTGCAGATATGTTGCGGTGTGTGTTCTAAAGTCCTCTTATTTATAATGTATGGCAATGTTTCGCTCTCATGAGTCTTTCACCCACAAAAAAGCCGATGCAGGGCATCGGCTTCTTTATATCGCGACGTCTGCCGCGATCAATGTTTACACGTTGAAACGGAAGTGCATCACATCGCCGTCCTTGACGATATATTCCTTACCTTCCAGGCGCCATTTACCGGCTTCCTTGGCACCGGCTTCACCCTTGTACTGGATGAAGTCGTTGTAGGCGATCACTTCGGCGCGGATAAAGCCTTTTTCGAAGTCGGTGTGGATCACGCCGGCGGCCTGTGGCGCGGTGGCGCCGACCTTGACGGTCCAGGCGCGGACTTCTTCGACACCGGCGGTGAAGTAGGTTTGCAGGTTGAGCATTTCGTAACCGGCGCGGATCACGCGATTCAGGCCAGGCTCTTCCAGGCCCAGGGCCTCGAGGAACATGTCTTTTTCTTCGCCGTCATCGAGCTCGGCGATTTCCGCTTCGATCTTGTTGCACACCGGAACCACGATCGCGCCTTCTTCGTCGGCGATGGCCTTGACCACGTCGAGCAGCGGGTTGTTCTCGAAGCCGTCTTCGGCGACGTTGGCGATGTACATCACCGGCTTGGTGGTCAGCAGGTGGAAGCCCTTGACCGCGGCCTTCTCGTCAGCGCCCATGGTCTTCATCAGGCTGCGTGCCGGCTTGCCCAGGGTGAAGTGGGCGATCAGCTGCTCCAGCAGGCCTTTCTGGACCACGGCGTCCTTGTCGCCACCCTTGGCGTTACGCGCGACTTTCTGCAGTTGCTTCTCGCAGCTGTCGAGGTCGGCGAAGATCAGTTCCAGGTCGATGATCTCGATGTCGCGTTTCGGGTCGACGCTGTTGGAGACGTGAATCACGTTCTCGTCTTCAAAGCAGCGGACCACGTGGGCGATGGCATCGGTTTCGCGGATGTTGGCCAGGAACTTGTTGCCCAGGCCTTCACCTTTCGACGCACCGGCCACCAGGCCGGCGATGTCGACGAATTCCATGGTGGTCGGCAGGATGCGCTTGGGGTTGACGATCACCGCCAGGGCGTCCAGGCGTGGGTCCGGCATCGGCACGATACCGCTGTTGGGTTCGATGGTGCAGAAGGGGAAGTTCTCCGCCGCAATACCGGACTTGGTCAGCGCGTTGAACAGGGTGGATTTGCCGACGTTGGGCAGGCCGACGATGCCGCAATTGAATCCCATGGTGTTTCCCCTCGGAAAAGAGTCAGGCCTTCTGGCTGTGCAGGTTTTTCATCGCGCGGTTCCATTCCCCGGCGAGGATATCCGGCAGCACGCCGAGGGCAAAGTCGATGCAGGCATCGAGTTTTTCCTGTTCGGCGCGTGGCGCACGACCCAGGACGAAATTTGAAACCATACTGGCAACGCCTGGGTGGCCAATGCCGAGCCGCAGACGGTAAAAGGTATTCTGATTGCCCAGCTGCGCGATGATGTCGCGCAGGCCATTGTGCCCGCCATGCCCGCCGCCTTGCTTGAGCTTGGCAACGCCGGGAGGCAGGTCCAGTTCGTCATGGGCCACCAGGATTTCTTCGGGTTTGATCCGGAAGAACCCCGCAAGCGCCGCGACAGCCTGGCCGCTGCGGTTCATGTAGGTGGTGGGAATCAACAGACGAACATCCTGACCCTGATGCGAAAAGCGTCCGGTCAGGCCGAAATACTTGCGATCGGCCACCAGGTTTACACCTTGGGCGTGGGCGATGCGCTCAACAAAAAGGGCCCCCGCGTTATGCCGGGTCTGTTCGTATTCTGCGCCTGGATTTCCCAGGCCAACGATCAGTTTAATGGCAGTCACGACAGGGGCCCTTCCTTTGGAGTTGTGGATAACAATGCCGACCTGAGTGCGGCGAAAGTGGACGACAAGGGATCATTTACTCAAGAGTAAACGTCGCGTTATCGCCCGCTTTCTCGCTACGTTTCGGTCCGCGATGTTTCCTCAAGCTCCGGCAATACAGAGTGAATTACTCTGCAGCGCCTTCTTCAGCTTCTGGAGCAACGCGTGGAGCGTGAACGTTGGCAACCGCTTTGTCATCACCGTGAACCAGTGCGACAAACTCAACGCCTTTAGGGGCTTTGAGGTCGGACAGGTGCAGGATTTCGCCGATTTCCAGAGCCGACAGGTCGACTTCGATGAACTCAGGCAGGTCTTTCGGCAGGCAGGTCACTTCGATCTCGGCAACAACGTGCGAAACTTCGCCGCCTTTTTTGATCGGAGCTTCTTCACCAACAAAGTGCACAGGCACGACGGCGGTCAGTTTCTGGCCGGCAACGACGCGAACGAAGTCAGCGTGCAGCACGTGGCCTTTAGCTGGGTGACGTTGCAGGGCCTTGATGATGACGTTCTGCTTGGTGCCGCCGACGTTCAGCGAAATGATGTGGCTGTAGGCCGCATCGTTTTCCAGCAGTTTGGCAACTTCTTTGGCCAGCATGCTGATGGATTCAGGGGCTTTGTCGCCACCGTAAACTACAGCTGGAACCAGGCTTGCGAGACGACGCAGGCGGCGGCTCGCACCTTTCCCCAGGTCGGAACGCACTTCAGCATTCAGAATAAATTCGTTCATGTTGTATCTCCAAAATAACCACATTCGCCCCAGCGTTTGCGACCAGCGCTAAAGGCGATATGGGCAAAAAAGCCCCGCCCCGACAATATGCCGGGGCGGGGCGCTTTTCGTCAGTGAGGTGATCCGAAGGTTTGACCCTTAACGGAACATCGCGCTGATCGATTCTTCGTTGCTGATGCGGCGAACCGCTTCGGCAACTACCGGTGCGATATCCAGTTGGCGGATACGCGGACAGGCTTGAGCTGCAGCGGACAACGGGATGGTGTTGGTCACCACCAGTTCGTCCAGCATTGAGTTCTCGATGTTCTCGATCGCTCGGCCCGACAGCACAGGGTGTGTGCAGTAGGCGAAGACTTTTGCCGCACCGTGCTCTTTCAAGGCTTTCGCCGCGTGGCACAGGGTGCCGGCGGTGTCGACCATGTCATCAACCAGAATACAGGTACGCCCTTCGACATCACCGATGATATGCATCACTTCAGAGTGATTGGCTTTCTCGCGGCGTTTGTCGATGATCCCGAGATCAACGCCCAGGGATTTGGCGACAGCCCGTGCACGCACGACGCCACCAATGTCCGGGGACACGATCATCAGGTTTTCAAAGCGCTGGTCTTCGATGTCATCCACCAATACGGGGGAGCCGTAGATGTTATCTACCGGAATATCGAAGAACCCCTGGATTTGGTCAGCGTGCAGGTCAACCGTGAGAACACGGTCGATGCCTACCACGGTGAGCATGTCAGCCACGACTTTCGCGCTGATAGCTACACGTGCGGAACGCGGACGGCGATCCTGACGGGCATAACCAAAGTAAGGGATTACAGCTGTGATTCGAGTCGCTGAGGAGCGGCGGAAGGCATCAGCCATCACGACGAGTTCCATCAGGTTATCGTTGGTCGGAGCGCAGGTCGGCTGGATAATGAAGACGTCTTTACCGCGGACGTTTTCATTGATCTCGGCGGTAATTTCGCCGTCGGAGAATTTACCGACAGAGATGTCACCGAGAGGGATATGCAGCTGACGAACAACACGTCGAGCCAGATCGGGGTTGGCGTTCCCCGTAAAGACCATCATCTTGGACACGCGCAGTACCTAGAGGCTGAGGGTAACCTGGATGAGTAAAGGAAAATGGCAGGGGCGGCTGGATTCGAACCAACGCATGGCAGGATCAAAACCTGCTGCCTTACCGCTTGGCGACGCCCCTGTATCTGTTGCAACGAGTACCCAGTACTCGGTTCCTTTTAGAGCAGACTTTGCAGCTTGCGATGCAACATCGAAACGTTGCTTCCTTTCGCTACAAACCCTGTAAGGGTCTCTGTAAGAAGGGCCGAGACTTTATCAGCTTCAGCTTTGTTTGGGAAGCCCCCAAACACACAACTTCCAGTGCCGGTTAATTTTGCTTCGGTAAATTTACCTAACAAATTCAAAGCGTTACGTACTTCTGGATAACGCCTTGCTACAACCGGTAAGCAGTCATTTCGACTGTTTCCCTTGGGAACGGGGCGCACTTTAATGGGAGGAGAGTTACGTGTCAACAGTGGATCTGAAAAAATTTCTGCTGTACTTACAGATACTTGCGGGACAAGCACGACATACCAAGGCTCTTCGGGGTTTTCCGGGGTGAGTTTTTCTCCCACGCCCTCGGCAAAAGCCGCGTGCCCACGCACGAAAACCGGGACGTCGGCGCCCAGTGTCAGGCCCAGCGTGGCCAGGCGATCGAGGTCCCAGCCGAGCTTCCACAAGTGGTTCAGGCCCAGCAGTGTGGTCGCGGCATTCGAGCTGCCGCCACCGATGCCGCCGCCCATGGGCAGGATTTTATCGATCCAGATGTCGATGCCCAGGGCGCAACCCGATTGCGCCTGAAGTTTTTTCGCGGCCTTCACGATCAGGTTGCTGTCGTGGGGCACCCCTTCGAATTCGGTGTGCAGTCGGATCACGCCATCGTCGCGCACGGCGAATGTCAGTTCATCGCCGTAGTCGAGAAATTGAAACAGCGTCTGCAACTCGTGGTAGCCGTCTTCGCGGCGTCCCAGGATGTGCAGCATCAGATTGAGTTTGGCCGGGGAGGGCAGTGTCAGTTTCTCTACGGTCACGTTATTGCCCCAGCTTGCGTGGTTGCCAGTCCTTGATCACCAGCGTGATATCAAGGTCGGTGCCGTGCAGTTTGATCCGCTCGGGCAGCCAATAACCGCTCTGTTGCACGTAGCTCAGGTAT
Organism: Pseudomonas sp. Pse79; assembly: GCF_024519615.1. NCBI lineage: Bacteria > Pseudomonadati > Pseudomonadota > Gammaproteobacteria > Pseudomonadales > Pseudomonadaceae > Pseudomonas > Pseudomonas sp. Pse79. The sequence continues at coordinate 104,323 of NZ_JALJRR010000014.1, forward strand.
TCGACCTGCCAGCCGTCCTGCTCCAGGGAGGCCAGGCGGCTGTCGCCATTGAGGCTCAGGCGGCTTTTGCTGTCGGGGGCGGGCAAGCCGCGTACCCACCAGACCAGGTGCGACACCGGCAGTTTCCAGCCGATCTGCTCTTCCAGCAGCGCCTCCGGGGAGACGGCTTCGTAGCGACCCTGGTTGGCCACTTCGAGGCTGACTTGCCCCGGTCGGCCGGTCAGGCGGGCGGCGCCGCGCCCCAATGGGCCGGACAGGCGGATATCGTAGTAGTCCTGGCGTTGCAGCCAGAACAAGGTGCCGCTGCCGGAATCTTTCGGCGCGCGTACCCCGACTTTTCCTTCGATCTGCCAGCCATCGATGCTGCTGAGCTGGGCCTTGTGCTGTTTCCATTGCGCCGGGTTGCCCTGACCCTCAACGGACTCGCGGGCACCGAAGCCCGCGCAACCGGCGAGCAAGGCGATGAAGCTGAAAACGATAAAGTGGCGCAAGAACATAAACTTAAAGGGTCTCGGAACCGGTCAGGCGCTTGATGGTGCCGCGCAGGATGGGGCTTTCGGGTTGTTCCTTGAGGAACTTCTCCCAGATTTGTCGGGCTTCGCGCTGTTTGCCATTGGCCCAGAGCACTTCGCCCAGGTGGGCGGCGACTTCTTGGTCGGGGAAGCGCTCCAGCGCCTGGCGCAGCAGGCGCTCAGCCTCGTCCAGGTTGCCCAGGCGGTAGTTCACCCAGCCCAGGCTGTCGAGTACGGCCGGGTCTTCCGGGTTGAGCTTGTGGGCCTGTTCGATCAGCACCTTGGCTTCGGCGTAACGCGTGGTGCGGTCGGACAGGGTGTAGCCCAGGGCATTGAGCGCCATGGCGTTGTCCGGGTCGCGCTTGATGATCAGGCGCAGGTCTTTTTCCATCTGCGCCAGGTCATTGCGTTTTTCCGCCTGCATCGCACGGGTGTAGAGCAGGTTCAGGTCGTCGGGGTATTGCAGCAAGGCTTGTTGCAAGACTTTCCAGGCGCGCTCGGCCTGATTGTTGGCCGACAAGGTTTCGGCCTGGATCAGGTACAGCTGGATCGCGTAGTCCGGTTCCGCCTCGCGCGCCGCGACCAGGCGTTTTTCCGCCTCGTCGGTGCGCCCGTTGCTCATCAGAATGTCGGCCTGGCGCAACTGGGCGGGCAGGTAGTCGTTGCCGGGGCCGACCTTGGCGTATTCGAGCAGGGCGGCCTGGGGATCGTTGTTTTCTTCGGCGATGCGGCCGAGGTTCAGGTGCGCCGAGTCCACATGGCTTTCGCGCTCGATCAACTCTTCCAGATAGCCCTTGGCCTCGTCCCAGGCCTTGGCTTCCAGGCACACCAGCGCCAGGGAGTAGCGCAATTCGTCATCGTCCGGGTATTGCTGGACCAGGTTGGCGAACTGCACTTTGGCGTCCTCCATGCGGTCCTGCTCCACCAGCGTGCGTGCGTAAGTCAGGCGCAGGCGCTTGTCGTCCGGGTACTTCTTGATGCTTTTTTCCAGCAGCGGAATCGCTTCCTTGCCGCGATTGAGGTTCTGCAACAGGCGTGCGCGCAGCAGGATCGGCGCGATCTCGCCTTCTTCCGGCGGGTTCTGTTCCAGCAGCTTCAGCGCGGCTTCGGCTTCGTCGTCCTGTTGCAGCAGCAAGGCCTTGCCGAACACGAGCTGGCTGTTCTTCGGGTGTTTTTGCAGCAGGCGGTCGAAACTCTTCATCAGCCCGTTGCGCGTGTCCTGGTCGGTATCGGCCGCCGACAGCGCAAGAAAGTCGAAATGCGTGTCGCCCTTGCCCTGCAGGACTTTCTCCATATAGGTCATGGAGTCGTCGTAGCGCCCCGAGCGCGCCAATTGAATGGCTGCCGCCCGTTGTGCTTCCAGGTCGTGCGGCGCGTTTTTCGCCCAGATCAGCGAGGTGTCCAGCGCAGCCTGGTCGGCCCCCAGGTACTCGGCGATGCGAAACGCCCGCTCCGAGATGCCCGGATCTTGCGTATTGATGGCCTGGGTCACGTAATTATCCAGCGCAATATCGAAACGATTGCGCTGGCCGGCCAGTTCTGCGGTCAGCAGGCTGTACACCGTATCTTCAGTGAACGAGGAGTAAACCTTGGGCTTTTCAGGGGCTGGGGTGCTCTCTTCCACCGGCGGTGTACCGTCGGTCGACACGGGGGCCATGGCCTGGCAGCCGTTGAGGAAGACAAAAGCGAGGAGCAACGCGGAGGATCTATTCATATAGGAAGAGGACGACTAACCTGCGGTCGGATCATCATGACACAAGCCTTCGGCCAAACATAACCGAGTCTCAGTGGATGCCTTTATAGGCACAACGTATAGGGACAATAGACGACGGTGGTTGTTCTGAATCTATCGAAGTAGGACAATTGTCGGCTTCCCGACATCATCAGCGATATTGAATGGCCTTCCTCGCACTCGGTATTAACCACAAGACTGCCTCCGTAGACGTGCGCGAGCGCGTGGCGTTTACGCCTGAGCAGTTGGTTGAGGCCTTGCAGCAGCTCTGCCGACTCACCGACAGCCGCGAAGCTGCGATCCTTTCCACCTGCAATCGCAGCGAGCTTTATATAGAGCAGGAGCATCTTTCAGCGGATGTCGTGCTGCGCTGGCTGGCCGATTACCACCATTTGGACTTCAATGACCTGCGCGCGAGCGCTTATGTGCATGAGGACGATGCGGCAGTTCGTCACATGATGCGTGTGGCGTCCGGTCTCGATTCGCTGGTCCTGGGCGAGCCGCAGATCCTCGGCCAGATGAAATCCGCCTACGCCGTGGCGCGTGAGGCTGGCACCGTGGGGCCGCTGCTGGGGCGCCTGTTCCAGGCCACGTTCAATTCCGCCAAGCAGGTACGCACCGACACCGCCATCGGGGAAAACCCGGTGTCCGTGGCGTTTGCCGCCGTCAGCCTGGCCAAACAGATTTTCAGCGACTTGCAGCGCAGCCAGGCCTTGCTGATCGGTGCCGGCGAGACCATCACCCTGGTCGCCCGTCACCTGCACGACCTCGGCGTGAAGCGTATCGTGGTGGCCAACCGCACCCTGGAGCGTGCCAGCATCCTCGCCGAACAGTTCGGCGCCCACGCCGTGCTGCTGGCCGATATCCCGGCCGAGCTGGTGCGCAGCGACATCGTCATCAGTTCCACCGCCAGCCAGTTGCCGATCCTGGGTAAAGGCGCGGTAGAAAGCGCGCTGAAGCTGCGCAAGCACAAGCCGATCTTCATGGTGGATATTGCCGTTCCCCGGGATATCGAGCCTGAAGTCGGCGAGTTGGACGACGTTTACCTGTATAGCGTCGACGATCTGCACGAAGTGGTCGCCGAAAACCTCAAGAGCCGTCAGGGCGCAGCCCAGGCCGCCGAGGAAATGGTCAGCGTCGGCGCCGAAGACTTCATGGTGCGCCTGCGCGAACTGGCGGCGGTGGACGTGCTCAAAGCGTATCGTCAACAGGGCGAACGCCTGCGCGACGAGGAGTTGAGCAAGGCCCAGCGCTTATTGGCCAATGGCGGCAACGCCGAAGACGTGCTGATGCAACTGGCCCGCGGCTTGACCAACAAGTTGCTGCACGCTCCCAGCGTACAACTGAAAAAACTCACTGCCGAAGGCCGCCTCGATGCGCTGGCCATGGCGCAGGAACTCTTTGCCCTCGGTGAGGGCGCGTCAGATAGCTCTTCGGATAAAAAACCGTAATGAAAGCGTCACTGCTCAACAAACTGGACGTGCTCCAGGACCGTTTCGAAGAACTGACTGCGTTGCTCGGCGACGGCGAGGTCATCTCCGATCAGGCCAAGTTCCGCGCTTATTCCAAGGAATACGCCGAAGTTGAGCCCATTGTGCTCACCTATCAGAACCTGTTGAAAGTACAGGCCGACCTGGAGGGCGCCCAGGCCCTGCTCAAGGACAGCGACCCGGACATGCGTGAAATGGCCGTGGAAGAAGTCCGTGAAGCCAAAGACAAACTGGCCGAGCTCGAAGGCGACCTGCAACGCATGCTACTGCCCAAGGACCCCAACGACGGGCGCAACGTGTTCCTCGAAATCCGCGCCGGCACCGGCGGCGACGAGGCGGCGATTTTCTCCGGCGACCTGTTCCGCATGTACTCGCGTTATGCCGAGCGGCGTGGCTGGCGCGTCGAGATCCTGTCCGAGAACGAAGGCGAACACGGCGGCTATAAAGAAGTCATCGCCCGCGTCGAAGGCGACAACGTGTACGGCAAGCTGAAATTCGAGTCCGGCGCGCACCGCGTGCAACGGGTGCCGGCCACCGAATCCCAAGGCCGTATCCACACCTCGGCGTGTACCGTGGCGGTGTTGCCCGAGCCGGACGAGCAGGAAGCCATCGAGATCAACCCGGCGGACCTGCGCGTCGACACCTACCGTTCATCCGGTGCCGGTGGTCAGCACATCAACAAGACCGACTCGGCGATCCGCATCACGCACTTGCCGTCGGGCATCGTGGTTGAATGCCAGGAAGAGCGTTCGCAGCACAAGAACCGGGCGCGGGCCATGTCCTGGCTGTCGGCCAAATTGAATGACCAGCAGACCAGCGCCGCCGCCAACGCGATTGCCAGTGAACGCAAACTGCTGGTGGGCTCGGGCGACCGTTCCGAGCGCATCCGCACCTACAACTTTGCCCAGGGCCGGGTCACCGACCACCGGGTCAACCTCACGCTCTACTCCCTGGACGAGATTCTCGCCGGTGGCATCGACGCGGTGATCGAGCCGTTGCTCGTCGAATACCAGGCCGACCAATTGGCGGCGATAGGTGAATAAATGACCATCATCGCCAGCCTGCTCCGCGCCGCCGACCTGCCCGACTCGCCCACCGCACGCCTGGACGTGGAGCTGTTGCTCGCGGCTGCCCTGGGCAAGTCCCGTAGCTACCTGCACACCTGGCCGGAAAAAATCGTCAGCAGCGAAGCCGCGCTGACCTTCGCCGATTACCTGCAACGCCGCCGCGCCGGTGAGCCGGTGGCCTACATCCTCGGCCAGCAAGGTTTCTGGAAGCTGGACCTGGAAGTCGCGCCCCACACGCTGATCCCGCGCCCGGACACCGAACTGCTGGTCGAGGCGGCCCTGGAATTATTGCCCGCCACGCCGGCCAAGGTGCTCGACCTCGGCACCGGCAGCGGCGCCATCGCCCTGGCCCTGGCCAGCGAGCGCCCGGCCTGGCACGTCACCGCCGTCGACCGCGTGCTCGAAGCCGTGGCCCTGGCCGAACGCAATCGCCAGCGCCTGAACCTGCACAATGCCACTGTGCTCAACAGTCATTGGTTCAGCGCGTTGCAAGGCCACACCTACGACCTGATCATCAGCAACCCGCCCTACATCGCCGCCAACGATCCGCACCTGGCGGCTGGCGACGTGCGTTTTGAGCCGGCCAGCGCGCTGGTGGCGGGCCATGATGGGTTGGACGACCTGCGGCTGATCATCGCCGAGGCGCCGGCCCACCTCAACGCGGGCGGTTGGTTGTTGCTGGAACACGGTTACGACCAGGCCGCGGCGGTGCGTGACCTGCTGCTGAGTCAGGGCTTTGAAGGCGTCCACAGCCGCATCGACCTCGGCGGCCACGAACGCATCAGCCTGGGGCGCCGGCCATGCTGAGCGACCAGGAGCTGTTGCGCTATAGCCGACAGATTCTGTTGAAACAGGTCGACATCGACGGCCAATTGCGCCTGAAAAACGGTCGCGCCTTGATCGTCGGCCTCGGCGGCCTGGGCGCGCCGGTGGCGCTGTACCTGGCGGCCGCCGGGGTCGGCGAGTTGCATCTGGCGGATTTCGACACCGTCGACCTGACCAATCTGCAACGCCAGATCATCCATGACACGGACAGTGTCGGCCTGAGCAAGGTCGATTCGGCCATCCGCCGTCTGACCGCGCTCAACCCCGAGATCAAACTGCTCGCCCATCGCACTGCGCTGGATGCCGACTCCCTGGCCGCGGCAGTGGCGGCGGTGGATGTGGTGCTCGATTGCAGCGACAACTTTTCCACCCGCGAAGCGGTCAACGCCGCCTGCGTGGCCGCCGGCAAGCCGTTGGTCAGCGGCGCGGCGATCCGCCTGGATGGGCAATTGTCGGTGTTTGACCCGCGGCGCGCCGACAGCCCGTGCTACCACTGTTTATACGGGCACGGCAGCGACACCGAACTGACCTGCAGCGAAGCCGGCGTGGTCGGCCCGCTGGTCGGTCTGGTCGGCAGCCTGCAGGCCCTGGAAGCATTGAAGTTGCTCGCCGGTTTCGGTGAGCCCCTGGTCGGACGCTTGTTGCTGATTGATGCCTTGACCACGCGTTTCCGTGAGTTGCGCGTCAAGCGCGATCCCGGTTGCAGTGTGTGTGGGACGCAGCATGGTTAAGGATGCACCGATCGGTGTGTTCGACTCCGGTATCGGCGGGTTGACGGTGCTCGAGGAAATCCAGCAACTGTTGCCCCATGAGTCGCTGCTGTACGTCGCCGATTGCGGGTACATCCCCTACGGCGAGAAAACGCCGGCCTTTATTTGCGAGCGTTTACACCGGGTTGCAGAGTTTTTTCGCGAGCGCGGCGCCAAAGCCTTGGTGATTGCCTGCAACACGGCGACCGTTGCTGCCGTGGCCGACTTGCGCAAGAGCTACCCCGACTGGCCGCTGGTGGGGATGGAACCCGCCGTCAAACCCGCTACCGCTGCGACCCGCAGTGGCGTGGTCGGCGTACTCGCCACCACCGGCACCCTGCAAAGCGCCAAGTTCGCCGCGTTGCTCGACCGTTTCGCCACCGATGTACGGGTGATCACCCGGCCGTGCCCAGGCCTGGTGGAACTGATTGAAACCGGCGACCTGGGCAGCCCGGCCCTGCGCCAGTTGTTGCAAAGCTACGTCGAACCGTTGCTCAGCGCCGGCTGCGACACCATCATCCTCGGTTGCACCCACTACCCCTTCCTCAAGCCGCTCCTGGCGCAGATGCTGCCCCCCGGCATCAGCCTGATCGACACCGGCGCCGCCGTGGCCCGCCAACTCAAGCGCCTGCTCGGCGAACGCGATCTGCTGGCCGCCGGCACTCCGGGCCCTGCCCAGTTCTGGACCAGCGGCGATGTGTGTCATCTAAGAAATATCCTACCGACACTATGGAAACATCCCGGAGTTGTGAGAAGCTTCGGCTCGTGAAAATTTCGTCAAAATTCGCCGTTAGACGCTGAATTTCTGGCAGTAAGTCGGCTTCTATAAGCGAGATTTCCCTGTGTAAAAACCTATAACTTCGTTCGGAAAGGATGTTTCTTATGAAGCGCTTGTTCTGTTTGGCCGCGATTGCGGCCGTTGTGGTGGGACACTCTTTTTCGGCGCAGGCCGCCGGCCTTGAGTTTGGCCTGGGGGCCACCGGTGATTCGACGCTCACCTATCGATTGGGGCTGACGTCGGATTGGGATAAGAGCTGGATGCAGAGCGACGTCGGTCGCCTGACCGGCTATTGGAGTGGTGCATACACCTATTGGGAAGGTGATCACCGTGCAGGCGCGAGCAGCCTGTCGTTCTCCCCGGTATTTGTGTATGAGTTCGCCGGGGAATCGGTAAAGCCTTACATCGAGGCCGGGATCGGGGTGGCGGCATTCTCCCGCACGCGGTTGGAAGACAACAACCTCGGCCAGGCCTTCCAGTTCGAAGACCGCCTGGGCTTCGGTTTGCGCTTTAACGGCGGGCATGAAGTGGGCATTCGTGCCATGCACTACTCCAACGCCGGGCTCAGCGACCATAACGACGGCATCGAAAACTACTCGTTGCACTACACGATGCCGCTGTAACTTCAGAACCCTGCAAAACCCTGCAAAACCTGTGGGAGGGGGCTTGCCCCCGATAGCGCAGTGTCAGTCGCAGAATTTGCCAACTGACCCACTGCTATCGGGGGCAAGCCCCCTCCCACATTGAGATATTCGTCGGCCTGAGATCAGCGGTAAGCGGTCGCAATCCCTTCGCGTTCGGTCAGGCATTCCGGCGCGCCCATCTCGAATTCCCGGCAGATCAGCGGCCGACGCGTATAAATCGTACACATCATCGTGTCCCGGTCCAGCGCTGCGCACCAGCCGTCGTCCAGGCGCAGCATGACTTCGCCGCCCCAATCGTCGGTGTCGATATAGCGCTCGGGCACGCCCGTGTCGGTGATCAGCATGACTTCCAGCTGGCAGCAGCAGGCCGCGCACGTCGAGCAGGTGACGGCGGGGGTGGTGATTTGGGTGTGGGGGATGTTGGTCATAGGCACGCAGTGTAAGGCAAGCGGGTGACACAGGTGTGAAAGGGCTGACAGACGTTAGCGTACCCGGCGCATTGGTTAAGCACTGAAACGCCCAAGCAACGGCGGGTTGATGGCTGCCGGCTTGGCCAGCAGCAACTGCGCGGTGCCGATGGTGCGCTCCATAAAGCCGCCTTCGCAGTAGCACAGGTAAAACTCCCACAACCGCAGGAAGTATTCGTCGTAGCCCAATTCCATGAGACGGCCGTGAGCGCGGCGAAAGTTCTCATGCCACAAGCGCAGGGTTCGCGCGTAATGCAGGCCGAAATCTTCCATGTGCAGCAGGTTCATGTCGGTGTCGCGGCTGATGATCTGCAGCATGTTCTGCACACAGGGCAGGGCGCCGCCGGGGAAGATATAGCGCTGGATGAAGTCGACGCTGTTCTTGGCCTGTTCAAAGCGTTGCTCACGGATGGTGATGGCTTGCAGCAGCATCAGCCCATCGCTCTTGAGCAGGCGCGCGCACTGTTTGAAGTAGGTCGGCAGGAAGCGATGGCCCACCGCTTCGATCATTTCGATGGACACCAGCTTGTCGTATTGGCCGCTCAGGTCGCGGTAGTCCTGCAACAGCAGCGTCACCTGGTCTTGCAGCCCCATGGCGGCGATGCGTTGCTGGGTGTAGACAAACTGTTCCCTGGACAAGGTCGTGGTGGTGACTTTGCAGCCATAGTGCCGCGCCGCGTACAACGCCATGCTGCCCCAACCGGTGCCGATCTCCAGCAGATGGTCGGTGGGTTTAAGCGCGAGTTTCTGGCAGATGCGTTCCAGCTTGTTCAGTTGCGCCTGTTCCAGGGTGTCTTCGGCGCTCAGGAACTGCGCCGCCGAATACATCATGGTCGGGTCGAGGAATTCTTCGAACAGGTCGTTGCCCAGGTCATAGTGGGCGGCGATGTTCTTCTGCGAACCCTTGCGCGTATTGCGGTTGAGCCAATGCAAGCCTTGGGTGAACGGCCGCGCCAGCTTGGCCAGGCCGCCCTCCAGCGCGTCGAGCACTTCCAGGTTGCTGACCATCACACGCACCACGGCGGTCAGGTCCGGGCTGCTCCAATAACCATGGATAAACGCTTCGCCCGCACCGATCGAGCCGTTGGCCGCCACCAGGCCCCACACCGCCGAATCGAGGATCTGGATCTCGCCCAGCAGATGCGCTTCGCGGGCGCCGAACACTTGGCGTTCGCCGTCCTCGATCAGCACCAGTTGGCCGTGGCGCAATTGACTGAGTTGCCGCAGCACGGCTTTGCGCAGCAGTACGGTGGTCACGCCGTTGACGTTCAGGCGGTTGGCCTTGACCGATAAGCTAGGGGATTTCATGGCGGCGATCCTTGGTGTACCCGACGGCGGTGCGAGAGGCGCCATCGGCGGCCTGATGGGGAAAAATCGGTGTGCGTTTGAGCAACAGGCGCAGGGCCTGCCAATAGATCGCCAGGCAGGTCTTGGCGGTCATCCACGGAAAGCGCCACAGATAGCGGTGCAGGCTGGCGCGGCTGAGGGCTTCGCGCTGCAGGCTCAAGGTGGCGTCGAAGACTTTCCGATCGCCCTGCCAGTCGGCCATGTGGACCCCAAGCCTGGCGGCGGGCGGGCTGAAGCTCATGCGGTATTCCAGGTCGGGCGGCAGGAACGGCGATACATGAAACGCCTTGGCCACGGCGAAGTGCTGATGCTCTGCGGCGCCCAGCGCCAGGGCCGGCAGCACGTAGTGATAGCGCTCGCGCCATGGGGTGTTGGTCACTTCACACAGGATCGCGGCCAATTGTCCGTCGGCCTCGAAGCAGTAGAAGAAACTCACCGGGTTAAACGCCAGGCCCCAACTGCGGGCCTGAGTCAGTAGGCAGATAGCGCCCTGGGGTGTACGCCCCAGCGCCTTGCCGACGTGCTGGCGCACGGCATCGCTCAGGCTCATGCCGTGACGGGTGAGTTCACGCAGGTAATCCTGCTGGCGAAAGCCGAAGGCGGCCAGGCGACCTGCGCCGGCCAGGGGCGACAGCCCGAGCACTGCGTCCTGTTCGCTCAAGTCCAGGTACAGCAAGCCGATGCGGTAGCGAAAGGCGTGGGCCTTGGGCGCAAACCGGCGATGGGCGATCCAGCCGCTGTACAAGGCGCTGTTCACAGGGCTTCTCCAAACGCCTGGGCCACGCGCAAGGCGCTGATCACGCCGTCTTCGTGGAAGCCGTTGGCCCAATAGGCGCCGCAATAATAGGTATGCTGCGCACCGTTCAACTCTTCCCAACGCGCTTGTGCGGCCACGGCCGCCAGGCTGTATTGCGGGTGGGCATAGGTGTAGCGGGCGAGGATCTTCAGCGGGTTGATCATCGATGTCTGGTTGAGGCTGACGCAAAAGGTCGTGGCGCTGTCGATGCCTTGCAGGATGTTCATGTCATAGGTCACCGCCGCCTGGCTCTGCGCATTGCCGCTGAGCCGGTAGTTCCAGCTGGCCCAGGCCAGTTTGCGGTCTGGCAGCAGGCGCGTGTCGGTGTGCAGCACCACGTCATTGTCGGCGTAGGGCAGGGCGCCGAGGATCTGCTGCTCGGCACTGCTCGGCTCGCCCAGCAGGGCCAGCGCCTGGTCGCTGTGGCAGGCGAACACCACTTTGTCGAAGGTTTCGGTGCCCGCGGCGCTGTGGATCGTCACGCCCTGTGCATCGCGCTCGACCCGATGCACGGGGCAATCGAGGCGAATCCGTTCACGAAAGCCGCGGGTCAGCGGTTCGATGTAGCGGCTTGAGCCGCCCTCGATCACGCACCATTGCGGGCGGTTGCTCACCGACAGCAAGCCGTGGTTCTTGAAGAAGCGCACAAAGAACTGCAAGGGGAAACCGAGCATGTCCGCCAGGGACATCGACCAGATCGCTGCGCCCATCGGCACGATGTAATGCCGGATGAATCGCGGGCCGTAGCCGCCGGCGTCGAGGTAGTCACCCAGGGTCATGTCGGCACTGATGCGTTGCGCTTGCAGGTCCGCCGGCGCCTCGCGGTTGAAGCGCAGAATATCGCGCAACATGCCCCAGAACCCCGGCGACAACAGATTGCGCCGCTGCGCAAACAGGCTGTTGAGGTTATTGCCGTTGTACTCGAACCCGCTGCGGCGGTCGCACACCGAAAAGCTCATCTCGGTGGGTTTGAACTTCACGCCGACCTGACCCAGCAGGCGGATGAAGTTGGGGTAGGTCCAGTCGTTGAATACGATAAAACCGGTGTCCACCGCATAGCTTTTACCCTCGACGGTGACGTTGACCGTGTGGGTATGCCCGCCGATGCGATCGCCCGCTTCGAACAGGGTGATGTCGTGGCGACGGCTGAGCAGGTAGGCGCTGGTCAGCCCGGCAATGCCGCTGCCGATAATCGCGATCTTCACAGGTCGTCCTTTTTTGGCGGCGGGCTGCGCAGCATGCGTTTGCCGATGATCAGTTGCGCGCGATTCGGCAGTTTCGACAACGGCCACAGGGTGGCGATGAACATCGCCGGGAAGGCGATTTCCAGTGGGCGTTTGTCCAGCTTGGCGAAGATATGCCGGGCCGCCTTGTCGGCAGACCAGGCCAGGGGCATCGGGAAGTCATTGCGCTCGGTCAGCGGGGTGTCGACAAAGCCCGGGCTGATCACGGTGACGTCAATGTTTTCCGGCGACAGGCTGATGCGCAGGGATTCGAACAGGTAGCGCAAACCGGCCTTGGACGCGCCATAGGCTTCGGCGCGCGGCATCGGCAGGTAGGTCACGGCGCTGGCCACGCCCACCAGATGCGGTGCGCGCCCGGCGCGCAACAGTGGCAGTGCGGCTTCGATGCAATAACTGCTGGCGAGCAGGTTGGTGCGTACCACGTGTTCGACGATCGACGCGTCGAATTGCTTGGCATCGACATATTCACAGGTGCCGGCATTGAGGATCACGGTGTCCAGCGACCCCCAGACCTGGGCGATGTGTTCGCCGATTTCGCGCACGGTCTGGCTGTTGGTCAAGTCGCCCGCCACGACCAGCACTTGGCCGGGAAAGCGTTGGGCGAGCGCTTGCAGCGGGCCTTTGGAGCGCGAGCTGAGGGCCACGTGGGCGCCGCTGTTGAGCAGCTCCACGGCGAGGGAGGCGCCGATGCCACTGCTGGCGCCGGTCAGCCAATAACGACGGGGCGGTGTGAGGTTCATCCGACTCTCCTTTTCAGCCAACTGATCACACGGCCGAACACCGGCAAGTGTTCGTAAAGCATTGCGCCGGCATCGAAATAATCCCGATGGCGGTACACCTTGTCGCGCCACATCAGGTGCGAGCAACCTTCCACTCGGATCACCTTGCCCTTGGCCAGGCGCGGGTGGCAAAAGCTCATTTTCCAGCGCAGGTAACCTTCGCCTTCGGCCACCTGGTCGAAGCCGTGGAAGTCGAAGCGCAACTGGCTGACATTACCGTACAACTGCGCGAAATAGTGGTGCAGCGGCGTGAGCCCGTGGACCTCGTGCAGCGGGTCGGTGAAGACGATGTCCTTGCTGTACAGGCTGTCGAGCAGGTGCAGGTTGTGCTTGTCCAGAGTGGCGAAGGCCTGGGCGAAGCGGCGCAGGAAGTCACTCATGTTCGGCTCCGACGGCCTGGCGCGACGGCAGGCTGCGGAATGCCGCCAATGCACGTTCGCGGGAGTGTTTCAGGTCGACGATCGAGCGCGGGTAGTCGGCCACGCCGAACAGGCCGCCAGCGGCCTGCGGGTCGTGTACGTCGTTTTTATTCAGCGTCGCCAGTTGCGGCAGCCAGTGCTTGATGAACACGCCGTCGCGGTCGAATTTCTGCGACTGGCTCAGCGGGCTGAAAATCCGGAAATACGGCGCCGAATCGGTGCCGGTGGAGGCGCTCCACTGCCAGCCGCCATTGTTGGCTGCCAGGTCGCCGTCGATCAGGTGGCGCATGAAAAAGCGCTCGCCTTCGCGCCAGTCGATCAGCAGGTTCTTGGTCAGGAACATCGCCACCACCATGCGCAGGCGGTTGTGCATCCAGCCGGTTTCCAGCAGTTGGCGCATGGCCGCGTCGATGATCGGCAAACCGGTGCGCGCCTGCTGCCAGGCGGCGAGGTCGTTGGGCGCGTCGCGCCAGGCCACCGCCTCGGTTTCGGGGCGGAAGGCGCGGTGACGGGACACCCGCGGGTAGCCCACCAGGATGTGCTTGTAGAACTCACGCCAGAGCAGTTCGTTGACCCAGGTGATCGTGCCGATATCGCCGCTTTCGAACTCGCCCTGGTTGCGCTGCAGCGCGGCATGCAGGCACTGGCGCGGCGAAACCACGCCCGCCGCGAGGTACGCCGACAGCTGGCTGGTGCCGGGCTTGGCCGGGAAGTCGCGCTCATCCTTGTAGTAGCTGATCTGCTGCGCGGCGAACGCGTCGAGGCGGCGGCGCGCTTCGTCTTCACCGGCGGGCCAGAGGGCGCGCAGCGTTTCGCTCGGCGTTTCGAAACCGTCGACCTGTTGCGGCACCGGGTCGCTGGTCAGCGCGAGGGCCGCTTGGGTCTTGGGCGTGGCCACCCGGCGCGGCAGGGCGCTGTGCAGGCGGGCGTAGCAGACTTTGCGGAACTGGCTGAACACCTGGAAGTAGGTGCCGGTCTTGGTCAGCACGCTGCCGGGCTGGAAAAACAATTGGTCGAGGTAACGGTGGAAGCTCACGCCGTCGGCTTCCAAAGCCTTGGCCACCGCCGCATCGCGACGGCTTTCGTGGATGCCGTATTCCTCGTTGACGTGGACCGACTCGACCGATAGCTCACGGCACAGCTGGCCGAGTACGGCGGGCGCCTGGTCCCAGGTCGCGGCGCGGCGGATCAGCAAGGGAATATTCAGCGCGCCGAGGGCCTGGCTCAAGTGCTGCAGGTTGCGCAGCCAGAAGTCGACTTTGCACGGCGCATCATCGTGGGCCAGCCATTGCTGCGGGGTGATCAGGTATACGGCCGCCACCGGGCCGCGCTGGCTCGCGGCGGTCAGGGCGGTGTTGTCATGCAGGCGCAGGTCGGTGCGCAGCCAGATCAAGTGCATTTAAACGAGTCCATGCTGGATCAGTATCTGGTGAGCCGCCAATGGGTCTTCGGCGACGAACAATTCAGGGGTGTCGCCAGCTAATGCCGTCAGCTCGGCCTGGTGGATGCATACCGTTGGTCCGACGATCAACTTTGGGCAAGCGATGCCGCCCAGAAGTTTTGCGAGTGCCGACAAATGGAGCGCCTGGCTTGAATACAGCAGCACCGCCCGCGGTTGCAGGTGTTCCACGGCCAGCGCCAGTTCACCGGTCGGCAGCGGCCAGTCGAAGACTTCCACCGGGCAGTCGGCGCTGCTGGCCAGCCAGGCGCTGAGCCACAGGTGCGGTGCCAGGGGCAGGTCGGAATGATTCACCAGCAGCAGCGGTGCGCCGTGCAACTGGCGATTGTTGTGATAGATCCGCGCGCCGAACTTGCTGCGCAACCAGGACAGGAAGAACACCCGTTCCATCTGCGCGCCGAATTGGCCCTGCCAGCGTTGCTCCAGTTCGCGGAGCAGCGGCAGCAGCAGTTGTTCGCACAGGGTGCGCGGCGGGTAGAGCGCCATGGCCTGGTTGAAGGCATCGTCGACCCGGCGTTCGGCCAGTTCGCTGATGGCCTGCACCAGGGTCTGGCGCAGGGTGTGCCATTCGTTTTCGACGGCGTCGGGAGCGACGTGCGCGGAGTCGATCAGGTTTTTCACCTGGCTGACCGGCACGCCGCGATTGAGCCAGGTGAGGATGGTGTGGATGCGTTGCACATGGTCGCGGCTGAACAGCCGGTGACCCTTGGGCGTGCGCTGCGGCACGATCAGGCCATAGCGGCGTTCCCAGGCGCGCAGGGTCACGGCGTTGACGCCGGTCTGGCGCGCCACTTCACGGATCGGCAGCCAGCCGTCTTCGAGGGCTTGGGCGATATCTTCGCCGGGTTCGTCTTGCAAGGTTGCGGTCATGAGGTTTTTCATGGTTCAGATCGCATTGCGCAGGCTGAGATTTTCCGGGTGTGGCTGCAAGTAAGCCTGCTGCGCGATGTAGCGGTCCGGGTGGAGGCGAAAGTGGTGCTTGAGCAAGGTCAGCGGCACCACCAGCGGCACGATGCCTTGGCGGTATTGGCCGATCACGGTTTGCATTTCCTGTTTGTCGTCGGCGCTGATGGCCTGTTTGAGGTAACCGCTGATGTGTTGCAGCACGTTGGTGTGGGTGCCGCGGGTGGCGCACTTTTTCAGGCCGCTCATCAGCGCGCTGAAATAGCCGCTGCCCAATGCGTCGAGGTCCTCGCCCTTGGCCATGCCGCCGAGCAGGTTGCCGAGGCTTTTGTAATGCGCCGGGCTGTGGGCCATCAGCAGGTATTTGTAGCGCGCGTGAAAGGCCAGCAGGCGATGGCGGCTCAGGCCTTCGCCGAGCAATTGTTGCCAGCTGGCGTAGACGAAGACGCGGGTCAGGAAGTTTTCCCGCAGCACCGGGTCATTCAGGCGGCCGTCTTCTTCCACAGGCAGGTTGGGGTGGCGCGCGCAAAAGGCTTGGGCATAGATGCCACGCCCGCCGCCGTCCACCGGTGCGCCGTTTTCACGGTAGACCTTGACCCGTTCCAGGCCGCAGGACGGCGATTTCTGCATGAAGATATAGCCGCACAGGTCGCTGTGCTCGGCGGCCATTTTTTCGCCGTATTCACCCAGCGGCGCGGTGACGTTCAGCTCGCGATGCACGCTGCCGACGGCTTGAGGGGACGCGGCATCGCCCACCAGGCGAATGGTCTCCCGGGGAATGCCCAGGCCGATCGCCACTTCCGGGCACAACGGCACAAAGTCGAAGTACGCGGCGAGCACCTCGCTGCAGAGTTGCGATTGCTTGTGGCCGCCGTTGAAACGGACGTTCTCGCCCAGCAGGCAGGCGCTGATACCAATCTTCGGCATGAAGGACGGGGTGCTGGACATGGGCAAACCTCTGCAAGATTCCTGTACAAGCGTAAAAGCATGTACAGCTAAATCTCATCATAGGTTTGATGCTGTACAAGTCAAATGCTTTGTACAAGTATTTGTGCGAGGGCTATTTCCAGCCGATTCGCCAGTCCTCGGCGCTTTGCAGGGTTTGCCAGGGCAGGCGTTCTCCGCGCCGGGTCATGACGGCTTGCAGCTCGATGTCGAGCACGTTGCCTTCTTCATCACAAAACAGTTCGGTGACCAGGAAGTGTTTTTCCTTGTTGCGCGGGTGTGCTGCTGTCCACTTCGACAGCAGCAATTTAGCGGGGTTTATGCGGTTCATTACAGGTGCTCGATCAAGCGTCGCGCGGCTTCCTGGCCACTGAGCCAGGCGCCTTCCACGCGGCCCGACAGGCACCAGTCGCCACAGACGTACAAGCCCAGGTCGGCGTCGGCCAGCACGCCGAATTCATGGGCGCTGGACGGTCGTGCGTAGAGCCAGCGGTGCGCCAGGCTGAACGAAGGCGCGGGCATGGCGCTGTGCAGCAGTTCGGCGAAGGCGCCGTGCAGGTGTTCGATCACTGCTTCTTTGGGCAGGTCCAGATGTTCTTTGCTCCAGGCGCTGGTGGCGTGCAGCACCCAGGTGTCGAGGACGGTGTCGCGCCCCGGTTTGCTGCGGTTGCGGGCCAGCCAGTCGAGGGCGCTGTCTTGCACGAAGCAGCCTTCCATCGGGGTTTCCAGCGGCTTGTCGAAGGCCAGCGCGATGGCCCAGGTCGGGTCCATCTTCACGCCGGCGGCGGCACTTGCCAGCTTCGGTGCGGCGGCCAGCAGGGCGGTCGCTTGCGGGGCGGGCGTGGCGATGATGACGTGGCTGAACGGACCATGGTTGCCGCCGTCGGCGTCCAGCAGGTTCCAGTGCCGTTTGCCTTGGAACACTTCGGTGATACGGCAGCTGAACTGCACCGGCAGGTCGTCAAGCAGGGCGCGGGTGATGGCGCTCATGCGCGGCGTGCCGACCCAGCGGATCTGTTCATCGGGGGAGGGCGTGAGTTCGCCGGACTTGAAGTTATACAGCTGCGGCTTCCATTGCTCGGCCCAGCCATTACCTTGCCAGCGCTGCACTTCGTTGACGAAGCGGCGGTCGCGGGCGGTGAAGTACTGCGCGCCCATGTCCAGTGCGCCGGCGTCGCTGCGCTTGCTGGACATGCGGCCACCACTGCCGCGGCTTTTATCGAAGAGTTGTACAACATGCCCGGCGTCTCGTAACGCTCGGGCGGCGGAGAGACCGGCGATGCCGGTGCCGATGATCGCGATGGGGACAGTCATGGGAGGCCTCGTTTTACCGTTGGGTACAGACTACGCCGACACCAATAGCTGTACAATATTGTTTTTTGGTATAAGTTTTGGCGTACCTGATCGTTTGGCGTGACCTATGGTTAAAGCTGAGGCTTAAATCAATGTCACGCCCGATTGCAAATGATCCCTGCTTATAAAATAGACCAGTGATCGGTGGCGAACGTTACATGAGGAAGATCCCATGCATATTTTGCTGACCGGCGGTACCGGCCTGATCGGCCGTCAACTCTGCCAACATTGGCTGGCGCAAGGGCATCGCCTGACGGTGTGGAGCCGTCGCCCTGAACAGGTCGCCCGGTTATGTGGCGATGCGGTGCGCGGTGTCGCTAGCCTGCAAGAGGTTATCGGCCCGGTGGACGCGGTCATTAATCTGGCCGGCGCGCCGATCGCCGATCGCCCCTGGACGCATAAACGCAAGGCGCTGCTGTGGAGCAGCCGCATCAGTCTGACCGAAACCCTGCTGGTGTGGCTGGAAGGCCTGGCGGAGAAACCGGCGGTGTTGATTTCCGGTTCTGCCGTGGGCTGGTACGGCGACGGCGGCGAGCGCGAACTGACCGAAGCCAGCGGCCCGGTGCAGGACGATTTCCCCAGCCAGTTGTGCGTCGCCTGGGAAGAAACCGCCCAGCGCGCCGAAGCCCTGGGCATTCGTGTGGTGCTGGTGCGTACCGGGCTGGTGCTGGCGGCCGAGGGCGGCTTTTTGTCGCGGCTGTTGCTGCCGTTCAAGCTGGCACTGGGCGGGCCGATTGGGAATGGTCGGCAGTGGATGCCGTGGGTGCATATCCACGATCAAATCGCGCTGATAGATTTTCTTCTGCACCAGCACGACGCCCGCGGTCCCTATAATGCCTGCGCGCCGCACCCGGTGCGTAACCGCGAGTTTGCCAAGACGTTGGGCCAGGTGCTGCACCGCCCGGCGTTCATGCCCATGCCGGCCTTCGTGTTGAAGGTGGGGTTGGGCGAGTTGTCCGGTTTGTTGCTGGGCGGCCAGAAAGCTTTGCCCGAACGCCTGTTGGCGGCCGGTTTCACTTTCCAGTTCACTGAGTTGAAGGCGGCCTTGGACGACTTGTCCAGCCGCCTCTAGAGATAGGATGTTGCATGACGGATCACGCGTTGTTACTGGTCAACCTGGGGTCACCGGCGTCTACTTCGGTGGCCGATGTGCGCAGCTACCTCAATCAGTTCCTGATGGATCCTTACGTGATCGACCTGCCGTGGCCGGTGCGGCGCTTGCTGGTTTCGCTGATCCTGATCAAGCGTCCCGAGCAGTCGGCCCATGCCTATGCCTCGATCTGGTGGGAGGAAGGCTCGCCGCTGGTGGTGCTCAGCCAGCGCCTGCAACAGAAAATGACTGCGCAGTGGACCCAGGGTCCGGTGGAGCTGGCGATGCGTTATGGCGAGCCGTCCCTTGAAACGACCCTGACGCGCCTGGCCGCCCAGGGCGTTCAGAAAATCACCCTGGCGCCGTTGTACCCGCAGTTCGCCGACAGCACCGTGACCACGGTGATTGAAGAAGCCCAGCGGGTGGTGCGCGACAAGAAGCTCAAGGTGCAGTTCTCGATCCTGCAACCGTTCTACGATCAGCCGGAGTACCTCGATGCGTTGGCGGCGAGCGTGCGGCCTTACGTGGCGCAGGAGTACGACCACCTGCTCCTGAGTTTCCACGGCCTGCCCGAGCGTCATCTGACCAAGCTCGACCCTACCGGCGCGCATTGCTTCAAGGATGCCGATTGCTGCCGCAACGCTTCGCCGCAGGTGCTTGCCACGTGTTACCGCGCACAGTGCTTCAGCGTCGCCCGCAATTTTGCCGAACGCATGGGGCTGCCGGACGGCAAATGGTCGGTGGCATTCCAGTCGCGCCTGGGCCGGGCGAAGTGGATCGAACCCTACACCGAGGCACGCCTGGAAGCGTTGGCCCAGCAAGGCGTGAAAAAGCTGCTGGTGATGTGCCCGGCGTTCGTGGCCGACTGCATCGAGACGCTGGAAGAGATCGGCGACCGTGGCCGGGAGCAATTCCGCGCAGCGGGCGGCGAGGAGTTGGTGCTGGTGCCGTGCTTGAATGACAGCGAGCAGTGGGCGGTGGCGCTTAACACCCTGTGCGAGCGGGCCCCCGTGGCACTGTAATGTGGGAGGGGCTTGCTCCCGATAGCGGTTTGCCAGTCACTGGGTGAGGTGACTGTTGTAGCGCTATCGGGGGCAAGCCCCCTCCCACAGGTTTGACCGTGTTACAGGTTGAGGGTCAGGCTGACCGTGAAGTTGCGCGGTTCACCGGGGCTGACCCAATAGTTGCTGTAGGCGCGTTCGTAGTACTTTTCATCAAACAGGTTGTTAAGGTTCAGGCCCACGGTGACGTTGTCGGTGGCTTTGTAATGCGCCAGCAGGTCCACGGTGTGATAAGCGGGCAGTTCGAAACTGCCGCCGGCTTCACCGGAGCGATCACCGACATAGGTGAACGCCGCGCCCACGTCTGAACCGCGCAACGTGCCGTCCTGGAATTCATACACGCCCAACAGGCTGCCGCTGCGCTTGGCCACGCCGAGAATGCGGCTGCCGGTGGGGATGGCTTTATCGCCCTTGGTCACTTCGGCATCGATGTAGGCGAACGCGCCGATCACGCGCACTGCCTCGCTCAGTTGCCCGCTCAGTTGCAGGTCAAACCCTTGGCTGCGTGCCTTGCCCATGGCGCGTTGGGTGTCGGTGGCCGGGTCCACGGTCAGCACGTTTTCCTTCTCGATGTGGAACGCGGCGAGGGTGGCGCTGAGGCGCTCGTCGAACAGCTCGCTCTTGATCCCCACTTCATACCCCACGCCCTCTTCAGGCTTGAAGGATTTGCCGCCAGCGTCCAGGCCGTTGTTCGGCTTGAATGAGGTCGAGGCGTTGGCGAACACCCCGACTTCAGGTGTGAGCTGGTAGAGCAGGCCGGCGCGCTGGGTCAGGGCGTCGTGGGTCTGGCGGCTCTTGGCGTGATGACGGGTGAAGTCGTCGGTGTGTTGCTCGAAGTGCTCGAAGCGCGCGCCGAGCATGCCGCGCAGGCGTTCGGTGAAGACGATCTGGTCTTGCAGGTTCAGTGCCTGGCTTTTTACCTGTTCGGAGAAGTCAGTGCCGGAGCGCTCGCCATTGGGTTTGGGCTGGCCGTAGACCGGGTTGTAGATGTCGATCGCGTAGGGGCTGCCGGCGATGGCGGTCACGCGTTCCTTCTTGCGGTAATCCTCGTACTCGGTGCCGATCAGCAGCTCATGTTGCCAACGACCGATGTCGAACAGACCGCGCAGTTCCAGTTGGGTGATGC
The DNA here is from genome assembly GCF_024519615.1 of Pseudomonas sp. Pse79. Lineage (NCBI taxonomy): Bacteria > Pseudomonadati > Pseudomonadota > Gammaproteobacteria > Pseudomonadales > Pseudomonadaceae > Pseudomonas > Pseudomonas sp. Pse79. The sequence goes on from NZ_JALJRR010000014.1 coordinate 125,109, forward strand.
TGTCGTGCCAACCCATGGAGCGTTCGCGGTAGCGGCGGTTGACGGTGTGGCCGTCGCTGTTCAGCGCGCGGTTTTCCGAAGCGTCGCCCCACAGGCTGCCTTGTTTGTAATGGCTGGCCAGGCGCAGGGCCCACGTGTCGTTGAGGTGATGTTCGAGGGTGGCCTGGAGGCGGTTGTTGTGGTTGTTGATGTCGCCGTCGTTGGGCTCGCCGAGGAAGGTGGAGCGCGACATGCCGCGCGGCGCGACGATGCCGCGGTCGAAGGTGGAGCGGTGGCGCACGAATTCGCTTTCCACCAGCAGGTGCGTGTCGGGGGCCAGTTGCCAGCTGAAGGACGGCGCGACGAACACCCGCTTGGCGTCTACGTGATCGCGGAAACTATGGTTGTCTTCCACCGCCAGATTGACCCGTGTCAGCAGTTGCCCTTCGCTGTCGAGCGGGGTGTTCACGTCCAGCGCGGTGCGATAGCGGTCCCAACTGCCGGCGCTGGTTTGCAGGGTGGTGAACGCGTCGGGCTGGGGTTTCTTGGTGACGATATTCACCGTGCCGCCGGGATCGCCGCGCCCGTACAGGCTGGCGGCGGGGCCTTTGAGCACTTCGATGCGTTCGAGATTGGCGGCGTCCGGCGTGCTCGGGTAACCGCGGTTGGCGCTGAAGCCGTCCTGGTAGAACTCCGACGTGGTGAAGCCGCGCACGCTGTATTCGTAGAGGGTGAGGCCGCCGAAGTTGTTCTGCTTGGAGACGCCGCCGGCAAATTCCAGGGCGCGTTCCACGTCGGTGCTGCCCAGGTCGTTGAGCACATTGGCGGGAATCACGCTGATGGATTGCGGGATGTCACGCAGCGCGGTGTCGGTCTTGGTTGCGCTGGCGGAGCGGGTGGCGCGATAGCCGTTGACCGGGCCGGTGGCGGATTCGTAGGCGTCGGTGGTGACGCTGATGGCGTCCAGTTCAATGCGGGTGTCTTCGGCGCAGGCGGGGTCCAGCAGCAAACCCAAGGCCAGGCCGGCCAAGGGGGGAAACGTGCGAGGCAACATGATAGAGCGTTCCAATAGCGATATTGAAACAATATAACATGTCATTATGTCAGCGGTTCGGTTCTGAAATATGTGCTTACAGGTGCCCGCGAACGGGCACCTGGAGTACGCGGGTTATTCCTCTTCCGTCACCGGCGCGGGCGGTGGGCGCAGGCCGATTTCCGCCGTCAGGTTGAGCTCTTTACCGTTGCGCATCACCTGGATCGTGACCTTGTCGGTCGGTTTGATCCGCGCCACTTGGTTCATCGACTTGCGGCCATCACCGGCCGGTTCGCCGTCGATGCTGAGGATCACATCGCCCAGTTGCAGGCCGGCCTTTTGCGCCGGGCCATCGCGGAAGATCCCGGCGACCACGATGCCCGGGCGCCCGGTCAGGCCAAACGACTCGGCCAGTTCCTTGCTCAGCGGCTGCACTTCGATCCCCAGCCAGCCACGGATCACCTGGCCGTGCTCGATGATCGACTTCATCACTTCCATCGCCAGCTTGACCGGGATCGCGAAACCGATGCCCTGGGAGCCGCCGGACTTGGAGAAAATCGCCGTGTTGATGCCGGTCAGGTTGCCGTTGGCATCCACCAGCGCGCCGCCGGAGTTGCCCGGGTTGATCGCGGCGTCGGTCTGGATGAAGTCTTCGTAGCTGTTGAGGCCCAACTGGTTACGCCCGGTGGCGCTGATGATGCCCATGGTGACCGTCTGGCCGACGCCGAACGGGTTGCCGATGGCCAGCGCGACATCGCCGACCCGCAACCCTTCGGAGCGGCCGATGGTGATCGCGGGCAGGTTTTTCAGGTCGATCTTCAATACCGCGAGGTCGGTTTCCGGGTCGCTGCCGACCACGCGGGCCAGGGTTTCGCGGCCGTCGCGCAGGGCTACCACAATCTGGTCGGCACCGGTGGTCACGTGGTTGTTGGTGAGGATGTAGCCTTCCGGGCTCATGATCACCCCGGACCCCAGGCTGGATTCCATGCGTCGCTGCTTGGGGCTGTTGTCGCCGAAATAGCGGCGGAACTGCGGGTCTTCGAACAGCGGGTGCGCCGGCTTGTTGACGACCTTGGTGGTGTACAGGTTGACCACCGCAGGGGCGGCGATGACCACGGCGTCGGCGTAGGTCACCGGGCCTTGCACCATCGTATTGGTTTGCGGGGCCTGTTGCAGGTTCACATCAAGGCTCGGTAAGCCCACCCACTGGGGGTAACGCTGAATAATCATCATCGCGATCAGCACGCCAGCCAGCAATGGCCATCCAAAAAAACGCAGTGCCTTGAGCATCAAGTAAGTCCTGACAGGTTGCAGGGGGCGGGGGAGCGCCCATAATGTCGCGCATTATACGAGGCTGCGAGCGCCTCGGAACGGGATATTTAGGAGTCTTTTATGGCCGTTGCTTTGAGCACCCTCGTCGAGGAAGCGGACCGCTACCTTGGCAGCGCAAAAATTGCCGATTACTGCCCCAACGGCCTGCAGGTCGAGGGGCGCCCGCAGGTGATGCGTATCGTCAGCGGCGTCACCGCCAGCCAGGCATTGCTCGACGCCGCCGTCGAAGCCCAGGCCGACCTGGTGCTGGTCCACCACGGTTATTTCTGGAAGGGCGAGAACCCGTGCATCACCGGCATGAAGCAGCGCCGTCTGAAGACCCTGCTCAAGCACGACATCAGCCTGCTGGCCTACCACCTGCCGCTGGACCTGCACGCCGAGGTCGGCAACAACGTACAGCTTGCTCGGCAGTTGGACATCACCGTCGAAGGCCCGCTGGACCCGGCCGACCTCAAGATCGTCGGGCTGGTCGGCTCCCTCGCCGAGCCGCTGTCGCCGCGTGACTTCGCCCACCGCGTGCAGAGCGTGTTGGGGCGCGAGCCGCTGCTGATCGAAGGCAGCGAGATGATCCGCCGCGTCGGCTGGTGTACCGGCGGTGGCCAGGGTTACATCGACCAGGCGATTGCGGCCGGCGTCGACCTGTACCTGAGCGGCGAAGCCTCCGAACAGACCTTCCACAGCGCCCGCGAAAACGACATCAGTTTTATCGCCGCCGGCCATCACGCCACCGAGCGTTACGGTGTGCAGGCGTTGGGCGATTACCTGGCGCGGCGTTTCGCCCTGGAGCATTTGTTCATCGATTGTCCCAACCCGATCTAACGCACACCACCCTCCCACCTTTGGGAGGGTTCGGCCGCCCATCGCCGCCAAACCTCGGGGCATATCCATATACCGTTTCGATCTAGTCGGCGCCCTGAATAGAAGCAGGTGCTGTGCTAGCATGCCTCGCTCGAACACGGCCCGCTGGCCGTCCATAAGATCGTTTTTCCGTGAGTAGCCATGGTCGACAAACTGACGCATCTGAAACAGCTGGAGGCGGAAAGCATCCACATCATCCGCGAGGTCGCCGCCGAGTTCGACAACCCGGTGATGCTCTACTCGATCGGTAAAGACTCCGCCGTGATGCTGCACCTGGCACGCAAGGCGTTCTTCCCGGGCAAGCTGCCGTTCCCGGTGATGCACGTCGACACCCAGTGGAAATTCCAGGAGATGTACACGTTCCGCGACCGCATGGTTGAAGAACTGGGCCTGGACCTGATCACCCACGTCAACCCGGACGGTGTGGCGCAGGGCATCAACCCGTTCACCCACGGCAGCGCCAAGCACACCGACATCATGAAGACCGAAGGCCTCAAGCAGGCTCTGGACAAGTATGGTTTCGACGCAGCCTTCGGCGGTGCCCGTCGCGATGAAGAGAAATCCCGTGCCAAAGAGCGCGTGTACTCGTTCCGCGACAGCAAGCACCGCTGGGACCCGAAAAACCAGCGCCCGGAGCTGTGGGACGTCTACAACGGCAACGTCAACAAGGGCGAGTCGATCCGTGTGTTCCCGCTGTCCAACTGGACCGAACTGGACATCTGGCAGTACATCTACCTGGAAGGCATCCCGATCGTGCCGCTGTACTTCGCCGCCGAGCGCGATGTGATCGAGAAGAACGGCACGTTGATCATGATCGACGACGACCGCATCCTCGAGCACCTGTCCGACGAAGACAAAGCCCGTATCGTCAAAAAGAAAGTCCGTTTCCGTACCCTTGGCTGCTACCCGTTGACGGGCGCGGTGGAGTCCGAAGCGGAGACGCTGACGGACATCATTCAGGAAATGCTCCTGACGCGAACTTCCGAGCGCCAGGGCCGGGTCATCGACCACGATGGTGCCGGCTCGATGGAAGATAAAAAACGTCAAGGCTATTTCTAAGGGGTTGTCATGTCGCATCAATCTGATTTGATCAGCGAGGACATCCTCGCTTACCTGGGCCAGCACGAGCGCAAGGAAATGTTGCGCTTCCTGACCTGCGGCAACGTCGACGACGGCAAGAGCACCCTGATCGGGCGCCTGCTGCACGACTCCAAGATGATCTACGAAGATCACCTGGAAGCCATCACCCGCGATTCGAAGAAGGTCGGCACCACCGGTGACGACATCGACCTGGCTCTGCTGGTCGACGGCCTGCAGGCCGAGCGCGAGCAAGGCATCACCATCGATGTCGCCTACCGCTACTTCTCCACCGCCAAGCGTAAATTCATCATTGCCGACACCCCCGGCCATGAGCAGTACACCCGCAACATGGCCACCGGTGCGTCCACCTGTGACCTGGCGATCATCCTGGTCGACGCGCGCTACGGCGTGCAGACCCAGACCCGTCGCCACAGCTTCATTGCCTCGTTGCTGGGCATCAAGCACATCGTGGTCGCCATCAACAAGATGGACCTCAACGGCTTCGACGAAGGCGTATTCGAGCAGATCAAGGCCGACTACCTGAAGTTCGCCGACGGTATCGCCTTCAAGCCGAGCACCATGGCGTTCGTGCCGATGTCGGCGCTCAAGGGCGACAACGTGGTGAACAAGAGCGAGCGTTCGCCGTGGTACACCGGCCAGTCGCTGATGGAGATCCTCGAGACCGTCGAGATCGCCAACGACCGCAACTACACCGACCTGCGTTTCCCGGTGCAGTACGTCAACCGTCCGAACCTGAACTTCCGCGGTTTCGCCGGCACCCTGGCCAGCGGCATCGTCCACAAGGGCGACGAAGTCGTGGTGCTGCCGTCGGGCAAGAGCAGCCGCGTCAAATCCATCGTCACCTTCGACGGTGAACTGGAACACGCCGGTCCCGGCCAGGCCGTGACCCTGACCATGGAAGACGAGATCGACATCTCCCGTGGCGACCTGCTGGTGCATGCCGACAACGTGCCGCAAGTGACCGACGCCTTCGACGCCATGCTGGTGTGGATGGCCGAAGAGCCGATGCTGCCGGGCAAGAAATACGACATCAAGCGCGCCACCAGCTACGTGCCGGGTTCCATCACCAGCATCGTGCATCGCGTGGACGTGAACACCCTGGCCGAAGGCCCGGCGAGTTCGCTGCAGTTGAACGAAATCGGCCGGGTCAAGGTCAGCCTCGACGCCGCCATCGCCCTGGACGGTTACGCGAGCAACCGCACCACCGGCGCGTTCATCGTCATCGACCGCTTGACCAATGGCACCGTGGCCGCGGGCATGATCATCGCGCCGCCGGTCAGCCACGGCAGCGCCGCGCAGCACGGCAAGTTGGCCCATGTGGCCACCGAAGAGCGCGCCCAGCGCTTCGGCCAGCAGCCGGCCACCGTGTTGTTCAGCGGCTTGTCGGGCGCCGGCAAAAGCACCCTGGCCTATGCGGTTGAACGCAAGTTGTTCGACATGGGCCGCGCGGTGTTTGTACTGGATGGCCAGAACCTGCGCCACGACCTGAACAAAGGCTTGCCGCAGGATCGCGTCGGGCGTACCGAGAACTGGCGTCGTGCGGCTCACGTCGCGCGCCAGTTCAACGAAGCCGGCCTGCTGACCCTGGCCGCGTTCGTTGCGCCGGATGCCGAAGGGCGTGAACAGGCCAAGGCACTGATCGGTGCCGACCGCTTGCTGACGGTCTACGTGCAGGCTTCGCCGCTGGTGTGCGCCGAGCGCGATCCACAAGGCTTGTACGCGGCCGGTGGGGATAACATCCCTGGCGAGTCCTTCCCCTACGACGTGCCGTTGAATGCCGATCTGGTGATCGACACCCAGGCCCTGTCGCTGGAAGACAGCGTCAAGCAAGTGCTGGAGCTGTTGCGTCAGCGCGGCGCGATATAGGCGTGCTGATAAGCGTTAAGCGTTAAGCGTTAAGCGTCAAGCTGCAAAAAAGCCCGTCAGCGTGTGAATCGCGACGGGCTTTTTAGTGTGTCTGAGGGTTAAATTTCTTCGCGAGCAGGGACATCAGTTTGGGTGATTACGTCACTGTCTCTTTTTTCTGAGAGGGTTGCTTCCGAGGTGGTATTGATGGTGTTTTTGCCTCCGCCTATACGAATGTCGCCCTTGCCTTCGGTGGTGATGAAGGAGGCTCCGCCACTACTGGTGATAGAGAACCTTCCGGAAAGTGAGGTCATTGTGTCGCGGTCCCCGCGGCCAGCGATATGAGTCGCCTGATCGGGGCCACCACCTGTTCCGCTCCTCATGATGTTGTTGCCGGCACCGCCGTCAAGTGAGTTATACCGACTTAGTCCCCCGGTCAGAAAGTCGTTGCCGCCTTGTCCTTCAAGCATGCCCCCGCCACTCCCCAAGGACGCTTCATCATCACCGTTACCCAGGTATGCGAATGTTAGGCCGCCTCCGCTCTTGACGTGATCGTCACCGTCTCCGGTGTAGATCGCAACGGTGTTTTTTACGTCTTCATCTACAGTGACCCGGTCGTTGCCGCCGTTGGTTTTGATAAGGAGTGTTTTTAAGGCCTTTTCGTTCTCCAGATTTAACGGGTAACTTTCCCCGTTGATATCTGCCGTAACCTTATTGTCACTGCCCAGGCGAATGTGAATGCGGTCGTTTTCGTTACCCGTATTAATGGTGACGCGTTTAGGTATGCCTGGAGTATTGGCTTCCTGGAGATCGTAATCTGCGCTGATCGTTAGATTGCCGTCTTCGTATGTCTTGCTGTAGACATCCGGTGTCGACTGGTCACGTCCTGGGTGAAGTCGACTAACTAGAAGTGAGGGCAGCGAATATGGAACATAGGGTGCGGATGTCGGCGAGATGTTCATGAAGTTGGTTCCGTAAGTTTTCTGATGGTATTGCATTCTGCGTAGACACTTGATTCATGCGTCTGGCGCCCACCTGAGGGCGCATTGCCTGAGTGGTGTTTAATGGATAGCGGTTTCTGTTGAACTTGTTTCTGCGAGTAACAAGTCGGCCGGTGTTTGGTGCGATATAAACCTTGCCACCACAAAAAGCCCGCCACCGATCACTCGGTGGCGGGCTTTTTACATGCTCAAGAACGTCTCGGTTGAATGTGGGAGGGGGCTTGCCCCCGATTGCAGAGTGTCAGTCAGAGCATCGGGTGACTGAACCACCGCTATCGGGGGCAAGCCCCCTCCCACCTTTTGATCAGTGGCGGCCTGGGTAGTCGGTGTGCAACTGTTTCAGCAGCGCGTCCTTGTCTTCCCACAACCGGTTGATCCAGGCCTGGAACGCCAGCCGATACTCGCTATCCTGCTCATAATTCTTGCCAATGAACTCGGCCGGAATCTGCACCTCTTCGAACTGCACCACCACGTCCTGCACATTCCCACACAACAAGTCCCAGTAGCCTGGGCGCCCGGCGGGGTAGTGGATGGTCACATTGACCAATGACTTGAGCTGCTCACCCATGGCATCCAGCACAAACGCGATACCGCCAGCCTTGGGCTTGAGCAGGTAGCGAAACGGCGACTTCTGCTGCGCATGCTTGCCGACGGTAAACCGCGTGCCTTCGGCAAAGTTGAAAATGCCCACAGGGTTGGCGCGAAACTTAGCGCAGGTCTTGCGGGTGGTTTCCAGGTCCTTGCCTTTCTTCTCCGGGTGTTTTTCCAAGTAGGCCTTGGAGTAGCGCTTCATGAACGGAAAGCCCAACGCCCACCAGGCCAGGCCAATCACCGGCACCCAGATCAGTTCCTGCTTGAGAAAGAACTTCAGCGGGCGAATGCGGCGATTGAGCACGTATTGCAGGACCATGATGTCGACCCAGCTCTGGTGGTTGCTGGTCACCAGATAAGAGTGCTGGTAGTCCAGCCCTTCCAGGCCTTTGAGGTGCCAGCGGGTGCGCCGTACCAGGTTCATCCACGCCTTGTTGTTGCTGATCCAGGCTTCATGGGTGTGGTTCATCAGCCATTCGCTGAAACGTTTGGCGAACGGCAGGGCCTTGAACAGTGCGACGATGAACAGGAACGAACACAGCAGGATCGTGTTCAGCGCCAGCAGCAACGACGCGATTACCCCGCGCACGGCGGCAGGTAGAAAATCCAGCATTTAGATATCCATAGGTCGGTTGGCGGCTTGAATCGCGGTCAGGGCGATGGTGTACACAATGTCGTCGACCTGGGCGCCGCGCGGCAGGTCGTTCACCGGTTTGCGCAGGCCCTGGAGCATCGGCCCGAGGCTGACGCAATCGGCGCTGCGTTGTACCGCCTTGTGGGTGGTATTGCCGGTGTTCAGGTCGGGGAACACGAAGACCGTGGCCTTGCCCGCCACCAGGCTGTTGGGCGCCAGTTGCCGGGCGACGGTTTCGTTGGCGGCGGCATCGTATTGCAACGGGCCGTCGATCAGCAGCGAACTTTGCTGTTCATGGGCGAGCAGGGTGGCTTCGCGGACCTTTTCCACCTCTTCGCCGCTGGCCGACTCACCGCTGGAATAGCTGATCATCGCCACCCGTGGGGTGATACCGAACGCGGCCGCCGAATCGGCGCTCTGCAGGGCGATTTCCGCCAGTTCGACGGCGCTCGGGTGCGGGTTCATCACACAGTCGCCGTACACCAGCACCTGTTCGGGGAACAGCATGAAGAACACCGACGACACCAGGGTGCAGCCCGGCGCGGTCTTGATCAGTTGCAGGGCCGGGCGGATGGTGTTCGCGGTGGAGTGGATAACGCCGGAGACCAGGCCGTCGACTTCATCCAGGGCGAGCATCATGGTCGCGATCACCACGGTGTCTTCGAGCTGCTGTTCGGCCATCGGCGCGTTGAGGCTCTTGCTTTTGCGCAACGCGACCATCGGTTCGACATAACGCTCGCGGATCAGGTCCGGATCGAGAATCTCCAGGCCTTCGGGCAATTCGATGCCCTGGGCGCGGGCGACCGCTTCGACGTCCGCCGGCTTGGCCAGCAACACGCAGCGGGCAATGCCGCGGGCCTGGCAGATCGCGGCGGCTTGCACGGTCAACGGCTCGCTGCCTTCGGGCAGGACGATGCGCTTGTTGGCGGCCTGGGCGCGTTGGATCAACTGGTAGCGGAACACTGCCGGCGACAGGCGCATCTCCCGTGGCGTGCCGCAGCGTTGGTGCAGCCAGCGCGCATCGAGGTGGCTGGCGACGAAATCGGTGATGATCTCGGCGCGCTCACGGTCATCGATGGGGATTTCCTTGTTCAGGTTGTTGAGCAGGTTCGCGGTCTCGTAGGAACCGGTACTCACCGACAGCACCGGCAGCCCGGCCTGGAACGCGCCTCGGCAGAGGTCCATGATGCGCGGGTCGGGCAGGGTGTCGCTGGTCAGCAGCAGGCCGGCCAGGGGCACGCCGTTGATCGCCGCCAGGCTGACGGCGAGGATGATGTCGTCGCGGTCACCCGGTGTCACCACCAGCACGCCCGGCTTGAGCAGTTCCACGGTGTTGCGCATGGTGCGGGCGCAGATGATGATCTTGGTCATGCGCCGGGTTTCGTAATCCCCGGCGTTGAGGATCTGCGCGCTCATCAGGTCGGCGACGTCACGGGTGCGCGGCGCGTTGAGTTCGGGCTGGAAAGGAATGCAGCCGAGCAGGCGGAAATCCCCGCTGCGCAGCAACGGCGAATGCTCCTTGAGGCGCGCCGAGAAGGCCTCCATGCTTTCATCGGTGCGTACCTTGTTGAGGATCACGCCGAGCACTTTCGGGTCCTTCGGGCCGCCGAACAGTTGGGCCTGCAGCTCCACGCGGCCGGAGAGTTCGGTGAGCACTTCGTTTTCCGGCGCCGAGACCAGGATCACTTCCGCGTCCAGGCTCTTGGCCAGGTGCAGGTTGACCCGCGCCGCATAGCTGGCGCTGCGGGTCGGCACCATGCCTTCGACGATCAGCACGTCCTTGCCCACGGCGGCCTGCTGATACAGGGTGATGATTTCTTCGAGCAACTCGTCGAGCTGGCCGTCGCCGAGCATCCGCTCGACATGGGCCAGGCCCAGGGGCTGCGGCGGTTTGAGGCCGTGGGTGCGCGCGACCAGCTCGGTGGAGCGTTCGGGGCCGGTGTCGCCGGGGTGCGGCTGGGCAATCGGTTTGAAGAAGCCGACTTTCAACCCGGCACGTTCAAGGGTGCGGACCAGCCCAAGGCTGATAGAGGTCAGACCCACACCAAAATCGGTGGGCGCGATAAAAAAAGTCTGCATGCGAATTCTCTGGAGGTGCATGGCTTCGGTGGCGCTCTATGGTTGAGTGCCTACCGGGAATCAGGCGCCAAGGTTATCGTTATTCGCGCTCCTGCGCACACCAGCCGCAGGCAAAGGGCTGGCCTATTTTTTCCAGGCGGCGTGCGGGGTCGAGCACCCAGGCGCGCGATTGCCAGGGCGGCTGGTGGCGCAGGTGCTGGGTGTGGCCGCAGGACAGCTCGGCAACCCAGTGCCGGTCGTCGTCCTGGTGGAATCCGATGATGACGACGGCCGTTGATTGGTCCCGTCCGTCCGGGTTCTGTTCGCTTTCGGGCAAATCCTTGTTTAGACTTGTCCGTTCTTCATTCTTATGCAAAAGGTCTCGCCCCATGACGATCGCCGCTAACAAGGCTGTCTCCATCGACTATACCCTGACCAACGACGCTGGTGAGGTCATCGACAGCTCAGCCGGCGGCGCGCCGCTGGTCTACCTGCAAGGCGCAGGCAACATTATCCCGGGCCTGGAAAAAGCCCTGGAAGGCAAGCAAGTTGGTGATGAACTGAAGGTTGCCATAGAACCTGAGGAAGCTTACGGCGAATACTCCGCCGAACTGGTCAGCACCCTGAGCCGCAGCATGTTCGAAGGTGTCGACGAACTGGAAGTGGGCATGCAGTTCCACGCTTCCGCGCCGGACGGCCAAATGCAGATCGTCACCATCCGTGATCTGGACGGCGACGACGTCACTGTCGACGGTAACCACCCTCTGGCAGGCCAGCGCCTGAACTTCCAAGTGAAGATCGTTGCCATCCGCGACGCTTCCCAGGAAGAAGTCGCTCACGGCCACGTCCACGGTGAAGGCGGTCATCACCATTGATCGATGTTTTGATCAGGTGGTAGCAAAAACGCCCCGACTGGTTCGGGGCGTTTTTTTGTGCGTGCAATAAAGATGTATGGCGCCCAAACAAAAATGCCCCGGACCTTTCGGTACGGGGCATTTCTTAACTGTTACGCAGGTAAACCTGCGTGGCAGTTTATCGCTTAGGCTGCAGCAGCAAGGTTCAGAGCCTTGATGTGGCCGTTCAGGCGACCTTTATGGCGAGCAGCTTTGTTCTTGTGGATGATGCCTTTATCGGCCATACGGTCGATAACTGGCACAGCCAGAACGTAAGCAGCTTGAGCTTTTTCAGCGTCTTTTGCGTCAATGGCCTTAACTACATTCTTGATGTAGGTACGAACCATGGAACGCAGGCTGGCGTTGTGGCTGCGACGCTTCTCAGCCTGTTTTGCACGTTTTTTGGCGGAAGGTGTGTTGGCCACCGTCGAGCTCCTCGAAAGACTTTTTAGGAAATAGCAAACAAAATAGGCCGCGAATCATGCCGATGAGTTGATGGGTTGTCAAGGGCGGTTGATGCGAACTGCTGAGTGGTCGATCTGAAGAGGCGGGGGATTTATTTTCGGCGCTTGACCTGTAAACTCGCGAGCTTTGGCGCTGTGCTGTTGCAGGCGCGCAGTATCGCATAAGTAGGCGCGTAGTTCGCCTGCTCTTTATCTATAGGCGCAAACTCTTTCAATGAATCTGCTCAAATCGTTGGCTGCCGTCAGCTCAATCACGATGATTTCCCGGGTATTGGGGTTTGTGCGTGACACCTTGTTGGCACGCATTTTCGGCGCCAGCATGGCCACGGATGCGTTCTTCATTGCCTTTAAACTGCCCAACCTGTTGCGGCGGATCTTCGCCGAGGGCGCGTTTTCCCAGGCGTTCGTGCCGATTCTGGCGGAATACAAGACGCAGCAGGGCGAGGAGGCGACCCGCACATTCATTGCCTATGTCTCGGGCTTGCTGACCCTGGTGCTGATGCTGGTGACTGTGATCGGCATGCTCGCCGCGCCGTGGGTGATCTGGGCCACGGCGCCTGGTTTTGCCAATACGCCGGAAAAATTCGCGCTGACCACCGATCTGCTGCGGGTGACTTTCCCCTACATATTGCTGATTTCCCTGTCATCCCTGGCTGGCGCCATCCTCAATACCTGGAACCGTTTCTCGGTGCCGGCGTTCGTGCCGACCCTGCTTAACGTCAGCATGATTATTTTCGCGCTGTTCCTCACGCCCTACTTCGATCCGCCGGTCATGGCCCTGGGCTGGGCCGTCCTGGCCGGCGGCCTGGCGCAATTGCTCTACCAACTGCCGCACCTGAAAAAGATCGGCATGCTCGTGTTGCCGCGCCTGAACCTCAAGGACACCGGCGTCTGGCGCGTGATGCGCAATATGCTGCCGGCGATCCTCGGGGTGTCGGTCAGCCAGATTTCGCTGATCATCAACACCGCGTTCGCCTCATTGCTGGTGTCCGGTTCGGTGTCGTGGATGTACTACGCCGATCGCTTGATGGAGCTGCCGTCCGGCGTCCTCGGCGTGGCCTTGGGCACGATTCTGCTGCCGACGCTGGCGCGTACTTACGCGAGCAAGGACCGCCATGAATACTCGCGCATTCTCGATTGGGGCCTGCGCCTGTGCTTCGTGCTGGTGTTGCCGTGCTCGCTGGCCCTGGGAATCCTCGCCGAGCCACTCACGGTGTCGTTGTTCCAGTACGGGCAATTCGGCGCACACGATGCCTTGATGACTCAGCACGCGCTGATCGCTTACTCGGTCGGTCTGCTTGGGATTATCGTGATAAAAGTGCTGGCGCCGGGGTTCTACGCCCAGCAAAACATCCGCACGCCGGTGAAGATTGCGATCTTCACGCTGGTCGTCACGCAACTGCTCAACCTGGTGTTCATCGGCCCGCTGGCGCATGCCGGCCTGGCCCTGGCCATCAGCGCCGGTGCCTGTATCAATGCCGGCCTGCTGTTTTACCAACTGCGCAAACAGCAGATGTTCCAGCCGCAGCCTGGCTGGGGCATGTTTGCCCTCAAGCTGCTGGTGGCGGTGGCGATGATGTCGGCGGTATTGCTGGGCCTGATGCACTTCATGCCGGCCTGGGATCAAGGCCATATGCTCGAGCGTTTCTTGCGCCTGGGCGTGCTGGTGGTGGCGGGCGTGGTGGTGTACTTCGGGATGTTGCTGCTGCAAGGTTTCCGCCTGCGGGATTTCAATCGCAAGGCGCTGGGTTAGCGAGTTTGCCGCGATAAAACCGGTGTTTTATCGATTCCATCCATTTTGCCCTGCGCTGTTGCCTGTGATCCGGGGCCGGGTGTGGTTATAATCGACCACTTTATGAGCAAGAAGCGCGTTATGCAGCTGGTTCGAGGTCTCCACAACCTGCGCCCCCAGCATCGGGGCTGCGTCGCCACTATTGGCAACTTTGACGGTGTACACCGTGGCCACCAGGCTATCCTGGCCCGGCTGCGCGAGCGCGCGGTCGAGTTGGGCGTGCCCAGCTGCGTGGTGATTTTTGAGCCACAGCCGCGGGAATTCTTTACCCCGGAAACGGCGCCAGCGCGCCTGGCCCGCTTGCGCGACAAGCTGCAACTGTTGGCCGAGGAGGGCGTGGACCGTGTGCTGTGCCTGGCCTTCAACCAGCGTTTGCGCAGCCTCAGCGCCGCCGAGTTCGTCGACCGTATCCTGGTGGATGGCTTGGGCGTACAGCACCTGGAGGTCGGCGACGACTTCCGTTTCGGCTGTGATCGGGTCGGCGATTTCGATTTTCTGCAGCACGCCGGCGTAACCCAGGGTTTTACCGTCGAAGCCGCGCAAACCGTCGAACTGGACGGCCTGCGCGTGAGCAGTACCCAGGTGCGTAATGCCCTGGCCGCTGCCGACTTCGCCTTGGCCGAGCGTTTGCTCGGTCGCCCGTTCCGCATTGCCGGGCGGGTATTGCACGGCCAGAAGCTGGCGCGCCAACTGGGCACGCCAACCGCCAACGTGCAGCTCAAGCGCCGTCGTGTGCCGCTGACCGGGGTTTACCTGGTGAGCGTCGACATCGACGGCCAATCGTGGCCGGGAGTCGCCAATATAGGCGTCAGGCCCACGGTTGCAGGTGATGGCAAGGCCCACCTGGAGGTTCACCTTTTGGATTTTGCCGGTGATCTGTATGACCGGCGTTTGACGGTGGTTTTCCACCAAAAGCTGCGTGAAGAGCAGCGTTTCGCCTCCCTCGAGGCGTTGAAAACGGCGATCAATGCGGATGTCGCCGCCGCCCGTGCCCTAGCCGCACCTAGCGCCCATCGCTAACCGAAGAGCCTTAAATGACCGACTATAAAGCCACGCTAAACCTTCCGGACACCGCCTTCCCAATGAAGGCCGGCCTGCCACAGCGCGAACCGCAGATCCTGCAGCGCTGGGACAGTATTGGCCTGTACGGAAAGTTGCGCGAAATTGGCAAGGATCGTCCGAAATTCGTCCTGCACGACGGCCCTCCTTATGCCAACGGCACGATTCACATCGGTCATGCGCTGAACAAGATTCTCAAGGACATGATCGTCCGCTCGAAGACCCTGTCGGGCTTCGACGCGCCGTATGTCCCGGGTTGGGATTGCCACGGCCTGCCGATCGAACACAAAGTCGAAGTGACCCACGGCAAGAACCTGGGCGCCGATAAAACCCGCGAACTGTGCCGTGCCTACGCCACCGAGCAGATCGAAGGGCAGAAGTCCGAGTTCATCCGCCTGGGTGTCCTGGGCGACTGGGCCAATCCCTACAAGACCATGGACTTCAAGAACGAGGCCGGTGAAATCCGCGCCTTGGCCGAAATCGTCAAGGGCGGTTTCGTGTTCAAGGGCCTCAAGCCCGTGAACTGGTGCTTCGACTGCGGTTCGGCCCTGGCTGAAGCGGAAGTCGAGTACGAAGACAAGAAGTCCTCGACCATCGACGTGGCCTTCCCGATTGCCGACGACGCCAAGCTGGCCGCGGCCTTTGGCCTGGCAAGCCTGGCCAAGCCAGCCGCCATCGTGATCTGGACCACTACCCCGTGGACCATCCCCGCCAACCAGGCGCTGAACGTCCACCCGGAATTCACCTACGCCCTGGTGGATGTCGGTGATCGCCTGCTGGTGCTGGCCGAAGAGATGGTCGAAGCCTGCCTGGCGCGTTACGCGCTGGAAGGTTCGGTGATCGCCACCACCACCGGTTCCGCGCTGGAACTGATCAACTTCCGTCACCCGTTCTACGACCGCCTGTCGCCAGTGTACCTGGCTGACTACGTTGAACTGGGCGCCGGCACCGGCGTCGTTCACTCCGCGCCTGCTTACGGCGTAGACGACTTCGTGACCTGCAAGGCCTACGGCATGGTCAACGACGACATCTTGAACCCGGTGCAGAGCAACGGTGTTTATGCGCCGTCCCTGGAATTCTTCGGTGGCCAGTTCATCTTCAAGGCCAACCAGCCGATCATCGACAAGCTGTCGGAAGTCGGCGCGCTGCTGCACACCGAGACCATCAAGCACAGCTACATGCACTGCTGGCGCCACAAGACCCCGCTGATCTACCGCGCCACCGCGCAGTGGTTCATCGGCATGGATAAAGAACCGGCCAGCGGCGACACCCTGCGCAACCGTGCGATCAAAGCCATCGAAGACACCAAGTTCGTCCCGGCCTGGGGCCAGGCGCGCCTGCACTCGATGATCGCCAACCGTCCGGACTGGTGCATCTCCCGCCAGCGCAACTGGGGCGTGCCGATCCCGTTCTTCCTCAACAAGGAAAGCGGCGAGCTGCACCCGCGTACCGTCGAGCTGATGGAAGTCGTGGCCCAGCGCGTTGAGCAGGAAGGCATCGAAGCCTGGTTCAAGCTGGACGCCGTCGAGCTGTTGGGCGACGAAGCGCCGCTGTACGACAAGATCAGCGACACCCTCGACGTGTGGTTCGACTCCGGCACCACCCATTGGCACGTGCTGCGCGGTTCGCACCCGATGGGTCATGCAGCCGGCCCGCGCGCCGACCTGTACCTGGAAGGTTCGGACCAGCACCGTGGCTGGTTCCACTCGTCGCTTTTGACCGGTTGCGCCATCGACGACCACGCACCGTACCGCGAACTGCTGACCCACGGTTTCACCGTCGACGAAAACGGCCGCAAGATGTCCAAGTCCTTGGGCAACGTGATCGCGCCGCAAAAGGTCAACGACACCCTGGGCGCCGACATCATGCGTCTGTGGGTGGCCTCGACCGATTATTCGGGCGAGATGGCCGTGTCGGAGCAGATCCTGCAGCGTAGCGCCGATGCCTACCGCCGTATCCGCAATACCGCACGCTTCATGCTGTCGAACCTGACCGGTTTCAACCCGGCCACCGACATCCTGCCGGCCGAGGACATGCTCGCCCTGGACCGTTGGGCCGTGGACCGTACCCTGTTGCTGCAGCGCGAGTTGCAAGAGCACTACGGCGAATACCGCTTCTGGAACGTCTACTCGAAGATCCACAACTTCTGCGTGCAGGAGCTGGGCGGTTTCTACCTCGACATCATCAAGGATCGCCAGTACACCACCGGCGTCAACAGCAAGGCGCGCCGCTCGGCGCAGACCGCGCTGTACCACATCTCCGAAGCGCTGGTGCGCTGGATCGCACCGATCCTGGCCTTCACCGCCGACGAACTGTGGGAATACCTGCCGGGCGAGCGCAACGAATCGGTGATGCTCAACACTTGGTACGAAGGCCTGACCGAACTGCCGGCCGACTTCGAACTGGGCCGCGAGTACTGGGACGGCGTGATGGCGGTGAAAGTGGCCGTGAACAAGGAGCTGGAAGTGCAGCGCGCGGCCAAGGCCGTCGGTGGCAACCTGCAAGCCGAAGTCACCCTGTTTGCCGAGGAAGGCCTGAGCGCCGACCTGGCCAAGCTGAGCAACGAACTGCGCTTCGTGCTGATCACCTCCACCGCGAGCCTGGCGCCATTCGCCCAGGCCCCGGCGGACGCCGTGGCCACCGAAGTGCCTGGCCTGAAGCTCAAAGTCGTCAAGTCGGCCTTCCCCAAGTGCGCCCGTTGCTGGCACTGCCGTGAAGATGTCGGCGTGAACCCTGAGCATCCGGAAATCTGCGGTCGTTGCGTCGACAACATCAGCGGTGCCGGCGAGGTTCGTCACTATGCCTAATGCCAGTCGTTTCGGACGTCTTGGCTGGCTCGTATTGAGCGTGCTGGTCCTGGTCATCGACCAGGTCAGCAAGGCTCACTTCGAGGGCTCCCTGGAGATGTTCCAGCAGATCGTGGTGATCCCGGATTACTTCAGCTGGACGCTGGCCTATAACACCGGCGCGGCGTTCAGCTTCCTGGCCGATGGCGGCGGCTGGCAGCGCTGGTTGTTCGCCCTGATCGCCGTGGTGGTCAGTGCGGTGCTGGTGGTCTGGCTCAAGCGCCTGGGGCGCGATGACACCTGGCTGGCCATCGCCTTGGCGCTGGTGCTGGGTGGCGCGCTGGGCAACCTGTACGACCGCATCGCCCTGGGCCATGTGATCGACTTCATTCTGGTGCATTGGCAGAACCGCTGGTACTTCCCCGCGTTCAATTTTGCCGACAGCGCCATCACCGTCGGTGCAATCATGCTGGCACTCGATATGTTCAAAAGTAAGAAAACCGGAGAGACCGTTCATGACTGATCAGGTATTGGCTGAACAACGCATCGGCCAGAACACGGAAGTCACCTTGCATTTCGCATTGCGCCTGGAGAATGGCGACACGGTCGACAGCACGTTCGACAAATCCCCGGCGACCTTCAAGGTGGGCGATGGCAACCTGCTGCCGGGTTTTGAAGCGGCCTTGTTCGGCTTCAAGGCCGGCGACAAGCGCACCCTGCAGATCCTGCCGGAAAACGCCTTTGGCCAGCCCAACCCGCAAAACGTACAGATCATCCCGCGTTCGCAGTTCCAGGACATGGAACTGTCGGAAGGCCTGCTGGTGATCTTCAACGATGCGGCGAATACCGAGCTGCCGGGTGTGGTCAAAGCCTTCGATGACGCGCAAGTGACTATCGACTTCAACCATCCGTTGGCCGGTAAAACCTTGACGTTTGACGTAGAAATCTTCGACGTTAAAGCGCTCTAACTGACAGAACCGGCTCCTGCGGGCGCTGGCTTGTGTGGGAGCTGGCTTGCCTGCGATGGCATCACCTCGGTGTACCTGATACACCGAGTCGACCGCATCGCACGCAAGCCAGCTCCCACAAAGACACGAGGCACAGCATGCAAATCAAACTCGCCAACCCCCGTGGCTTCTGCGCCGGCGTGGACCGCGCGATCGAAATCGTCAACCGTGCCCTGGAAGTCTTCGGACCGCCGATTTATGTGCGCCATGAAGTCGTCCACAACAAATTCGTGGTCGAAGACTTGCGCGCTCGCGGCGCCATCTTTGTCGAAGAGCTCGACCAGGTGCCGGACGACGTTATCGTTATCTTCAGCGCCCACGGCGTATCCCAGGCGGTGCGGACCGAAGCGGCAGGCCGCGGCCTGAAAGTGTTCGATGCCACCTGCCCATTGGTTACCAAGGTGCATATCGAAGTCGCGCGCTACAGCCGCGATGGCCGTGAATGCATCCTGATCGGCCACGCCGGCCACCCGGAAGTCGAAGGCACCATGGGCCAGTACGATGGCAGCAACGGTGGCGCGATCTACCTGGTGGAAGACGAAAAAGACGTCGCCAACCTGCAGGTACGCAACCCTGAGCGTTTGGCCTTCGTCACCCAGACCACGTTGTCGATGGACGACACCAGCCGAGTGATCGATGCCCTGCGCACACGCTTCCCGGCAATTGGCGGCCCACGCAAGGACGACATCTGCTACGCCACGCAAAACCGCCAGGACGCAGTCAAGCAATTGGCCGATGAGTGTGATGTGGTGCTGGTTGTCGGCAGCCCTAACAGCTCCAACTCCAACCGCCTGCGTGAACTGGCTGAACGCATGGCCACGCCGGCGTACCTGATCGACGGCGCCGAGGACATGCAGCGCAGCTGGTTCGACGGCGTCGAGCGCATCGGCATCACTGCGGGCGCCTCGGCACCGGAAGTGCTGGTGCGCGGTGTGATCCAGCAGTTGCAGGCCTGGGGCGCCACCGGTGCCGATGAGTTGGCCGGTCGTGAGGAGAACATCACTTTCTCCATGCCCAAGGAGCTGCGGGTGCGTTCGCTGCTCTGAGTCCCAGGGTGTTGAGCGAGCCCCGGCATAATGCCTGCTCGGTTTTATCCCGGCGCAGGCTGATGCGTCCGCTGGGGGCCAGCACCACTTGAAACAGGCTTTGTGCCTGATCCGTGGCGCATACATGCACGGTGCCGGCACGAAAGCCCCCGCCGGCAAAGACCGGCTCGCCCAGCCCGCTGAAGCGTACCTGGCTCCTGACCGGGCCATTGCCCACGATCGGTACGCGCCCATTGTCCTGATGCTCCAGCAATACGGGATTATCGTCGTCCAGATGGCCGCGCCCATTCAGGTCCACGATCACCCGCCAGCCCCGGCTCCAATCGTCGTCCAAGGCATGAATGACTACCGCCCGGTTGCGTGCGATGGCTTCGCTGCGCGCATAGCGCAGGCCGCCAACCAGAGACTGGGCCGCACTGTGTCGCTGCTGGGACTCCAGCAACCCCTTGAAACTGGGGACCGCCAGCTGCGCGAGGATGCCGCTCAGGATCAGCCCGAGCAATAGTTCGATCAGGGTGAAGCCTCGTTGTGTCATGTGCGGTCCCTCCGTGGACGCGATGAATATTCAGGTGGCATGCCTAGGTATAGCGCTCCGGTCGTGGCGTTGAATGCTGGCCTTTATGTCCAAAGTATTTCCCTTTGTTCCGGGAGCGGCACAGGCCGAAAACCGCCGCTAGTCTTGGGCCGCACAGCAGGTTTTTCCTGCTTTTTCCGGCCTTTGACAGGGATGACGACGGTAATGCTTGCTTGCTCGACTGCTTTGTTTCGACCGGTGACTTCCCGCCACCAAACCGGCATGACCCTGATCGAGGTGGTGGTGGCGGTGCTGATTCTGGTGATTGGCCTGCTGGGCGCTGCGGTGGTCCAGCTCAATGCGCTCAAGTACACCGACAGTACGCGGATGACCAGCCAGGCCAGCTTCATCGCCTACGACATGCTGGACCGCATTCGCGCCAATGCTGGCGCCGACTATTCGTGGGTGCGAACCGAGCGCGCGCCACTGTTCGCGTCGACGGGCAGCGTGCGCGACCTCGACCTGCATGATTTCGAGGCCAATATCATCGGTTTCGCCGGCGACAGCGGCAGTGGCTCGGTGCTCGTTCGTGCCGATGAGGTGACCGTGAGCATCAGTTGGGATGATGCCAGGGGGGCAAAAAAAGCCGGGGCGAGGGAAACGCTCACACTCACCAGCCGCATCGCCGATGAATCGCAGGTGTCGCAATGAATCGGCGGGTGCGGGGTTTCAGTGTGTTGGAGCTGCTGCTGGCGTTGACGCTCGGGTTGGTGCTGAGCCTTGGGTTCAGCCAAATCGCCATCAGCGCTCGAACCACCGATGCCAGCCAGCAGGCCGCCATGCTGCTGCAGGATGATGCGCGGTTTGCGCTCGGCAAGCTGATTCAGGACGTTCGCCTGGCGGGCATGTTCGGTTGCCTGGCTACGGCATCGATCGAAGGTGCGCCGTTGGCTTTCGATCGACCAATCAGCTGGAGTGCCACGGGTGACGCAAGGTCGCTGACGCTGGTCAGCGCTGAGGTCGGCGAGGACGGCGGCACGCCGGATTGGACCGTATTGTCCGACTGCTCCGGCTCTGCCCACGCTTATGCCGGTACGCCACCACCCGCCGTGCCGGGGCAGATACGCTTTGCGATACGCCAGCTCACCTACACCTTCGAGGCTGGCCAGCTGAAAGTCAGTACCCCGTCAGCCCCGGCCAAGGCGGTGCTGGTGGACAACGTGCAGGCGTTCGAGATCAGTTTCGGCGTGGCAGCCAAGCCTGACTCGACGCCGGTGGTGGGGTATGACCCCGGCCCGGCCGACAATTCGCTGATACGCAGTGTACGCATCCGTTTGACGCTGCAAGACCCGGACGGGTTGGTGAAGGCGCAAACCTGGAGCGTGGTTGCAGCGCTGCGCAACCGGCTGGGGTAGGGCGACCATGGCAGGGTTTCGTGTTGTTGAACGACGGCAGGCGGGCATGGTGCTGCTGATCAGCCTGGTGTTCCTGTTGCTGTTATCGCTGATCGCGTTGTCTTCGATGCAGGGTGCGGTGTCCCAGCAGAAGGTCGTTGGCAGTGTCTGGCATCGCAACCAGTCGCTGCAAAGTGCCGAAAGTGGCCTGAGGCTGGGGGAGGCGGCCGTGCGGCGGGCAGGCGCCGCGTGGCCTGTGTGCGCGTCGATCATCACCTGTGCGCCGCCGCGCGAGTCGTCCTCGGTGATAGCTCCCGGAACCGATCCCGTTTCGAGGGTGAACTGGGCCGCCATGGACGGTGGTCTTTACGCGGTTCAAGCGCTCGGGCCTGTCATGGGGCTGGCTCATTTGCCTGCGCAGATGCCGGCAATGCTCTATCGGGTTACAGCGGTGGGGCTCCGTGGCCAATCGCGCACGGTGCTGGAGGCCATGTATGCGCGGGTGGACGAGGGAGGGCGCTCGCGGTTTCAGCGAGTGATGTGGCGACAACTTTACTGAGGAGCGGCGCAATGGGCATGGATAGCCAGGGTTTTACATTGATTGAGTTACTGACTGCCGTGGCGATCGTCGCGGTGCTGGCCGGTGTCGTTTATCCGGCGTATGTCGGCCATGTGAACAAGGCCTATCGCGCGGAAATTGTCGTGCTGTTGACTGAGCAAGCTCAGTCTCTGGAGCGGTATTACACGAGCAATGGCAGTTTTATTGATGCAAGCGGCGTCAGCGTCGGCAATGATCGCTATAGAATCACGGCTGCGCTGAACCCTCAGGATTTCAGCCTGCTGGCCACACCAGGCGTCGACTCTGTCATGGCAGGCGACGCTTGCGGGGCATTCAGCCTGACCAGTAGCGGTGCGCGGACCAACCCCGGAGCGGCCCCAGGCATGTCACGCAAGACATGCTGGGGGCAGTGATGGGTGTACTCCATGAGTGGGCGCCGAGTGCGCTTTTCCCTTTTTATCGGCTGGATCAAATGATGGCTAAGCAACAGCGAGTGGTGGTGGTCGGTGGCGGAGTAATCGGCTTGTTGACGGCGTTCAACCTGGCGACCCAGGGCCTGGCAGTCGTACTGCTGGAGCGCTCGGGGCTCGGGCAGGAGTCCTCGTGGGCAGGTGGCGGCATTGTCTCGCCACTGTACCCGTGGCGCTACAGCCCGGCAGTCACGGCTTTGGCTCATTGGTCCCAGGACTTTTATCCACAACTGGCCGAGCGCTTGTTTGCCGATACCGGCGTTGATCCGGAGGTCCACACCACCGGGCTCTACTGGCTGGACCTGGAGGATGAAGCCGACGCATTGGCCTGGGCCGCCCGTGAAGGACGACCATTGAGCAAGGTGGATGTGTCGGTCGCCCATGATGCGGTTCCGGTGCTGGGCGGTGGTTACTCCCAGGCGATCTACATGGCGAATGTGGCGAATGTGCGCAACCCGCGCCTGATCAAATCCCTCAAGGCGGCGCTGCTGGCGCTGCCAGGCGTGACGATTCATGAACAGTGCGAAGTTGACGGGTTTGTGTTGGACGGCGACAACGTCGTCGGCGTGAATACGCCTGCCGGGCCGGTGCTCGGTGATCAGGTCGTGCTTGCGGCGGGGGCCTGGAGTGGGCAGTTGCTGGACAAGCTGGGCCTGTCGCTGCCGGTTGAGCCGGTCAAGGGCCAGATGATTCTGTACAAATGCGCCTCGGACTTTCTGTCGAGCATGGTCCTGGCCAACGGGCGTTATGCGATCCCGCGGCGTGACGGGCACATTCTGATTGGCAGTACCCTGGAACATGAAGGGTTCGACAAGACGCCGACCGGATCGGCGCTGGAGAGCCTGAAGGCTTCGGCCGTGGAGTTGATTCCCGCCCTGGCGGATGCCGAGGTGGTGGGCCATTGGGCGGGCCTGCGGCCAGGCTCGCCGGAAGGTATTCCCTACATCGGTCCTGTCCCCGGTTTCAACGGGCTGTGGCTCAATTGCGGGCATTACCGCAACGGCCTCGTGCTGGCGCCGGCGTCGTGCCAGTTATTCGCCGATTTGTTGCTGGGGCACACGCCGATCATCGACCCGGCACCCTACGCGCCCACAGGTCGGATCAACGTTGGATAGCTTTCGGCCCTTGCTCCAGATGCGCCTGGGTGCAATACCATTCTTGCCGTGAGCTCAGTGCTCGGTCCTGCGGCAGATGTACGCCGCAGTGAGCGCAGCGCACCATTGGCGTTGCGTCGGGTTCGCCGGAACGTTGTTGTTTGACGGCCGGGTTTTTGAATTTGCGCCAGAACCATACCGCGGCAGCAATGACGGCAATCCAGAACAGTAGACGAACCATGATGGGCAGTTTCTCGACAAGGAATGCGCCAGTTTAGCCAAGGACGTGGCAGGCGCACAGCGCAATAATGCTTGCGCATAAAAAAGGGAGCCCCGAGGGCTCCCTTTTTACGTTGCGTCGGATGATCAGTCGAACACACCGAAGGTCATGTAGCTGAACCACGAGCGGTCCTGGTTGTTGCCCAGGGCTTGCGGCGCTTGTTCTTCGATCACATCGCCATTTTCATCATGGGGCTTGAGGTCCGCAGGGATGGCTTCCTTGGCGTCCTGGAACTGTTTCATCACGTCCTGGTTGGCGCGGGTTTCACCCGGCGGCAGCGGTGGACGCGACTCGATCAGACCCAGGGTGTACTTGCTCAGCCACGAACGGTTGTCCGCTTCGGCAACCTGAGGCACGAACTGGCCGTCTTTCAGGCTTGGGTGATCCGGGTAGTTGAGCTTCAGGGTTTCCAGGCTGGTGGCCGCCAGGGCGTCCAGGTGCAGGCGCTGGTAGGCCTCGGTCATCACCGCCAGGCCATCACCCACGGAAGGGGTTTCCTGGAAGTTTTCCACGACATAGCGACCACGGTTGGCGGCTGCCACGTAAGCCTGACGGGTCAGGTAGTAGTGGGCCACGTGGATTTCGTAGGAGGCCAGCAGGTTGCGCAGGTAGATCATGCGCTGCTTGGCGTCCGGCGCGTAGCGGCTGTTGGGATAGCGGCTGGTCAGCTGGGCGAACTCGTTGTAGGAGTCGCGGGCAGCGCCCGGGTCACGCTTGGTCATGTCCAGCGGCAGGAAGCGCGCCAGCAGGCCAACGTCCTGGTCGAACGAGGTCAGGCCCTTGAGGTAGTAGGCATAGTCGACGTTCGGGTGCTGCGGGTGCAGGCGGATAAAACGCTCGGCGGCGGACTTGGCGGCTTCCGGCTCGGCGTTCTTGTAGTTGGCGTAGATCAGCTCGAGCTGGGCCTGGTCGGCGTAGCGCCCGAACGGATAGCGCGACTCCAGGGCCTTCAGCTTGGCTGTGGCACTGGTGTAGCTATTATTGTCCAAGTCTTTTTGAGCTTGTTGATACAGCTCGACTTCGCTCAGGTTTTCGTCGACGACTTCCTTTGTTGACGAGCAAGCAGCAGTCATGGCGAGGATGGCGATCAGCAGCAGGTGTTTCACTTGCATGGCGGCTTGCGTCCCTATGACGGCCGCTGTCTTGGGCGGGGCCGTCCTGTTATGATGAGCGCCCCGTTGAAAGCATCGGGGCAAAAGACGCCGTATTTAACCACAAGCGCGCAGCCGAAACCAAAGGCTGTGCCACGCCTAGTCTGAGCATGTCCGATAAAATTGAACTTCGCGCAGAGGTGCCGTCCGAATTGGGCGGCCAACGCCTCGATCAAGTCGCCGCACAATTATTCGCTGAGCACTCGCGCTCGCGCCTTTCCGCCTGGATCAAAGACGGCCGCCTGACTGTGGATGGAGCGGTTATCCGCCCGCGAGACATAGTCCATGGCGGTGCGATTCTTGAGCTGACTGCCGAGCAGGAAGCCCAGGGAGAATGGATCGCCCAGGACATCGAGCTGGACATCGTCTATGAAGACGACGACATCCTGGTCATCAATAAACCCGCAGGCCTGGTGGTTCACCCGGCGGCCGGGCACGCTGATGGCACCTTGCTCAATGCTCTGTTGCACCATGTGCCGGACATCATCAATGTCCCGCGCTGCGGCATCGTACACCGCCTGGACAAGGACACGACCGGCTTGATGGTGGTGGCCAAGACCATTCAGGCCCAGACGCAGCTGGTTACACAGTTGCAGAGCCGCAGCGTCAGCCGGATCTACGAGTGCATCGTGATCGGCGTCGTGGTGGCGGGTGGCAAGATCAATGCGCCTATCGGTCGTCACGGCCAGCAGCGCCAGCGTATGGCGGTGATGGAAGGCGGCAAGCAGGCCGTCAGCCACTACCGTGTGCTGGAGCGTTTCCGGTCCCACACCCATGTGCGGGTCAAGCTGGAAACCGGCCGTACCCACCAGATTCGCGTACACATGGCGCACATCAACTTCCCGTTGGTCGGAGATCCGGCCTACGGCGGTCGCTTCCGTATTCCGCCGGCGGCCAGTGTCACCATGGTTGAATCGCTGAAGTCCTTCCCGCGTCAGGCGCTGCATGCGCGGTTCCTGGAGCTGGATCATCCGACGAGCGGTAAGCGGATGAGCTGGGAATCGCCTCTGCCGGACGATCTGGTCTGGTTGCTGTCGCTGCTCAGGCAGGATCGCGAGGCATTTATCGGATGAGTGACTGGCTGATTCCTGACTGGCCCGCGCCGGCTCAGGTCAAGGCCTGCGTCACCACCCGTGCGGGCGGCGTCAGCCTGGCGCCGTTCGACAGCCTCAACCTGGGCGATCACGTCGAGGACAGCCCCGAGGCTGTGCTTGAAAATCGCCGTCGCCTCACCGAAGTCTTTCATGTCCGGCCGGCCTGGCTCCGCCAGGTCCACGGCGTGAACGTGGTCGAGGCCGACCCCGAGCGCATTGCCGAAGCTGATGGCAGTTGGGCCAGCACGCCGGGCATCGCCTGCACCTCCATGACCGCCGATTGCCTGCCTGCGTTGTTCTGCAACCGCGCCGGCACACGCGTCGCCGCCGCTCACGCGGGTTGGCGTGGCTTGGCCGCGGGCGTCCTGGAGGCCACCGCCGAAAGCCTGCAAGCCGAGCCTGCCGACATATTGGTCTGGCTGGGCCCGGCCATTGGCCCGCAAGCCTTCGAAGTCGGCCCGGAAGTGCGGGAAGCGTTCGTGCAGCAACTGCCGGGCACCGCCCAGGCCTTTGTGCCCAGCCGCAACCCCGGCAAGTTCATGGCCGATATCTACCAGTTGGCCCGTTTGCGCCTGGCTGCCCGCGGTATCACTGCCGTTTACGGTGGCGGGTTCTGCACCGTGAACGATCCGCGCTTCTTTTCTTTCCGCCGCAGTCCACGCACGGGTCGGTTCGCCTCCCTTATTTGGCTGGAGCGCTAGACTCTTCTGATCTACGTCAACTGTCCGACGCTTGAATCTCCCAGAATCGACCACATCTATAGGGCTATCTGGCAGGTTTCTTCATTCAGGATGTGTTTGTAGCTCCGGCCTGCTCAAAAGGAAGGTGACTAATGCGTATTGATCGTTTAACCAGCAAACTGCAATTGGCCTTATCGGACTCCCAATCCCTGGCAGTCGGCCTCGACCACCCGGCCATTGAGCCTGCGCACTTGATGCAGGCGCTCCTGGAACAGCAAGGTGGTTCTATCAAGCCCTTGCTGATGCAGGTGGGCTTCGACGTCAACAGCCTGCGCAAGGAGTTGAGCAAAGAGCTCGACCAACTGCCGAAAATCCAGAATCCTACCGGCGACGTGAATATGTCCCAGGACCTGGCGCGCCTGCTCAATCAAGCGGACCGCCTGGCTCAGCAGAAGGGCGACCAGTTCATCTCCAGCGAGTTGGTGCTGCTCGCCGCCATGGACGAAAACAGCAAGCTCGGCAAATTGTTGCTGGGCCAGGGCGTCAGCAAAAAAGCCCTGGAAAACGCCATCAACAACCTGCGTGGCGGCGAAGCGGTGAACGACCCCAACCACGAGGAGTCGCGCCAGGCCCTGGATAAATACACTGTCGACCTGACCAAGCGCGCCGAAGAAGGCAAGCTTGACCCGGTGATCGGCCGTGACGACGAGATTCGTCGCACCATCCAGGTCCTGCAGCGCCGTACCAAGAACAACCCGGTACTGATCGGTGAGCCTGGCGTGGGTAAAACCGCGATTGCCGAGGGCCTGGCCCAGCGCATCATCAACGGTGAAGTGCCGGACGGCCTGAAAGGCAAGCGCCTGCTGTCCCTGGACATGGGGTCGCTGATCGCCGGCGCGAAATTCCGCGGCGAGTTCGAAGAGCGTCTCAAATCCCTGCTTAACGAGCTGTCGAAGCAGGAAGGGCAGATCATTCTGTTTATCGACGAGCTGCACACCATGGTCGGCGCCGGTAAAGGCGAAGGCTCGATGGACGCCGGCAACATGCTCAAGCCTGCCTTGGCGCGGGGTGAGTTGCATTGCGTGGGTGCCACCACGCTCAACGAATACCGCCAGTACATCGAGAAGGATGCGGCCCTTGAGCGGCGCTTCCAGAAAGTGCTGGTAGAAGAGCCGAGCGAAGAAGACACCATCGCGATCCTGCGGGGCCTGAAAGAACGCTATGAGGTCCACCACAAGGTAGCGATCACTGACGGCGCGATCATTGCGGCGGCGAAATTGAGCCATCGCTATATCACCGACCGGCAGTTGCCCGACAAGGCCATCGACCTGATCGACGAAGCGGCCAGCCGTATCCGCATGGAGATCGACTCCAAGCCGGAAGTGCTCGACCGTCTGGATCGGCGCCTGATTCAACTGAAAGTCGAATCCCAGGCACTGAAGAAAGAAGAGGACGAAGCGGCGAAAAAACGCCTGGAAAAACTCCAGGAAGAAATCCTCCGCTTGGAACGCGAGTACTCGGACCTCGAGGAAATCTGGAACGCGGAAAAAGCTGAAGTACAGGGTTCGGCACAGATCCAGCAAAAGATCGAGCAGTCGCGCCAGGAGCTGGAAACCGCACGCCGTAAGGGCGACCTGAACCGCATGGCCGAGTTGCAGTACGGGGTGATCCCGGACCTGGAACGCAGCCTGCAGATGGTCGACCAGCATGGTCACAGCGAGAACCAATTGCTGCGCAGCAAGGTGACCGAGGAAGAAATTGCCGAAGTTGTCTCGAAGTGGACCGGTATCCCCGTGTCGAAAATGCTCGAAGGCGAGCGCGACAAGCTGATGAAGATGGAAAGCCTGTTGCACCAGCGCGTCATCGGCCAGGAAGAGGCGGTGGTGGCGGTGTCCAACGCAGTACGGCGTTCCCGTGCGGGGTTGTCCGACCCGAATCGTCCAAGTGGTTCGTTCATGTTCCTCGGCCCGACCGGTGTGGGTAAGACCGAGTTGTGCAAGGCCTTGGCCGAGTTCCTCTTCGACACCGAAGAAGCCATGGTGCGGATCGATATGTCCGAGTTCATGGAGAAACATTCCGTGGCTCGCCTGATCGGGGCGCCACCGGGCTACGTAGGCTACGAGGAAGGCGGTTACCTGACCGAAGCGGTACGGCGCAAGCCTTACTCGGTGATCCTGCTGGATGAGGTCGAGAAGGCCCACCCGGACGTGTTCAACATCTTGCTGCAGGTGCTGGAAGATGGCCGGCTGACGGACAGCCACGGACGTACTGTGGATTTCCGCAACACGGTGATCGTGATGACCTCCAACCTGGGGTCGGTGCAGATCCAGGAACTGGTGGGCGATCGTGAAGCCCAGCGCGCAGCGGTGATGGATGCGCTGACCACGCACTTCCGCCCGGAATTCATCAACCGGGTCGATGAAGTGGTGATCTTCGAGCCTTTGGCACGGGATCAGATCGCGGGCATCACCGAGATCCAGTTGGGCCGCCTGCGCAGCCGTCTGGCCGAGCGCGAGCTGGCGCTGGAGCTGAGCCCCGAGGCGTTGGACAAGCTGATCGCGGTCGGTTACGACCCGGTGTATGGCGCACGGCCGTTGAAGCGTGCGATCCAGCGCTGGATCGAAAACCCGCTGGCCCAGTTGATTCTGTCGGGCAGCTTTATGCCGGGCACCAGCGTCAAGGCCACGGTGGAAAACGACGAAATCGTCTTCCACTGAGTTCGGTCGGTCGGGCTATAAAGAGAGGGCCTCGCGTTGCGAGGCCTTTTTTTTCGATAGGGCGTTGAACTGTAAGGCAAAGGCTTGTAAAGTGCGCCCCGCAGCAACGTCAGCCCACGGGTTTCTTCTCCCCAAGAAGAAATCAGAAAGAAGCGCAAATCATTGTCTTAAAAGCAATTTAAAGGGTTGACAGGGGTTTTTAAGATTGTAGAATAGCGCGCCTCAGAGACGCGAACGTAGCGATACGGACGCATCGAAGAGAAGGTTACACCGCAGTAAAAGTTGTACATTTGAAATGTGTAGTTCCGTGATAGCTCAGTCGGTAGAGCAAATGACTGTTAATCATTGGGTCCCAGGTTCGAGTCCTGGTCACGGAGCCAATTTCAAAACCGGGGTATAGCGCAGTCCGGTAGCGCGCCTGCTTTGGGAGCAGGATGTCAGGAGTTCGAATCCCCTTACCCCGACCATTTTTGGGTCGTTAGCTCAGTTGGTAGAGCAGTTGGCTTTTAACCAATTGGTCGTAGGTTCGAATCCCACACGACCCACCATTTTTGAGACCAGTTAGCGCTGGAATCAGATCTTAAGATCAGAGGTCAAAAGCCCTGATCGAGGTGGTTGTACGGTCTTGGAAGGTCTTGTAGAGAAATTGCAGCCTGTCAGACATGCAGCCGTCTGAGGCGAACAGTAGTTTCGGTTCGTCATGATGTCAATGTGCATCGGTTCTCCGTTGCACATACCGGGGTATAGCGCAGTCCGGTAGCGCGCCTGCTTTGGGAGCAGGATGTCAGGAGTTCGAATCCCCTTACCCCGACCATTTTTCAAGAAAAAAGGCGCCTTTGGGCGCCTTTTTTCGTGTGTGGATCAGATAGATGCCTCTAACACACAATCCCAGGACCGATTTCTCAGAAAATTATTTTGCAGGCACGCGAAAGCCTCTGGTTAGCCAGAGCTTGCCATAACGGTGTGCTTTGACTCTGGTCTGGTGCTACGGAGATGCTCGGGAGAACGATGTGATTCCCATCGATCGCTCAGTTGAGGTGCTTTTCCTGAATCTGCCGACGCCTAGTCCGCTAGCCATTAGCGTTAACACTAGATTCTGATCTATTTGATCTGTCTGTCCATCCGTGGCTGATGTCACAGAGCCGCGATGTAGTTGCGCAGATGCAAACTCGAGAGCTTTCTGCAGTATGCTAGGACCTGTTGATCTGCTAGGCCTATAACTATTGACCTCTGCG
The DNA here is from genome assembly GCF_024519615.1 of Pseudomonas sp. Pse79. Classification (NCBI taxonomy): domain Bacteria; kingdom Pseudomonadati; phylum Pseudomonadota; class Gammaproteobacteria; order Pseudomonadales; family Pseudomonadaceae; genus Pseudomonas; species Pseudomonas sp. Pse79. The sequence continues at coordinate 155,776 of NZ_JALJRR010000014.1, forward strand.
ATAGGCCGTTGTTGTGGGGGCTGCAACTTCTTAGGTTTCGGATGGGCGCTTTCTGGCGATGGCAGTCTAGTTTGAGCGGGTGGGAGCGTAGTGGTTGAAGTCGGAGTTGTGCCGCTTGGGTCAACTCGTCTAACACGGCTTAAAGCACCCTGAGCCAGGCTTCTCTCGTGCAGAACCGCACGCATGTGGCCATAGTCGACTTCGATGTAATTCATCGTCGTTGCAATATTTGAGTGGTTCAGCAGACTCTTCGTGAGATGGATATTTCTCTCTGGTTGTTTCATCAAGTCTGTTGCGAGGGTGTGCCTAAAGCGGTGAGGAGTCATCCGCACCCGCACTTTATCGGTGAGCTTGCGGTACATCGACTCGACCTGGTCGATGTTCATTTCCTTGCCCTGATAGTGCCGGGAGAATCGGTTGACGTTAAATAGCTGATCGTCAGGTGAAAAACCTATCTTCTCTGCTTCTCCTAGTATTCTGCAAAGGTGCGGCGCGAGCCCCTCCATAATGGGGAGAAAAAACTCTCGGTGGGTTTTTTCTGTTTCTCCGCGCACTAGGATCATTTGACTGTCCCAGTCAATATCCTTGTAGCGTAGGCATAGCAAGGCATTCAAACGAATACCGGTGTAATAAAACATCTCGAAAACTGCGAGCCAGAACCAGGCAGGTGTTATTGGACTACGCTCTTGAGTGCAACGCTCTTGCCCAACAAGAGATGTGAGCCAGTTACGTGCTCGTTGTATGGCTTCTCCATTGATTGTCTTGCTGGCTCGCTTGGGTGGAATTACACTGGTTTTTCTGAATGGATTGATCGTGGTGTGGGTCGTCAGGCCGTGCTCTATGGCATAGCCCCAAACAGTACGAAGATGATTCGAGTAGGTGTTCCAGCTTCGTTTGGATAATCCATTCTCAAGAATCTTCTTTCTCCATGTTAGTACTGCACGATGATCAATCTCCTCAATCGGGGTTGTTCGAAAATGTTTGATTAGTGCTTTGGTCGATGCACGATAGATCTTCGCACTAGCATCGCGAAGATCGTGGGCAAATATATACTCCTCTGTTAACTTCAAAGGCGTGATCATTCCGGTGATTCCAATAATTCCGATTTCAGAGACAGGCTGACGTTGTCAAAGGGAGCCTCAGAGAAAATCGTGAGCGGGTCTATAAGTAAGTACCCCTTGAGCTGCTTAGTTTTTCGAGGTCCAACAACGTCGCATGTCCAAATATTAAGGTGTTTCGCAGTTTTTTTATGAAGCTTCAGCTTCTCGAAACTCCGCTGAACCATCTGCCAAGCATTCACCTGCTGTGCTTTAGCCTGCTGTTCAATGTGAGGAAACTCCAGAACATAGCGTTTGAATATTCCAGGCGTTACCAACATCGCGGTCCCCGCCACCGTATGAACTTGTGCTTTAGCGTCATTTATGATGATGCTGCGGGATGCGATGCCATTTTTGAGCCATTCAACAAATTCCCTACCAAACTCAGTGTTATTCCTAGGCATCGGAGCTACTTCTTTAGCAATTGCGAGAGTCGCATCCCCTTCATTCGAGCTGAGTGAAGCCTGAGTATCATCCAATTGAAGGAGGGGGGTGAGTGCCGCTGATGCTTGGTTGTTTTTGTTATTTTCTAGTGGCTCATTGATATTACCAAGGAGGGCCAGTAGCTCGTCAAATTCAGCCGGGTTGCTCGAAGGAGGTTGCGCGACTTCTAAAGGGGGTGCTTCTGGCGGTGCCAAAGCGGTTGGGATCGCGCTAGATTCAACGTCTGAAGGCAATACTCCCGCTGGTGTTGTCATGTTATTTTTCGCCGGAGAGTTTTCTACCGGATCGCCCGCTTCAACTTCTAAAGTGCCTGTATAGGCTGGGGGCCGGTCGTTTGGGTCATTCCAAATCAGCGCAGGGGAGAGCTTGAGCAGGGTGAAGGTGTTTCGCCAACCGCGGCCGTTGTCGATCGTAGCCCTCCAAACTGCCTTGTCCTGGGCATTGGTCTGGATAACCCCCTGATCCTGCAGCATGTTGAAGAACGGCGCATTGGAGCTGGGGACACCCTCGACGCCTTGGGTTAGCAAATAGGCGCGTAGTTGATCGGCGATAGGCTTGCTGACCAGCCACAAGGCATCTTGCATCAGCCAACCATCTGCAGGTCCATCAGGCTGATTCAGCTTGAATGTGTCACGTACCAGATAACGCAAACCGTCCGCCAATTGCCGCTGCAAGGACTGTTTTGGCGCGGACAGTGCACGGGCAGGATTGCCGCCGAGCTCCTGGGCTACGGACGCCTGGTCGGCCTTGACTACGATCTCGCCCAGAATGCCGGCGTGTTCGTACTGCCCGGCCAAGATGAAGATCAATTGCGACCACACTTCACGGAAGTCACTGAGCCAGTCCAAAATCTCCGGGGTGAGGATCTGGGCGTAAATCAGTGCGGCAGCGGCGCCATGTAGCTGGTAGTTGCGTCCTTTCACGTAGCGAAAGCGGTAAGGACGGTTAATCGGGCCATGCCACGGGTGCCAGGTTTTACCTCCCTCCAGTTCGATATGCACGTCGACGGCAATCTTGCCGAGGTCGTGTATCAGAGCCCCATAAGCTGCTGCGGCAGTCCATGCTTCGGCCTGAGCGGATTGAGATTCCGGTGGTGCGCCTATGGGGAGCAGGTAGGTCTGTCGAATCTTCAGGGCGTAGGCGACGATCTCAAGCCCGTGATCCAGCATGCCGCCAGGGTGTGCATGGTGGTGGTTCTGCGAAGCAGGGAGCTGCTGGACCAACTCCGCGTAGCGCTCAAGTGGAAGCCGATAGAGTTCTGCAAATTGTGAGCGGGATAACGATGCTCGCTGCCAGATATTCTCCAGCAGTTTTTGACGCCGTGGCGATGCCAGCAGTGTTTGGCTGGAGGCCGGCTGCAAGAAGCCGTTAGGAGAGGGGCCTTGGGCGGGTAGCGCTTTTTTGCGACGGAAAATAGAGAACATCGCTTGCTCCATAATTGACTTATGGGGCGGGCTTTTCGCCTATCCGAGGTGCGCTGAACAAGGTAAAAGTAACATTAGTGGTCGCAGGTATTTCTTTGGCTACTTACCACCTTTTGCCGTTGCGGTGATGAATGGTCTCCAGGAGTGACGTATTCGTGCCGTGCAGCCTTTTGCTTTTCCCCGCTGACGGCGGCCCTTTCGGGTAGGGCTTTTACCCTTGTGAACCATTCCATTCGCTCTTGCAGACCCTTTTTACCTTTTGGGCCATTTTCTGCGTTGAAAAGCTGGTCGTATGAGCGGGGAGCCGAGGCAGTTGTGCATCAGAAAGGCTTGCGGCAGAGAAAAATCAGGATTATAAATAATGTCAAAGCGCCTCTAGTTGTTGAGGCATTCGAGGATGAGCATCATGACCACACACGCCACTCAGGGAGTCGCAAGCCGCTTGGGCTATGCCTTGGGTGTTATCGTGCGCGCCGTTTGGTTCAGCCAGAACCGCACACTGCGTTGGGTCAAGCGTCTGGCCCTGATCGCAGTGGCCGTGTTTTTTTCAGCGGGTTTATTCCACTGGGTTGCAAGTTTGTTTATGGCAGTTCTAACCGCCGGGCTCGTTTTGGTTGTGTTGGTTAAAGGAGATTCTTCTTCCTTGAAGATGAGTCAAGATGAAATGTCTGGGCAGGATGACGGCTTTCGATATGGCCTGTATGGCTATGGTCAGTACTTGAATGGTGTTCGTACTGACGCAGAAGAGGAATGATCAAGGATCAAGACAATTTATAGTTTTCTTAATCATTCTGGATTCTTCTCAGTTTTTTGTTCCAGTCACACCAACAACCGCTTGCTTAGCCAGGCCTCCCCCCTGAGCCCCAGCTTTTTGAACTCCGTCAGTACCGGTTTGCAATCCGCCTAGAACTGAACCCGCTTTTATGCCCGCCCAACCGAGTGCTCCTACCCAAAATACTGGGAGGATGATGAACATCGCCCCCATCACGAAGTTCAAGATCGCGTCTTGAGTTGTGGCGTTTAACCCCATTACTGGATCAAATGATAAATGCGGTGAGCCCGAACCATACAAGGCATCCAAGATCGTGGTGTCGATCCACCTGGCCAGTTGAAACCAGAAGTCGACGAAAATCAGTGCAAAAAACACAACCGTTAATGTCATGGCAACCTGCAGTTGATAGGCGCCGACAATCAGTACCAGCGGTATGCAAATCACCATGGCCATCTTCAAGAATGCCATCACCATCGGTAATGCCTGACGAACCATGTCCATAGCTGGGAAATAGGCCATTGACCCTAATGCAACGCCTAGGGTCCCAGCAGCCCGGGCGGCGCCGTTCCAAACGGTTCCGTTGATTTGCCCGCCGTAGTCCGAATACACGTCTCCTTTCACTTGATTAGACGGTGAGACCAGTTGCCGAACAAGCGAGTCGGTTACGTCTTCTGGTGACAACCACTTGGCCCAGCCGAGCATCCTGGTTATCAGGTCTGGCGACACTTGAGCCTTGATACGATCTCGCAGCCCCACTCCGCTATCGGACCACCATTGCTTGCAGGTTGGGTATCCGCCGCCGCCGCTCACTTGCGGTAAGGCCACATCGCGTGTTGAGTTGTACGGCCAAGAGGCTCTTGGTGTCTTAGAGTAGTCGGTGTCGTAGTAACCCGAGGTGTTCAGCAAGTAGTGGGAGCCGATCCAACTTAGATCCTCCAAGAACTTTGGATCATCGGCTTTCGCGCCAAGATCAGGTTGACGCATGAAGAGTCGTGCGCGGGAGGGGCCATAGCAGTCATGGGTAAAGTCACCGATTTCCTGAGCCAGTAATGGGTTATTGATTTTGGTGTTGTCCACTTCCATCCGCATTTGCCGGAGATCGGTTCCGCAAGGTATGGCCGCGACAGCGCCGCTGGTCAATCCCTTTGATAACGCATGCATAAAGGCCCACCAAATGGGCATTTCCGCACTCTTGCCTGCCAGAGTACTGAATGTTGTGTTCCATCCAGTGTCCGCGGGTTTAGGTAAGTTGTACTGACACTGCTGAGATCTACTTTGATCAAATGCCAACGTGTCAAAACTAACATTGACTGCTGGTACAGCGAAGAATGCGACCACTACATAGCCAACGTAGATATTGGTTTCGATGCGGGCCAGTGAGAGGACGCCTTTGTTACCTTCATCAGCACCTTCTCCACGAACTTTGAGCCATTCCTTAATAACAATAATGCAGAAGGGCAGGGCAAATAGCCCTGTATCTGAAATCATCGCCCAAATACCATTGTTGATGATCCATCCGACCAGTGTCAGATAGTATTCCAAATAATCATTGGTATAGAGCGTCATTGGATGCCTCCAGCCTGTGACACCGCTTTGCTAACCTCAACCATCAGAACCAATATCACTACCATTACTTCGATCTTGAAAAAGCCTCTACGCTGCTTGGTACGTTCTGATTGTGGCAATCGATACTTGAGCTTGAGCCAGGCGTAGGCCATTGCCATATAAAGCATCAATCGCCAGCAGAGAAGCAGCCAGTAATTGTCGGTGCGCCAGGCTTGCCATTGCTCGGCGCTGTCGAACACGCGCATCAATACGCTGCTGAGGAGTACTGCGACGGCCGTATTGGCGAGCAACACGGCCAGAGCGATTAGGATGGCCCTGCCTGTTCGACGAACCACCGAGCGGTTGGAGGCATTGCTAGACCTTCGTGTATCGATCATGGCCTACTCCTCACTGTTTGTTCTTGGCGGGCGACTGCAACTGCTCCAATCGATCCGTTTCAGGTGCCCCCTGAAACACGCCCCGGGAATCTTCGGCCCGCGCTTTACCGCGCTCGATGATGGTCAGGGGCGAGTTCTTCGCGAGCTGCTGACGCATATCCAGCTCCATTTTCAGATTGCCAATCTCCTGCTGCAGCGAGGAGCTCTGCTGACTGACTGCCTGGACGGCAAGGTCATTAGCTGCGACGTTTGGTTCCCGACTACCTGCCATCAACGTGCGCTGCAGGGTCAGGGCTTTCTCCAGCACATCGGACAGCGCGACTTCGGAGGCAAGCCTGCGAGTAAGCACGTCCTGATCACGCTCGTCCTTGAGCGCCGCCACCACCCCTCGGGTAATGGGCAGGGAGTTACTGCTTGCCGCTTCCAGGTTGTCGACCGACAAGGTTTTGCTTCCGCTCAGCAGCTCCTGCAGAGCCTTCAGCTTGGTGTCGTATGTTTCCTGAATCAGCGGCGTGAGACCGACGCCTGCGGCCGTAACCGTTTTAGGGCAACTGTCACAGGTCTGCTGTTGCTGTTCCCCCAGCACGCGATTGGCGAAGGTCGTGGCCTCTTGTGGTGATGACCAAACATTGCAAACCATGCCATTGTTGCAGTTGTCCTTGCTGATCGAGGATGTGTCGCCGGCGGCACGCTTGTTCAGCAGGTTGTAGCCCGCCTTGGTGACGTCCCCTACGATCCGAATAGGCTTCTGACCGGAACCTCCAGCTCGATCCCCACCAACCCAAGTGACGCCATCGTTGCCACCTTTTTTTTCGACCTGCTCCACAGCCGATACTGCGTCCGTATTGGAAGTTAGTGCTTGGCTCATTGCCTGACCCTCAGCAAGCTTGCCCCAACCCATCTGGTTGCCCGCGATATCCGCCATCTTTTCGCCAATGGCGCGGCATGTACCTTTGGATCGGTCAAAGTCGAGTCGAGCCTGCAAAATGCCGTTGGTGATGAGGTTGTATAGGGCAGGGTTAGCACGTTGAAGAATCAATGCCGGCAGTGATGCTACGGCGCTGGTGGCGTTGCGTACCACCGAGCTCATGATGTTCTGGAAACCGGAGGTAGCTCCATTCAACTGGTTTTCTAGGGTGTTGCTCAGGCTCATATTTCCGCAGATCAGATTGTTGTTCCAACCGCCACCCACTGAAATGCTGTCCATGTTGCCTGCGCTACCCATAGTGACCGCGCTGCCGCCGCCGATGCTATACAGCACGTTGTCCCCAATGACGCTTCCGGAGGACGAGACGTTGATTGGCTCGGCAGAAAACGCTAACGCACTGCTGAAGCAGCATGTGAGTCCGATCGCTAAAGTGGTGAGTTTCATGTTGTGCTCCGATCGCTGTTTCATTGGAAGTCCGTGCTGCCGAGGAAGGTCTGCCCACGACGTTGGCAGCATGAATACGGGCGCCAGAGCGCCCACGCATAACCGCCGTCCTGTGCATCAATGTTGGGGCCGGTACTGGGAAAGGTTGCGCAAGTCGGGTTGAGGACTGGGGTAAGCTCTTGCCACTTGCCAGTGGAGGCGTCACCTTCGTGTAGCGGCCCTGCAGGCCAGTAGCCGGGGTAGGGAAGGGCGAGCATCGGCAAGTAGACATGTACCTGGCCTGGGCGGGTGACCACGTCGCCGGCACGCTGCGCAATGACTGCGCCGGTCTTGTAATCATCGGTCTGGTTGAGAAAACCGCTGCGTGGATAAACATTCCCCCAGCTACTCGCGGTGAGCAGGCTACCGACTTCGCGCATCCCTGGAATGAGTGCTTCGGGGTACACAGATTCGGGTACGCCATATCGCCAGGCAATGGGATCAAGAGTGCTAAGGAAGTAAGGCACAAGCGGTAATGTTGCTCCTTTGCAGACATAGCCCGAGGCGCTGGCGAACTGACTCAACGTCGCGCCACCAGGATGGCCAATGACATCGGCTTCCTTGAACTTGATGATGTTGTTTTCAGCGACGTGGTTGGTGGTGCCGTCGTTGCCTGCCTGAGCCATCGCGTTGGGTGTGCCAAGGGGTGACATCTCTATCCACGGATTTGCCCCCGTATTTGCGTATGCTGAAACCACGGCGTCTGGCACGTAGTGACGAACCTTGGTCGAGGTTTTGACTTTGCAGCCGAAAGGAGTGCAGAGCAGCCAATAGCAAATGCCGACCACTTTGTACTCCAGGCAGTCGGGCGACAGGGTCGAGGCAATGATCGCTGCGGAGTTGATTGCGGCCGATGCGCTGAAGGTCAAACTGAACGTGATGGCCAGCGAGAATGACCTGATCGGAAAACGTGAGTGCCTCATCGTGACAGGCTCCGTGCTCGATCAATCAGCGTGACGGTTTTAGTGACGTCCGGCTCGCCGTAAACGACGTAGCGACGGTCAACGACCACGGCCGGGAGCTTTTCGACACCCAGGCTCCAGGCGTCCGTGACCCCTTGCTGGGCTAGAGCGAGATCGTTTTGCAGGCGCCTACCTGCAGGGCTGGCTAGGTAGCGTTGAATCGTTGCTTCTGCCTGGCGCGGATCAGCGGGCAGCTCGCGTGACAGTTGTTCTTCAAGACGTTGCTGATCATCTAGAAGAATGATGCGAGTGCCAGAGGGCGCCAACACCGGATGGGCCTGATTGGTAATGACCCAGGTTTCTGCTTGAACAGCAGCGGGCAAGAGCACTAGCAGTGGCACCAGCCAGTGCCGCGGTTCGCTGAGGTGGGTAAGGATCTGGAGCATGGCACCGTACCTGAAGTGAATTCAAGTACAGGAAACCGGATCGTGACGATGGGGGCAGTAGGAAATAGGATTTAGGGGTAAGCGGTATTTCGGTCTTACAGTGTGTTGTGTACCTGGATGGGAGTTTCCTAGACCTTTTTTGAACCGCCGAAATCCGCACCGCCAATCACAGCTTCAAGCGCCGGAGTGTCAAAATTTTTTTTGAGCATGGGAGGTAGATTGGTGGCCAGGGGGGGAGGATTGTCAGAATTTGTTTTTTTACGCGGCCCCAGTCGCAGCTCTTAGGGCGCCAGTGTATGTGGGCCGCAGTGTCAGAATATTTTGTTTGGCACCAACCCTGATGATTGCCGACGCGATGGATGTGCCTGTGTTTATGATCGAGTAGTGACGGAGGAAGCAATCATGCGAATTGTGTTTTTATCATTGTGTTGCGTATTACTAACCGCCTGTTCAGCAGAGCCAGTACCGAGCGTCAACGTTCCCGCAGGCATCCCCCAGGATGATCCCCTCTTCGGCTTGCGTTGCTGGGTCTCTCCAAATGATGGCTCAGTGACGCGCGAGCAACTCGAATACATCCTGGCCCTCAGCGAGAGTGGAGACTCGATGTGCAAGATGCTGCTCGGCGACCTTTATGAAAACGGTCGTAGTGTCCCCCAAGACATTGCGAAGGCAAAGACCCTTTACCAGTCAGCGGCTGATGTCGATGAGCGGGCCTATGTCCTCCTCGGCAAGCTTGCCGAGAGTGGTCTCGACGGGCCCCCGGATTATCAGAAGGCCAGGCGGTTATACCTGCGTGCAGCCGCCGGTGGTAACAGCAACAGTGCTGAGGCCAGATTGGCCAAGCTGATGGAAGAAGGCAAGGGCGGTCAGCAGGATCTCGAGGGCGCCATGACGCTTTACTTGAAGGCAACCCGTGCCAGTTTTGGTGACGAATGGGACGGAATTCAGCGGCTTCTCGGCCGAGGAGTCAAACTAACCGCAGAACAAGAACAGCGCTACAACAAGATCTGGATTGGGACGACGGAGGGCAGGATTCAGAGCAAAATATCGCGTGTTCAGGAAAGTGTGTCAGGGGCCCTCAAGCCTGGGCCGGTGGGAAAGGAGGTCACAGTGAAACTGGAATATATTCTGGGTTCTCTCGTGCCCCGGCTGTCCATCGTGAACAGTTCAAACGATAACGCCGTCGACCAGGCCGTATTGCAGGGGTTCGAAGATTTTCGGTTTACCGATGGGCCGATATTGCCGCAGGGGCAGAAGACGTGGTCAGTGCAGGCCCTTATCTATGTGAGTTCGCGTTGATGGGCTGTCTTACAAGACCTATTGGGTTGCCGCCACAAATTCGAACTGACTCGCTTGGCTCAAAATCAGGTGTTCCCACGTGCTTCACTACCGTACTGATTTAACCCAGGAATGTCAGATGAACACGCGCACCAACATTGCTCCACCAGTTCAATCATAGCCCTCCTGGGCGAACTGGTGCGGCCTCGATCCAGCCGGGTAGTGGGTGTTCTACGAAAACGAGCTGACCACTACGGAGGAGGGACGGCTGCCTAATGACGGGCAATGGGGCATGCCGCGTGAGTGCGATGTGACGGTCTACGAATCCTGAGAGGCGCTGACGTTCTCACGCCTTGCCGCGACTGTGAATTGATAGGAAAAGTCGATCAGCTACTGCACCCCAAGCCCTGGCCAAAAACTAGGGCTGAGGACGTAAAGGGACACGGTTTTCGCGTCCGTAATGCAACGGAGTCATGACGCATGAACGAAAAGAACCACGGATTGATCATCGAGGGCTTTGTACAAGGCTCGTATAACCGAATGTTCGACAACAAAATTGAAGTTAGGCACCACCCGCTTACCGGTTGGGCACAGGCTACGGTGTCCGGTAGCGAGAGTAACTTCGCAGCCACCAAGGACAATGTGCTGCGCACTTTCGAAGGTGTGACACACACGCTGTACACGGCTGGAAATAATGATGATTTGCTCAACGAACTCAGCGAGTTCAAAGCTCGTGCTGAAGAGAGCGAGAGCATTGTAGATCTGGGCATTGCAATCGACGAAGCACGACCTGTCCTGGATCGTGCATTTGCGCGTCCCGTGCCTAGCGAACAAGAAAACGAATAGTTCCGGGAAAAGTCGCCCAGGTACACCCCAAGCCCTGCCGTCAAACGCGGGGCCGAGGACGTAGTAAAGGGGGCATTTCGCCTCTATCAAACGAGGGTATTTTTGATGAGCAAAATCGCAACACTTCCGCTGGACTGCGATGCGGCCAAACGCAAACTGGATTCACTCAATCTCGCACCAGTCGATTTACCGCTCCTGGTCAGCATGCTGGAAACAATAGATTCAGTGAATGACCAACGTCACCTGGATCTGGTAATGGCAGAGGCCGTCGGGCTTCTGAGAGGGCTAATACATGGGCTGGTATTGACTCCGCAGCAAGGCGCCGAAGTTGGGACGCTCTTCCACGCTGTAGCCACTAATGAACGTGCGCAGATGAACTGAACGGTTCCGTAGGAAAAGAGCATATGGATAAATTAATTGAGTTCTGGAAGAGCGTCGAGCAGATGCCCACAGGCGGAAAGATTTTTTGGTCGTGTGTAGTGTTCGTTTGCATTTTCTTTCTAGTGACTTTCTGCCATAGAAAGCGCCAGTCGCCAGGTACGGGTCAAGAGCCCGAATAGGTAGGAAAATCATTATGGCAATGACTGACCCCCTTCAAGCACTCGTGAGCCTTCAAGCAGAAATTCGTAAGGGGATGCCTACCCATCCCTCCGAGAAATACCCTTCAGTACGGGTCGTGTTCGATGAAAGAAACGGGCGCGTCAGGTACACCTATGCCCGGATCGAGCATGGTCGGGTGAAAGCACTGGCAATGTTCGTGAGCGTGGACCAGATCGACGGTATTGGGTGCTTTCAGGTTGGCTACGCCGTTCCAGAAGCGTATCGGAGTAGAGGCTGGGCAATTGAGATCCTTGAGCAAGGACTAGACGAACTCAGCAATGGTCTGGCACGGCACGGCGTAAAGAAGTTCTACATAGAGGCGGTAGTGGGTACGTCTAACCTTGCTTCTATAGGAGTTGCAAAGCGGGTCCTGTCTGTGGAGCCAGTCTCGACTACAGATAGCTTTTCTGGAGAACCCGCATTTGCGTTTACCGTACTTGTAGAGTGTTGAAGGAAAATCATGGATGACTGAATACCTATGAAGCAAACCAAACTGGAATCCTACAAAGGGCTTTTGGATTGCGCCCAGATCGCAGAAGGAATCAATGCGTCAAACGCCAATGCCCGCCGATTGGCGACTGATGCCCAGACCCTGTTGGACGCGGGAAGCTATGCTACCGCTGCATCCCTTGCTGCTGCCATCGAAGAATCTGGAAAAGCTTCCATCCTCAGAGCTATCGTCTTAACGGTAGATGACAAAGCATTGAAGTTGGAGTGGAGAAGGTACCGATCCCACACAAGCAAGAACTGTCACTGGATTTTCGCTGATCTAGTAGCAAAGGGTGCGAAGCACCTTAGTGATCTACGTCCAATCTACGATGATGCCTCCGATCATCCGAATGTATTGGATCAAGTAAAGCAGCTGGGCTTCTACACCGATTGCCTAGGTGCGGGAGCTCATTGGTCAGTCCCCGCCGATGTCATCGACGTAGAACTTGCCACTGCTCTGGTGAACTCCGCCAAACTTTTCAGTCAGCGGTCGCCAGTAACCGAGCGCGAAATCCAGCTATGGGTTGAGCACTTGAAACCGGTTTGGAACAAAGACTTCCAGGGAATGAAGCAAGCCTTGGTTAACTGCTACAGTGCCATGCAGGTCGAAGGCTTCCAAGATGAAGGCCACAACAATTAGATAGCAGCTGCGCTTGGCGATAACGTTTCTCCTGTAGCCATTTTTTTTGAGGTTCCAGGCAATGAATTCCGTCCTGTTTGTGATTGATAGAGCGCTTTCGGCTGATCCGTTGAAGCTAGCGTTGTGCTGTATCTTGCTTCTGAGTGCTGGTTTGCTGATGCATGCGTGGAGGTCGAAATGAGCGAAGTCGAAATGGGTCGTCCTGTGTCTGAATGGGCCAAAATGCCTGTCGATTGGATACGTGCAGGCGAGCTAGTCAACTTTGCGGATGAGTCCTATTCGGTAAAGTCGATGTGGTTGAAGGAGGATAAGTCCGCAAGAAACGCATGCATTTCCTCGCTCAAGCTTTACCTAGCGCTGTGCTGTCGAGCAGATTTCATAACTGGAAATGCGAAGGTGACTTATGAGGAGCTGATTCGGCTCACTGGCTTGTCTCGGCCAACTGTTGCGAAGGCGTTGACGCGACTAGAAGTAGAGGGGCTTATTCAGCGAAAAGCACAGGCCCTCAGGAAGGGGTCGAGCATCCTGATTTGCGGCTGGCTTGAAAGTAAAAGCTGGGCGAAGATCCCGAAACGCTGGCTCTACGATGGCTCGTCTGGAGCGAAAATTCTCATGCTTACTGAGTTCAACTTCAGCAGAGCGTCATTGTCGGCATTAAAGGTGTACTTAGCCTTACTTGCGTACAGGGACTAAAATCGAGGTTGCATCGCTATGCTGTCCTATGACCGGTTAGCGCTGATTACCGGTGTTAAGAGACACCACATCGCGGATGCCATTACTCCGAGATAGTGAATATAGGAGATATTCGGACCAGTCCCACCTGCAATTGATGCAGGATAAGGAGGCAGGTTTGAATCGATTTCGCAGGCACCACTTCCCTGTGATGCTTCGTTCTAGCTTGAGTCTGCGAATTTTTCCTTTGCTTGGTGAATCGCCATTCAGGTTGGTAGTGGACACCGACGAACGAACAGCCATCACCGATAGAGGGCTTATCCCTGCCCTGGTTTATGCATTGACCGTTATCCAAGATAGTAAAGGCCGTTTTGCACCTGGTGATTGGGTCAGATCAACGTTGGAGGTTTGCCGCTGTTACTGATAGGGTGATAACTCACACTGTGCTGAAACGCTGAGTTTCCTGCAGCGTTCAACCGTCTGTCGTCTTGGAAGCGCAGAGCTCTCACCGGGCTAGTGAGCGGCATTGCTAATGCACGAATGAAGCCGAAGCATTGACGTCTATTAAGCGAAGTCTTGAGTGGTCAGGCGTGCTGGGAGAGAGTGAAATGGCGCTTCACTGCCGTAAGTGAATTCCCCACCTGGCGGACGGCTGCTCGGATCTCATCTTTAGTGACCCCGAACTTCACGGCCCAAAAGCTGAGCTCGAAGCCGTCGTTTATGTTGATTATGAGCGCATCAGTGTTATCCGCGGACTTTTTCTTTTTCATCGGGCTCTCCTTGCCAGCATTCACAGGTTGTCTATCAGAGTAATTTATGCTGACGAATCCCGCTGATTTTTTTAGCGATTTTCTTCAGGGGGCCATGATCATTAGGCTCTAAAAGATCTGGCGATCAAGGAATGCGATCGAGCCGATGGATCCCTGTTGGGCAGTCATATACTTGACAGTGAACATTGATACCCAATGCCCTCGAGCCGATATTGATAATTCCCCGTTCGAAAGCGGCAGGTCTTCTTGGGGAGGATCATATCCTGCAGCCTAAATGGAGACTAAACGAATCGCCCATGGTTTTATGGGAGTTTTCCTACAGACACATAACTAGGTAACTGGATATTCTCGACTGAATAGATAAGCATAAACGGAACGGACCTAATGGGCGGGCAATGGGTTGCGATTACTAGTATGTTGGCGGTTGCTTGGATCGTATTCATCGCGCTGATCATCGAGAGGTATCTCAGTTGACTCCCAATAGCGTCCTCGAGCTACCGCAATTTTTAAATATGCTTGTGAGCCAAAGTCGGAGAAACGCACCAAAGCGCCCTTCACGTCGTAAACGCCTACGTAACTCTCTTCCAATACGCCGCTTATGTTCAAAAGGCCCATACACCTGAACCAGGTGTGGGGGGCCTTTTTTAAGGTTTGTCGGTAATCAAGCCCCCACACTGGCATGCCAGTACAGGGGCTTGGGTGAGGAGCGCGTCGTCCGTGGCGTCAGAGGGTTTCATTGTCGGGCGTCTATAGGGCTGATAAGGCCAATCTAGGGCGGATGTTGGCAAAAAAGGTCAAAAAAGGTGGTGATTGTCTTTGTTCGGCGCAGGTGCTTACAGCGCTTGCAGCCAAACCGTCACGCACAGGCCACGCTGCGCTTGGGTATCACTGAACGACAACTGCACCCGTGCGCCGCTGCGCTCGGCAATCGCCTTGACGATCGACAGACCCAGCCCGGAGCCGGCCTCGTCGGTGCCCAGGCTGCGGTAGAATGGGTCGAACACCCGCGCCTGTTCCTCTGTGGCAATGCCGGGGCCGGAGTCCTTGATGTGCAGCAGTACTCCGCCTGGGGTCTGGGTCACCGAGAGGTCTATGCGCCCGCCCTCCGGGGTATAGCGAATGGCGTTGTCCACCAGGTTTTTCACCAGGGTGAACAGGTCCATCGCGTTGAAGGTCACGTGCACGTCCTGAGCGCCGTCCACGCCTATATCGAGTTGCTTGCGTTCGGCCAGCGGCAACAGGTCTTCAAGGACCTGGCGATACACAGCATGCACCGATAGGCGGGTGTGTTCTCGTTCCGAGGTTGACTGTGCTGCCGCCAGACACAGCAGTTGGTCAATCAGCTGGCGCCCACGCGCGATGCCCCGGAACAGCGGCACAAAACGTTCGCGGCTCATGGGCGACATATCGGTGGCGGCCAGCCGGTCTGCCTGCAACGCCAAGGCCGTCATGGGTGAGCGCAACTCGTGGGCGGCATCGGCGACAAACCGCCGCTGGATGTCCATGGACTGTGCGACGCGCGCCAGCAGGCGATTGATCGCCACCACAAACGGGCGCACTTCGGTGGGCAGGTGCTGTTCCTCGATGGGATGCAATTCTTGCTCGGCGCGTTGGTCGATCTCGGCCGCCAGCACACCAATCGGGCGAAACAGCTTGCGCACCAGGTCGCCGACTACCAGTAACAGCACGGGGAAAAGAATCAGGAACGGCAACAAACTGCGCCAGGCGGCTTCACGGGCGTCCTTGTCGCGGGCGTCGGACTCCTGGGTCACGGCGATGCGCTCGCCACCGGTGGTGGTGTGCACCAGCACGCGAAAGGCTTCACCGGCCACCTGAACCGTGGACAAGCCATCCGCCAGGTTGACGGGAAAGGGCATCGGCAGAGCTTCATCGGTGGTTCCTGTGGCGTGCGGGCTGTCGCTCAGGCGCTGGATGATCACCCGGGTTTCTTCGTCGTCGCCGGCCAGCGCCGGGCCTTCTGGGTATTGCAGGGTCATCTGCTGGCGGTCGAACAGCATCGCCACCTGGCGCAAGGTGGCGTCCTGTTGTTCGTGAGTTTCTTCAAACGCCGAGACAAACGCAAACACGCTGGCCGCCAACGCCACCAGCAGGATCGCCAGGCACAGGGTCACCGACAGTCGCAGTTGCACCGACTCACTCAAACGCTTTTTGAAACCATCCATCCCATGCCCCTGACATTCTTGATCACGTGGGTGCCCAACTTGCGCCGCAAGGCGTGAATCAGGAACTCGATGGCGTTGCTCTCCACTTCATTACCCCAGCCATACAGGCGGTCTTCCAACTCACTGCGCGAAAGGATCGCCCCCGGGCGGATAAGCAACGCTTGCAGCAGGGCAAATTCGCGGCTGGACAACGCCACCTCGCGCTGTTCGTCGGTGTTCGCGTGTTTGCTCAGCAGGTCCAAGGTCACCACGCCATTGCCCAGCACCGACTGGGCGGCGCCACCCTTGCGGCGTAGCACGGCGCGAATGCGTGCCAGCAGTTCGGCGATGTCGAAGGGTTTGAGCAGGTAATCGTCGGCGCCACTGTCCAGGCCGCGCAGGCGGTCGTCGAGGTTGTCGCGGGCGGTGATGATCAGCAGGGGCACGGGGTTGTTGCGCGCGCGGATGCAGTCCAGCACGTCGAGGCCGTCCTTGCCGGGCAGGCCCAGATCAAGCAGCACCAGATCGTAGACGTGGGTGTCGAGGGCGGCCAGGCCCGTGAGGCCGTTTTTAACCCAGTCGGCGGCATAGCTCGCATCGCTGAGCGCGCTCTGGATGGCGTCGCCAATCATGGGGTCGTCTTCGACCAGTAGAATCCGCATCTTGCTCTCCAGCACCAACGCAAACGCGGCGAGGAAGTCGCCGCGTGTGTAGTGAAGCATGTTGTCAGCCTTTCATCGAATCGAAGCCCTTGAGCAGGTCGTCCATTGCGGCCTGGCAGTCGGCCTGGTTCGGGCTGGTATCACGCAATGCCGAGAGCGCGTGGTCGATGGCTTTATCTAGCACGTGCCAGTCACTGGCTGCACGCGGTTTGATCCCGGCTTCGGCGCTGTCCCAGCTGCTTTCCAGGTCCTTTATGCGGGCTTTGGCGCCGGCCAGGTCGTGCTTGGAGACCAGGGCCGACACGTCTGCGGCAATGTTGCGGAACTCTGACAGGTCCCCTAGTTTCGAGGATTGGCGCTGGCTGCTGCTTGAGCCGGCACTGGTTGCGTCCTTAGGTTTATCGGCAGGTTTCGAACAGCCAGTGACGATGCTCAGCAGGCCGATGGCGGAAAGAATCGCGACGTGGCGAATCATGTCTCTGAGGTTAAGCATAGAGATGTCCTTGGGTTCAATGAGTAAGGGGTTTGCGGTTGCCGATGCTGAATTGAGCCACGGCCACCAGCAGAACGATGACGAACAGGAACAGCGCGCTGGTCCAGCTGGCGCCCATGCCCAGGCCACCATAAGTCTTGGCCTGGGTGAGCAGGTCGCCCAGCGAAGCACCGAAGGGGCGGGTGAGGATGTAGGCGACCCAGAAGGTCAGCACGCTGTTGACGCCCAGGCGCCAGGCCAGCAGGGCAACGCCGATCAGGCCGGCGAAAATCACCGCGCCGAGGGTGAAACCCAGGCCCAGTGCCTCGGTGGCCAGGTCGCCGGCGGCAGTGCCCAGGGCGAAGGTGCAGAGCACCGTGGTCCAGTAGAACCATTCGCGCCGTGGGGTGACGATGTCGCGGATGGACAGGCTGCGCTCGGTGCGGTACCAGAGCATGAAATTGAGCGCGAGCAGCACTGAGAAAATCGCCGTGCTGGCATACAGGCTGACGTCGAGTTTATCGGTGAGGATATCGGTGATCTGTGTGCCGACGATGCTCACCAGCACCACGGTCAGCCAGTAGATCCACGGTGTGTAGGCCTTGGTGCGCAGCTGCCCGAACAGCGCGAGCCCCAGCAGCGCGGCCATGCCGAGGCTGGTGGGGCCGGCGCCGAAGCCGGCATCCACGGCGAGGTAATCCGCGCCGGTTTCGCCCACGGTGGTGGACAGTATCTTGATCACCCAGAATGACAGCGTCACCTCGGGTACTTTGTTCAGCCAACGGGCTGCTGTGGCATTCATCGGGATTACCTCTCCTTGACCGCGCGGTGGTTGGCGCAAGGGAGAAGGTACGGCACGAGACTTAGCTGAGACTGAGGGCCGGGTTTTTTATCCAAACAGCACGTGGGCGGTGCCCGTGGTCGACAGGTGCACCGCGCTGCCGGCCGGTGGCGCCAGCAGGCCGGCGCTGCGCACCAGGATCGTATGGCTCGGGTCAGCGTGCAACGCCACGGTCAGCGTGCAGGTGTTGCCGCCGAACTCGCGCTCGGTCACCACGCCAGGGCAACCGGTGGCACTGAGGTGCACCTGCTCGGGGCGTAGCATGATCCGCGCCGAGTCGTGGCTCAGCGGGCTGTTGGTCTGGATCCGCCCCAGGTCGCAGTCGGCCCAGCCGGCCTGGATACGCGCGGGCAGCACCACTGCATCCCCGAGAAACAGCGCGGTCTGCTCATCGGCCGGGTACTGGTACATCTCCATCGGGTGGCCCGACTGCACCAGGCGGCCCTGGCGCATCACCGCCAATTGGTCGGCAAATGACAGTGCTTCCGCCTGATCATGGGTCACCAGAATGGTGGTGATGCCGGCATCGCTCAGCAGTCGCGCGACCATCTTACGCATGGCCGAGCGCAAGCCGGTGTCCAGCGCCGAAAACGGCTCGTCCAGCAGCATCAGGCGTGGTTGTTGCGCCAGGGCGCGGGCCAGCGCCACCCGTTGCTGTTGGCCGCCGGACAGTTCATGGGGCCAGCGCCGCGCCATATTGGCGTCGAGGGCCACGCTGTCCATCAGCTCGGCGATACGGCTGTGGTACGCCTCGCCCTTGGTCGCCAGGCCAAAGCCGATGTTGTCGGCCACCGTCATGTGCGGGAACAGTGCGCCATCCTGTGGCACATAGCCGATCTGGCGCTGATGGGCCGGCACGGCGTGGGTGGCGTCCACCAGGACCTGGCCGTTGAGTGTGAGGCTGCCGCTGTCGGGGAATTCAAACCCGGCGATCATGCGTAACAAGGTGGTCTTGCCGGAGCCGGAGGGCCCGACGATCACCGTGCGCCCGCCGGTGGGCACCGACAGGCTGACGTCGGCCAAGGCGCGCTGGCTGCCGAAGGATTTGCAGAGGGCGTGGAGTTCAAGGGTGTTCATCGGCCTGCCGTGCGTTTGGATTGGTGGTAGAGGAGGCCGGTCAACGGCAGTGACAACAGGATCATGATCAGCGCGTAAGGCGCGGCGGCGGCGTAGTCGATCTCGCTGGTCATCGCCCAGAAGCCGGTGGCCAGGGTGCGCGTGCCATTGGGCGCGAGCAGCAAGGTGGCAGTCAGCTCGTTGGCGATGGCCAGGAACACCAGCGCCGCCCCGGCAGCCGCGGCGGGTGCGGCCAGGCGCAGGGTGATCAGCCACAGGGCGCGGCCCGGCGAGCGGCCGAGGCTACGGGCCATGTTTTCCAGCTCCACCGGCGCCTGGGCGATGCCTGCGCGCAGGCTCACCAGGGCCCGTGGCAGGAACATCAACAGGTAGGCCAGCAGCACGGTGATAGTGGTTTGGTAGATCGGCCGGGCGAAGTGGATGGTCACCGTGACCAAGGCCAGCGCCACCACGATGCCCGGCAACGAACTGGTGATGTAGTTGCAGCCCTCCAGAATGCGCTGCAAGCGCCCCGGCGCACGGATCGACAGCCAGGCGATTGGCACCGCCGCGCAGGTGGTCAGCACAGCGCCGGCCACTCCCAGCAATACGGTTTGCTCCAGCGCCGGCAGCAATTCGTCGAAGCGCCAGACCTCGCGGCCGCCGGAGATCAACCATTGGCCCAGGGTCACCAGCGGAACGCCCAGGGCCAGCGCGCAGGTGAGGCTTTGCAGGCCCAGGGCGAGCAGGGTGGTGCGCGGGCTCAGGCGTACGATGCGCTGCTCGCGGGCGCTGCTGGAGCCGACCCGCGCATAGCGGGCATGGCCGCGTGCGGCGGACTCGGCGGTGAGCATCGCCAGGCAACACAGGGCCAGCACCGCCGCGAGCATATTGGCCGCCGGGCCGTTGAAGGTGGATTTGAACTGATCGAAGATCGCTGTGGTGAAGGTGTCAAAGCGGATCATCGCGTACAGGCCGTACTCGGCCAGCAGATGCAGGCCCACAAGCAGCGCACCGCCGCAGATCGCCAGGCGCAACTGCGGCAACACCACGCGCCAGAACACCGCCCACGGCTTGAGGCCCAGGGACTCGGCTACATCTTCAATCGCAGGGTCGAGCCGGCGCAGGGTCGCCGCCACCGGCAAGTACAAAAACGGGAAATAGGCAATCACCGACACCAGCACGCCGGCCGGCAAGCCGTGTATCGAAGGCACCAGGCTCACCCACGCGTAACTGTGCACAAACGCCGGCACCGCCAGCGGCGCGACGGCCAACAGCGACCACAGCCGCCGCCCCGGCAGGTCGGTGCGCTCGGTCAGCCACGCCAGCGCAATACCCAGCAGCATGCACAGGGGCAGGGTGATCACCACCAGCAGCACGGTGTTGACCAACAGTTCACCCGCACGCGGGCGCCACACCAACGCTTCGATCTGCGCCCAGCCGATTTGCCAGGACACGCCGATCACAAACGCAATCGGCAGCAGTGCCAACAGCGACACCAGCACCGATAAACTCGTGACCCACCTGCCCCCACGGCCTTTGAACAGGCCGTGAACGCGGCGTTGCGCGGGCGCCGTCAGCGCCTGGGCCGCAGCCTCAGGCAACAATCAGAGCAGCCCGGCCTGGGTCATCAACTCCACCGCTTTTTTGCTGTTGAGCTTGGAGGCGTCGACGTTCGGCGCGTCCAGCTGTGCCAGCGGGGTCAGCTTGGGGTTGGATTGCGCGCTCTGGCCCACGGCGTATTCGAACGAATTGCCGTCCTTGAGGATGGCCTGGCCGCCTTTGCCGGTGATCCATTTCAAGAACGCCTGGGCTTCTTCTTTATGTTTGCTGGAAGCCAGTACCCCGGCGCCGGAGATGCTCACAAACGCGCCAGGGTCCTGGTGCTTGAAGTAGTGGAGTTGGGTGTTCTTGCTGTTTTCTCCGGTCTTGGACTGGTCGACGAAGCTGTAGTAGTGGTAGATCACGCCGCTGTCGACCTGGCCAGCGTTGACGGCCTTTAGCACGGCGCTGTTGCCACGGTAGATGGTCGCATTGGCTTTCATCGCCTTGAGCCAGTCGAGGGTGGCGGCTTCGCCCTTGAGTTCCAGCACGGCGGCGACGATGGCCTGGAAGTCGGCACCGGCTGGCGAGGCGGCCCAGCGGCCTTTCCAGTTGGCCGAAGCCAGGTCCATCAGGGATTTGGGCAAGTCGGCTTCTTTGAGCTTGCTGGGGTTGTACACAAACACCGTGGAGCGCGCGGCAATACCCAGCCACTTGCCATGGGCCGGGCGGTACGCGGCGTCCACCTGTTGCAGGGTGGCCGGCGCGACCGGCGCGAACAGCCCGGCATTGTCTACCAGCACCATGGCCGGGGAGTTTTCGGTGAGGAACACATCGGCCGGGGAGGCGGCGCCTTCCTGCACGATCTGGTTGCCCATCTCGGTGTCGTCGCCGTTACGGATGGTGACCGGAATCCCGGTTTCCTGGGTGAAGCCCTCAACCCAAGCCTTGGTCAGACTTTCGTGCTGGGCGTTGTACACCACGATGCCGGCCGTGTCGGCGGCATACACCTGCCCGGCGCCGAACAATGCGGTGGCGATAAGGGCTTTAGTGAGGAAAGATGGTAGACGGGAAGCCATACGTTGAATGCTCCGTTTTTTTATGGATACACGGGAAGCCCGTGGGTTGTCGATTGAGACTGGATCAATAGGAATCATTTGCATGTTGAAGCGCGGCGAATGTAGAGCCGTGAATGAGAAAAAAATGTCAAATAAACGGTTAACAAATGTAATTAGCCTTATCAGGCGACGCTGTTAGAACTATGGGAGTGGACTTGCCCCTACCAAACCGGACACCAACTCCCCGTTAAATTGATGCTGCCGCCAAGCGCCTGAACTCCCTCGGCGAGCGATAGTTCAA
>NZ_JALJRR010000015.1:0-126499 GCF_024519615.1 Pseudomonas sp. Pse79
TAAAGGATGTCCCCGGTCTCGTTTGTAAAGGATGTCTCCGTCTGTACACCCCGATAGCGGTGGCTCAGTCAATGAATCTGTTGACTGACGCCGCGCTATCGGGGGCAAGCCCCCTCCCACATTGGTTTTGCGGTGTTTGTGAAATATCGCTTAGAACTTGTAGCCGATACCAACCATGTAAACGAATGGATCAACGTCAACATTGACCTTGGCGCGAGTGCCTGGGCCCAGACCGTTGTTTTCCACGGTGGCCGTGGTGCTGATGTCGATATAACGGACCTGGCCGTTGATCATCCACTTGTCGGTGATCATGTAGTCAGCACCGATCTGTGCGGCCCAGCCCCAGGAGTTGTCGGCCTTGAAGTTGCTGAAACCGCTTTGTTTCGCGCTGCCGCTGAGGCTCTCGTCATAGATCCAGGTGTAGTTGATACCGGCACCCACATACGGTTGGAACTTCGAGGCGCTGTCCAGCGGGTAGTACACGACGCTCAGGGTTGGCGGCAGTTGTTTCAGGGAGCCGAGCTTACCGTTGGCTGCGTTTACGGAAGTGCCCTTGAGTTTCACGTCATGCGAGAACGGGGTGGCCGCCAGCAGTTCGATACCCCAGTGGCTGCTGAACATGTAGGCGAAGTTCAGACCCAGTTGCGTGTCGCTGCTCAAGGTCGCCTTGCCGCCCAGGTTGGCGCCGGTCGATGGGCCCTGGTCAACTTTGACGTTACCGCTGTCTGTGTTCGGGTTCACGGTAATCGCACCGGCACGAATCAGGATGTCACCGGCCTCGTAAGCGTGGGCAACGGGGGCGGCGAGGGCGAGCGCGAAGAGTGACGCGCCGAGCAGAGACTTATTGTTCATGGGAGCTCCAGAGGACGTTTAAAGGTTGTACATCCAATGGTAAAGATCGTTCCGTTCGGTCTTTTGACGCAGCTCAATGAATGGGTGATAAGCGCTATTCCGGCAATTCGTAGACGTAAATCTTCTCGGCATCCATCTGATAGCCGGCGTCGGCCAACTCACTGGAGGACGGTTTGACCTGCATCACGCCCTCGATCCAATAAGGCTGATACAGCTCGTCGAGCTTCACGCCGACTTCGCTTTTCACATGCACGATCTGGTTCGACGGCGGCGGTGGTACGTGAATGCACGCGCCGAAATACGGCACCAACAGGAACTCGGTGGTACGGCCTTCTTCACTGACTTCCAGCGGCACGATGTAGCCCGGCAGGCGGATATGCCGGCCATCGAGGCTTGGCACCACCGGTGCGTTGGGCAAGTCCTGCTTGGCCGCTGGCGCGGCCTCCACCGACAACGCATCGGCCATTTTCGACAGGTCGTGCAGCGGTTTCATATTGGGGATTTCCGGCGGCGCGTCCGCCGGGATCATTTCCTGCCAGGACAAATCCTTGGGCTGATCCTCCGCCCAGGCGGGCGCAGCCAGCAGCAACAACAGGGCAAACAGGGCACGACGCATCGAAGCCTTCCTCATAAACGTATGGACAGGCCATCGGCCAAGGATTGTCGATAGGCCCGCCACGCCGGCACGCTGCCCATCAACAGCGCCGCCGCGAGGATACCGGCGAGCAAGCTCCATTCATACTCGCTGGGCCAGGCCATCGGCAGGTCCAGGCCGTAGTTGGCCTGCAGGTACCCGCGTGAAGCGGCGATGCACACGTACAGCAGACCCACGCCGGCGATCACACCGGACAGCGCCAGGGCAAAGGCTTCGAAGATCAGCAACGTCGCGATATGCCACGGCCGCGCGCCCACCGAACGCAGGATCGCCATTTCGCGACGGCGCTCGTTGAGGCTGGTGAGGATCGCGGTGAGCATGCCGATCAAACCGGTCAGCACCACGAACAGCGAGATCACGAACAGCGCTTTTTCCGCGGTGCCCATCATGCTCCACAGCTCTTGCAGCGCCACGCCGGGCAGGATCGCCAGCATCGGTTCGCCACGGAATTCATTGATCTCGCGTTGCAGGGCGAAGGTGGAGATCTTGTTGTTCAAGCCGAGCATGAAGGCGGTGATCGCCTGCGGGGTCAGGTCCATGTTGCGCGCCTGATCGGCACTGATGCGACCTTTGCCCTGGGCCGGCACGCCGTTGTGCCAGTCGATATGGATCGCCTCCATGCCGCCGAGGCTGATATGCAGCGTGCGGTCCACCGGGGTGCCGGTGCGTTTGAGGATGCCGACCACGGTGAACGGTTTGTCATCGTGCTTGACCAGGCTCACCACCGCCACGCCATGGGCCAGCACCAACTGGTCGCCGAGCTTGTAGTGCAGCGCTTCGGCCACTTCGGCGCCGAGTACCACTTCGAACGGATCGGTGGCGAAGGCGCGGCCGCTGGCCAGTTCGAGTTGTTGCTTGCGGCCGTACTGGTAGTGCTCGAAATAGGATTCGTTGGTGCCCATCACCCGGTAGCCGCGATGGGAGTCGCCGAGGGAGATCGGAATCGCCCATTTCACCTGCGGGTTGGCGGCGAAGTGTTCGTAGCTGTCCCAACGGATATTGTTGGTGGCGTTGCCGATGCGGAACACCGAATACAGCAGCAGGTTGACCGAGCCGGAACGCGCACCGACGATCAGGTCGGTGCCGCTGATGGTGCTGGCGAAACTGTTGCGCGCTTCAACGCGCACCCGCTCCACCGCCAGCAGCAGGCACACCGAGAGGGCGATGGCGAAGGCGGTGAGGATCGCGGTAAAGCGGCGGTTAGCCAGGCTGGCCATGGCTAGACGGAACAGATACATCTCAAACCTCTGCGGGCGTGGCGGCGCGATTGAGTTCGGCCAGCGACAGGTGACGGTCGAACAGCGGGGCCAGGCTCTGGTCATGGCTGACAAACAACAGGCTGGCGCCGGCCTCGCGGCATTCGGCGAACAACAGTTGCAGGAAGGCTTCGCGGGCGTCGTAGTCCAGCGCCGAGGTGGGCTCGTCGGCGATCACCAGCTCCGGCTGGCCGATCAGCGCACGGGCGGCGGCCACCCGTTGTTGCTGGCCGATCGACAGCGAGTCGGCGCGGCGCTCCAGCAGGGCGCTGTCCTTCAACCCCAGGTGCGCCAGCAACGCCGCGGCGGCCTGGTCGACACTGCCGTGGCGCTGCTTGGCCCGCTGCGCGCGCAGCTTGGAAAAGTGGCACGGCAACTCGACGTTTTCGCGCACCGACAGGAACGGCAGCAGGTTGAACTGCTGGAAGATGTAGCCGGTATGGTCGACGCGAAAACGGTCGCGGGCACTGGCCGAGAGTTCGGTCAGTTCCTGGCCGAGCAGACGGATGCTGCCCCGGCCGGGTGTCTGCACGCCGCCCAGCAGGCCGAGCAGGGTGGTCTTGCCACTGCCGCTGGGGCCCTTGAGAAACAGGGTCTCCCCCGGTTCCAGGCGGAACGCGGGGATCTCCAGCAACGGCGGGTGTCCGGGCCAGTTGAAGCCCAGGTCGGACAGTTCGATCAATGCGTGGCTCATGGCTACTCAGAACTTCAGGGTGGCTGCTGTGACCGTCGCTTCCACACCTTGCTGGCCGCTCGGGCCGATCAGTTGTACCTGAATTTTCTGGGTGGCGGGGAAGGTCTTGAACACCTGGCTCAGGTCGAGGTTGCTCAAGGCCGTCGGCGTGGCGCAGGTGAACTGGTAGTGGGCGTGGATTTCGCTGTGGTCGTGATGATGCTCGTGGGCGGCCGCGTCTTTGTCGGCGGTGGCGTGGTCGTCATCGTCGTCATCATGCTCGGCTTCGGGCTTGTCGCCGAACAGCGGGCTGTTGAGTTCCTGGGTGCTGACCACGCAACCGGCGGCCTTGGGCAGGTTGAACAGGGCGGCTGGGTTTTCCAGCTGTTTGCGCACGGCGGCGACCTTGGCTTTGTCGGTGGCGCTGGTGGCCGGGTGTTCGAACCCCACCAGGTTCATCGCCGGGCTGTCCAGCTCAAGCTCCAGGGCCTGGCCGTCGAGCACTGCGTTGAGACGGCCGACCCCGTGTTCATGGGCTCCCAGACTGGCATGCTCATGATCATGCTCGTCAGCGGCGTGGGCGATAGCCAGTGGCAGCAGGGCAAACGGCAAAGCAAGCAGCAGACGGCGCATGGGGAAGCTCCAGAACATGAAATTTATGTTATGTGATCTTATAACAATAGTGTCGAGAGTTTGACCGTCCGCTTGGCGTTGCGCAAGCCGCATGGGAGCATGCCCGTCGGAAAAAATGCAGGAGTAGGGACGATGTTGCGGATTCGTGGAACTGTCGGCGACCTGCCGGTGGACTTGACTCTGGAGCTGGATGACGCTGATTGGGCACGCCTGCGCGCGCAGTTGCAGACGCCGCCGGTGCCCAGCGCCACCGCTGCGCCGGTTGTTGCGGTCAAGCAGAACGATGACCTGTGGCAGAACGCCCAGGACCTGTTGCGCGCCGCCGGCCAGCTCAACGGGCTGGAATTGCTCGATCAACTGGAAGGACTGGCCGGCGACGCCGCGGCGGGCAAGCGCCTGCTGGTGCGCCTGCGCCATAGCGGCCAGGTCAAGGTCAGCAGCGGCGGTGATACGCCGCTCTATACCTGGATTGACCCGTTGTAGGAGCGAGCTTGCTTGCGAAGAGCGTCAACCACAACGCGCCCATCCTGAATGAATGCGGTGTCCTTGAGTTTTTCGCGAGCAAGCTCGCTCCTACAGGGCGATTAGTACAGCGCGGCGAACAGCTTGCGGCGGTACGCGGTCACCAGCGGGTGATCGTTGCCCAGCAGTTCGAACACCTGCAGCAAGGTCTTGTGCGGCAAGCCTTCGCTGTAGCTGCGGTTGCGGATGAACAGTTTGAGCAAGCCTTCCAGCGCGGCATCGTACTGCTGGCGTGCCAGTTGCTGAATGGTCAACTGATAGGCCGCTTCGTCGTCCTGCGGGTTTTGCGCCAGGCGGCTTTTCAGGTCGGCGGGGTCGGGCAGGTCGGCGGCCTGGCGCAGGAAGGTGATTTGCGCCTTGGCGCCAGCGAGGGCGGCCTTGTGCTCGTCGCTCTTGACGGCGTCGAGAACGGCCTGGGCTTCGCCCAATTCACCGCGTTCGGCCAGGCAGCGCGCGTACAGAATCAGCGCGCCGGCGTTGCTGTTGTCTTCGCCCAGCAGCGCGACCAGCACGGCTTCGGCTTCACTGATACGGCCCTCGGCAAACAGCGCCTGAGCCTGCTCCAGCGGGTCCGCCGCAGCCGGCGGCGGCATCTGCACGTGAGGTTCGAGCATCGCCCGCACCGCCGACTCCGGCTGCGCCCCGGCAAACCCGTCCACCGGTTGGCCGTCCTTGAACAGCACCACCGTCGGCAGGTTGCGAATACCAAAGCGCGCAACGATGTCCTGCTCGGCCTCGCAATCGACCTTGGCCAGCAGCAATTGGCCCTGATAACTCTCGGCGATCTTCGCCAGCATCGGCATCAACGCCTTGCACGGCGCGCACCACTCGGCCCAGAAGTCCACGAGCACGGGCTTTTCGAAGGAGTTCTGGATCACCGCCTGGTCGAACGTGGCGGTGGTGGCGTCGAAGATATACGGCGTGGGCTCACTCATGGGGCGTCTCGAATAAAGCGGGAATGGGGCAACTATAAGGGCTGGCGCAGGCTATCGGAAGCCGCATGGCGCTTCGCCGCGAGACATATGCCAAAAAGGGTCCTGATACCAGTCGCGAGGAAACCCCATCGCTTGCAAGCTGACGTCGGGAAACTCTCTGAGCAAGTGATACAGGCGCTCTCCCCAACGAGTGTGAGGGCTCACCTGATGCATCAGATGATTAAGAATGCACAGTACTGAAAAAATACGGGCATGCGGTCCTGGTTGAACCAGATGTGTGGGCCACGGAAAAATGGCTTTCTTCGGCAGCTCGGGACGAATCCCCAGTTCTCGATTCCACATTCGCGAATGATGGGCGCAGATGTTTCGGATAGTGGTCAGTGTGTGCAGCCAGGATTGCATCAGTGGTGCCGCCAGCCCAAGGCGCCTGGCGATGGCCTTTTTATCCATGTCTTTGGCCAGCCCTTTATATAAATGGGATAAATCACCCAACGTCCTGAATCGTCAACCCGCGGCGCTTGAGTAGTTCCAATTGGGCAGGAACGTCAATGGCGGGCTTGCTGAACCGCCTCATGCCCAAAAAGTACCGGTCATAAAAAACCCGCACAATTTGTGCTTGGCTACTGACGCAACCAGAGGCATGGCGGGTGTATTACGGCGAAGGTTAGGTAGCCGCCCGACTTTTTGCAAGACTTTTGCATGGCCAGCAATGAATGGAATTGTTTGGAAAAGCATGCAGGTCGATTGTCCAAGCCGCGTGCGAAAGGAGGGCATTTTCCATGCCTCGCCTTTTGCTGTCTCAACCAATCCATTGCTGAAAATGTGTAACGCAGAGGTTTAACGCCGCGAATGGTACAGGCTCACTTTGCGAAACTCCCAAGGCTCGGCCAAGTCCGGCAATGTCAGGGCATCGAGTATCGCCAGGCGCTGATAATCCGGATGCTGAAAGTCCCGCACCCGCGAGTCCGCCACCAGTGCTTCACGCCCGCGCGTGAGGAATTGGTCGAGCAGCGGCAGGTTGGCGCGGTCGTAGAGCACGTCGGCCACCAGGATCAGGTCGAAGCGGTCGGCCTCGGCGAAAAAGTCCGTCGAATAGCCCAGTTCAACCCCGTTGAGTTCGGCATTCGCACGGCAGGACGCCAATGCCAGTGGGTCCAGGTCGCAGGCCACCACTTCCAGCGCGCCGGCCTTGACCGCGGCAATCCCGGCGACGCCGGAGCCGGCGCCGAAATCCAGCACGCGCTTGCCCGCGACCCATTCCGGGTTCGCCGCCAGGTAGCGTGCGAGTGCCAGGCCGCTGGCCCAGCAAAAACTCCAGTAGGGCGGCTCATGCAGGATGCGCCGGGTTTCTTCGGGGCTGAAGGCGCGGTCCATGTTGTCGGCGTCGAGCAGCCACAACGCCAGGTCGGTGCCCGGCAACGGGCAGGGCACCAGCTGTGCGTCGCCGATCAGGGCGCTCAGCGCCCGTTGCAGGTCGAGCGGTGGCGTCATGGTGCCTTGACGAGTTGCAGGGGGCCGGTGGTCTGGGTGATGGCCTGGGTGATGCGTACTGCGGGCAGGTGCAGGATCAGTTGGCCGGACTGGCTGGCGCGCCCGCGCAGTTCGACCCGCGCACCGGCCGGGAACGCGTCGGGGCTGAAGCGCAGGCGGAAGGCCAGGGGCTTGCCGTTGCCGCTCAGCACGCTGCTGGCGAGCAGTTGTTGCGGGCGGCTGCGGTCGTCGATCACCAACAGCGCCATTTCGACTTCGGCGCCGGCGGGCACGTTGGTCAGGCTGCCGTTGATCTCACGCTGGTAGGCCGGCAGCGGGCCGAGGTCTTCGATGCCGGGGACTTTTTTCTCTTGCGCCGGCTGAGGCTGCGGCGTCGAAGGTTTTGGGGCTTCGCTGCTGCAGGCGACCAGAAAACCGAACAAGGTGAGTAAAACGAGTGGTCGTAACTGCATGTACGGCTCCAGAAAGGACAAAATCCGTGGCTTAAAAAACAGGAAACATAATCGTCAGCCTATATACCGTAAAGGCTATGGCTTGTCTTGCCACGGGGATGCGCTACCATGGCCCTCCCTTTTTTTGTTGCCTGCCACCATGCACTGTCCCTTCTGCGGTGCCAACGACACCAAGGTCATTGACTCGCGTCTGGTCGCCGAGGGCGATCAAGTGCGTCGCCGGCGCGAATGCCTGGCCTGCGGTGAACGTTTCACCACCTTCGAAACCGCCGAACTGGTATTGCCGCGCCTGATCAAATCCGACGGCAGCCGCCAGCCTTTCGACGAAGACAAATTGCGCGCCGGTATGCAGCGCGCCCTGGAAAAACGCCCGGTGAGTGTCGAGCGGCTGGAGGCGGCGCTGGCGCATATCAAGCACAAGTTGCGCGCGACCGGCGAGCGCGAGGTCAAGTCCCTGGTGGTTGGAGAGCTGGTGATGGGCGAGCTGCAAAAGCTCGACGAAGTCGCCTATATCCGTTTCGCTTCGGTGTATCGACGTTTCCAGGACCTCAATGAGTTCCGCGAAGAGATCGACCGCCTGGCCCGTGAGCCGATCAAAAAATGAACCCACCGTCTGCTGAACAGGCCATCCTCGACGCCCATTACATGGCCCGCGCCCTCGAACTGGCGCGCAACGGCCTGTACACCACCCATCCCAACCCGCGTGTGGGTTGCGTGATTGTGCGCGATGGGCAGATCGTCGGCGAAGGTTGGCATGTACGTACCGGCGAGCCCCATGCAGAAGTGCATGCCTTGCGCGCGGCCGCTGACAAAGCCCGTGGCGCCACGGCCTACGTCACCCTGGAACCCTGCAGCCATTACGGCCATACCCCGCCGTGCGCCGATGCGCTGGTGAGTGCCGGGGTGGCGCGGGTGGTCGCGGCGATGCAGGACCCCAACCCGGACGTCGCCGGGCGCGGTATGCAGCGCTTGGCCCAGGCCGGCATCGAAGTGCGCAGCGGTGTGCTCGAAGTGGAAGCGCGGGCGCTCAATAAAGGTTTCCTCAAGCGCATGGAACACGGCCTGCCGTTTGTGCGGGTCAAGCTGGCGATGAGCCTGGACGGCCGCACCGCGATGGCCAGCGGCGAGAGCCAATGGATCACCGGCCCCGCCGCCCGCGCCGCCGTGCAGCGCCTGCGCGCCGAGGCCAGCGTAGTGCTGACCGGCGCCGACACCGTGCTGGCCGATGGTGCGCGCCTGACCGTGCGCGCCGCCGAACTCGGCCTGGACGCAGAAACCACCGCGCTGGCCATGTCGCGTCCGCCGCTGCGCGTATTGATCGACGGCCGCCTGCGGGTGCCGCTCAATGCGCCGTTCTTCAAGGCCGGCCCGGCGCTGGTCATCACCTGTGTCACTGCGGAAAACCAGTTCCCCCGTGGCCCCGAGTGCCTGGTGGTGCCCGGTGTCGATGGCCAGGTCGACCTGCGCTCGGCGCTGGTGGCGTTGGCGGCCCGTGGCGTCAACGACGTGCTGGTGGAAGCCGGGCCAAGCCTGGCGGGCGCGTTCGCCCAGCAGGGCCTGGTGGACGAATACGTGATTTTCGTCGCCGGCAAGTTCCTCGGCTCCGCAGCCCGGCCTTTGCTGGACTGGCCGCTTGAGAAACTGGCCGACGCGCCCCAACTCAAGATCACTGAAATGCGCGCTGTGGGCGATGACTGGCGAGTCACTGCCATCCCTGTGCCAGCAGCGAGCGTATAATTCTGACCGGGCGCTCAAACGCCCGCACCGTTTTCCAGGAGAAGGCCATGTTCACCGGCATTATCGAATCCATCGGCAGCATCCGTGCCATGACCCCCAAGGGCGGCGACGTGCGCCTGCTGGTTGACACCGGCAAGCTCGACCTGGGCGACGTCAAGCTGGGCGACAGCATCGCCGTCAGCGGCGTGTGCCTGACCGTCGTCGACTTGCCGGGCAACGGCTTTGCCGCCGATGTCAGCCGGGAAACCCTGGACTGCACGGCGATGAGCGACCTCAAGGCCGGCAGCCCGGTCAACCTGGAAAAAGCCCTGACCCCGACCACGCGCCTGGGCGGTCATCTGGTCAGCGGCCATGTCGACGGCGTCGGCGAAGTAGTGGCGCGCAGCGAAAACGCCCGCGCCGTGGAGTTCCGCATCCGCGCGCCCAAGGAGTTGGCCAAATACATCGCCCACAAAGGCTCGATCACCGTCGATGGCACCAGCCTGACCGTGAACGCCGTGGATGGCGCCGAATTCGCACTGACCATCATTCCCCACACCCTGAGCGAAACCATCATGGCGTCGTACCAGCCAGGTCGCCGGGTGAACCTGGAAGTCGACTTGCTTGCCCGTTACCTGGAGCGCCTGCTTATGGGCGATAAGGCCGCAGAGTCTGACTCTCGACAAAAGCCTGCCAGTAACATCACCGAAAGTTTTCTGGCCGCTAATGGCTACCTGAAATCCTGACCAAGGGGGTGCCCTGTGGCGCTCAATAGCATCGAAGAACTGGTTGAAGATATCCGCCAAGGCAAGATGGTCATCCTGATGGATGACGAAGACCGTGAGAACGAAGGCGACATCATCATGGCCGCCGAGGCGTGCAAGCCGGAGCACATCAACTTCATGGCCAAGCATGCCCGTGGGTTGATCTGCATGCCCATGAGCCGCGAACGCTGCGAGTTGCTCAAGCTGCCGCTGATGGCGCCGCGCAACGGTTCCGGGTTCGGCACCAAGTTCACCGTATCGATCGAGGCCACCACCGGCGTGACCACCGGGATCTCCGCCGCCGACCGTGCGCGCACCGTGCAAGCGGCCGCCGCGAAAGACGCCAAGGCCGAAGACATCGTCAGCCCGGGCCACATCTTCCCGCTGATGGCCCAGCCGGGCGGCACCCTGGCCCGCGCCGGCCACACCGAAGCCGCCTGCGACCTGGCGCGCATGGCCGGTTTCGAGCCGAGCGGGGTGATCTGCGAAGTGATGAACGACGACGGCACCATGGCCCGTCGTAGCGAACTCGAAACCTTTGCCGCCCAACACAACCTCAAGATCGGCACGATTGCCGACCTGATTCACTACCGGATGATCCACGAACGTACCGTTCAGCGGATTGCCGAGCAGCCGCTGGACAGCGAACTGGGCCAATTCAACCTGGTGACCTACCGTGATTCGGTGGAAGGCGACGTTCACATGGCGCTGACCCTGGGCACCATCTGCGCCGACGAACCGACCCTGGTGCGCGTGCATAACATGGACCCGCTGCGCGACCTGTTGATGGTCAAGCAACCCGGGCGCTGGAGCCTGCGCGCCGCGATGGCCGCGGTGTCCGAGGCCGGCAGCGGGGTGGTATTGCTGTTGGGCAACCCGGTGGATGGCGACGTATTGCTTGCGCATATCCGTGAAACCGCCGAGCAGGCGCAGGTCAAAACGCCGACCACCTACAGCATCGTCGGTGCCGGTTCGCAGATCCTGCGTGACCTCGGCGTGCGCAAAATGCGCCTGATGAGCGCACCGATGAAATTTAATGCGATATCCGGTTTCGACCTGGAAGTTGTAGAATACGTGCCCTCCGAATAAAGGCTGGCGATTTTCGCCCCTTGTTCGCGGTTAAATCATCACTGAGGGACGCACTTTTCGCGTCCCGGCTCTTTAAGAGATTTGTCGAATGACCCTGAAGACCATCGAAGGTACCTTCATCGCCCCCAAAGGCCGCTATGCCCTGGTGGTTGGCCGCTTCAACAGCTTCGTGGTTGAAAGCCTGGTAAGCGGTGCCGTGGACGCCCTGGTTCGCCACGGTGTGAGCGAGAGCGACATCACCATCATCCGTGCCCCTGGCGCCTTCGAAATTCCACTGGTTGCGCAAAAAGTTGCGCAACGGGGTGAATACGCGGCGATCGTCGCCCTGGGCGCGGTCATTCGTGGCGGTACTCCGCACTTCGAATACGTGGCTGGCGAATGCACCAAGGGCCTGGCCCAGGTGTCCATGGAGTTCGGCGTACCGGTTGCATTCGGCGTGCTGACCGTGGATTCGATCGAACAAGCCATCGAACGTTCCGGCACCAAGGCCGGTAACAAAGGTGCTGAAGCTGCCCTGTCCGCCCTGGAAATGGTCAGCCTGCTGGCGCAGTTGGAGGCCAAGTGATTTCCGACGAGAGCGATCGTTTCAACCCGCGCGACCCACGCCCAGCCGACGCCGGCAAGCCGTCCAAGAGCGTCAAGCGTCGCGAAGCGCGTCAGCTTGCGACCCAGGCGCTGTATCAGTGGCACATGGCGAAAACCTCGCTGAACGAAATCGAAGCGCAATTTCGCGTCGATAACGATTTCAGCGACGTCGATGCCAGCTACTTCCACGACATCCTGCACGGCGTCCCGGCCAATAAGACCGAGATCGACATCGCGCTGGCACCGTGCCTGGACCTGACCCTCGACGAGCTGGACCCGGTTGAACTGGCCGTACTGCGCCTGTCCACCTGGGAACTGCTCAAGCGCGTCGACGTGCCGTACCGCGTGGTGATCAACGAAGGCATCGAACTGGCGAAAGTCTACGGTTCGACCGACGGTCACAAGTTCGTCAACGGCGTGCTCGACAAGCTGGCCCCGCGCCTGCGCGAAGCCGAAGTGAAGGAACACAAGCGCTGATCCGCGCTTGAGTTCCCGATGGGCGAGTTTGAGCTGATCCGCAAATACTTCGCCGCCGCGCCTTGTGCGCAGGGCGGCGAGGGCATTGCCCTGGGGATCGGCGATGACTGCGCCTTGCTGGCGCTCCCCGCCGGGGAGCAGTTGGCAATCTCCACCGATACCTTGGTGGCCGGCGTGCATTTCGCCGACCCCTGTGATCCGTTCCTGCTCGGCCAGCGCTCGCTGGCCGTGGCGGTGAGCGATCTGGCCGCCATGGGCGCCGACCCCATCGCGTTTACCCTGGCCCTCACAACACCCACCGT
This sequence comes from Pseudomonas sp. Pse79, assembly GCF_024519615.1. Lineage (NCBI taxonomy): Bacteria > Pseudomonadati > Pseudomonadota > Gammaproteobacteria > Pseudomonadales > Pseudomonadaceae > Pseudomonas > Pseudomonas sp. Pse79. The sequence continues at coordinate 12,403 of NZ_JALJRR010000015.1, forward strand.
CGATGCCGATTGGCTGCAACGCTATGCCCAGGGTTTGAACGCCATGGCGCAGAGCTGCCGCGTGGGCCTGGTCGGCGGCGACACCACGCGCGGGCCGCTGAGCCTGACCATGACCGTGTTCGGCCGTGTACCGGCCGGGCAAGCGTTGACCCGCAGCGGTGCGCGGCCGGGTGACTTGCTGTGTGTGGGCGGGGAATTGGGCAACGCGGCGGGAGCGCTGCCGTTGGTGCTGGGCCAGCGCAGCGCCGAGGCCGGCATCGCCGACCCGCTGCTGGCGCATTACTGGTCGCCGCAACCGCAGTTGGCCCTGGGCGTTGCCCTTCGGGGCAAGGCGACGTCTGCAATGGATATTTCCGACGGGCTCCTGGCCGATTGTGGGCATATCGCCAAGGCATCGGCTGTCAGCCTGCTGGTCGAGCGCCAGCGACTGCCGTTATCCAAAGCCTTGCTCGCATTTGTCGGCGATGACGCGGCGCGGGTGGCGGCCTTGAGTGGCGGCGACGACTATGTGTTGGTGTTCACCCTGCCACCGGCCGCGCTGGCACCGTTGCTGGCGGGCGGCTGGCCGGTGCATGTGATCGGCCGGGTCGAGGCGGGGCAGGGGGTGACGCTGCTCGACGCGAACGGGCGCGACATCACCCCGGCCGTTCGCGGTTATCAACATTTTCGCGAGACGCCCTGAGTTAGCATTCAGACCTGCATAGAACCGAGACGAAGGCCAATCGAGCCGATTGATCTTTATCAACGATAATTCAGCTTAAGCGTCTGTAGGAACGTGCTGTTACAATGCCCGCCTCTGTGAAATCTGAAATCAGGAGCACACGGTGCCCGTCGTTTTCGTCGCTGCTTCCAAGCTGCCTACCCCTTTTGCCATGTTCACCATGCATGGCTTCCTCGAAGAAGCCAACGGGCGCGAGCACGTCGTGCTCAGCCTGGGCGATATCGCCGATGGCGCGCCGGTACTGGGCCGCATCCACTCCGAGTGCCTGACCGGCGACGCGCTGTTCAGCCAGCGCTGCGACTGTGGTTCGCAACTGGAAGCGGCGATGCGCGCCATCGCCCATGAAGGTCGTGGCATCTTGCTGTACTTGCGCCAGGAAGGTCGTGGCATTGGCCTGCTGAATAAAATCCGCGCCTACGAGTTGCAGGACGGCGGCGCCGACACCGTTGAAGCCAACGAGCGCCTGGGCTTTGCCGCCGACCAGCGTGATTACGGCATCTGCCTGCCGATGCTGGAGCACCTGGGCGTGAAATCCCTGCGCCTGATGACCAACAACCCGCGCAAGGTCAAAGCCTTGACCGAGATGGGCATCACCGTCGCCGAGCGCGTGCCGCTGCACACCGGGCACAACCCGCACAACAAGCTCTACCTGGCGACCAAAGCCAGCAAGCTCGACCACATGATGGGCAACGAACACCAGGGCGAGGTCGACCGCGCGTGACTCGAGGCCAGGTGAAACGGCGACTGTCCTTCAATTGGTGGCAGTACCTGGCGCTGGCGTTGCTGCCATTGTTCGTGATCAACCTGGTGTTCGCTCAGGCCGAACCGCTGTTGCCGGTGCTGGCCATGCCGTTCTTCATTGCCGGCGTGGCCTCGATGTTTCTCAGCCTGCGCTATTTTCATGGCTATAAACATGCGTTGATCGCCACCTCTAAAGCCCTCGACACCGCAGAAGAGCCGGCGGCCTGGATCACCCTTGCCGCCCGTCGGCGCACGGCGTTGCTGATTGCCTCCGTGCCGGCCTGGATCGGTGCGCTGGCGGTATTCGTCGGCCTGGAAGCGGTGCCGTTGTTCCTGCTGGCGTTGTCGACCCTGGTGTTGTTTTACCTCTACCGCATCCCGCGTCAATTGGGATGAAGCCTCGCTGGCTGGCGCTCCTGCTGCTGGCGTTCGCTGCCCAGGCCCTGGCGGTCGAGCGGGTGGTCAGCCTGGCGCCGTCGCTGTCGGAAATCGTGGTTGAACTGGGCGCTGCCGACCTGTTGGTGGGCGTGCTCGACGGCGGCGAACGGCCAGCGGCGCTGGCGAAGGTCGCGTCGGTCGGGCGCTATGGGCAATTGAACATCGAGCGCTTGCTCAGCCTCAAGCCCGACCTGATCCTGCTCTGGCCCGGCAGCGTCGGCCCGGCCCAGCGTGAACAGCTGCAGCGCCTGAATATCCCGGTCTACGTCGCCGAACCCCATAACCTCGAACAACTGACCCAGCAGGTCCAGGCCATCGCCGAGCAACTGGGGCGCGCCGACGCCGGCCGGCAATTGTCTGCGCAGTTGCGCCAACGCCTGGCCGGGTTGCGCCAGCGCTATCAGCGCGCCGAACCCTTGCGGGTGTTTTACCAAGTGTGGAGCCCGCCTTTGTACACCGTGGGCGGTGGGCAGATCATCAGCGATGCGCTGAGTGTGTGCGGCGCGCGCAATGTGTTCGACGACCTCACGCTGCCTGCGCCGCAGGTCAGCGTCGAGTCGGTGCTGCAGCGCAACCCCGAGGTGATTCTGGCGGCGGATCAACCGCAGTTGGATGCCTGGAAAGCCTGGCCGCAGCTGGCGGCGGTGGCGCAGGGGCGTTTGCTGTTGGTGCCGGACAAAGGCCTGGAACGGCCGAGCGGGCAGATGTTGGAAGCCTTGGCGCGGTTGTGTCAGGTGATTGCGCCGAACCGCTGACGCAATCGCAGGCACGCCGACGTTTCTATCAGAGCGTCGGCGTCCAGGTCACGCCAACCCTCCACACCCGACCTTCTTCCCGATAGTCCTGATTGTTCAGGAACGCCGGATCGTCATAGCTGTAACGTGCCCGAGCGTAAGTCTTGTCCAGCACGTTATCGACTTTCAGCGACAGCGCCACTTCCCGGCTGAGCGCCCAACTGCTGCGCAGCCCGAGCAAGGCATAACCGCCCAGGCGATTGCGATTGGCTTCGTCGTCGTAGCTGCTGCTGATCGCCTGCCAGCTCGCACCGACGCCGAGTTGATCGAATTGCCGATCCAGGTCCAGGTTCAGGGTGCGCCGCGCACGGCGGGCGAGGGTGTGGCCGCTGTCGCGGTCGCGCGGGTCGATCAGCGAAACGCCCAGGTTGCCCTGCCAGCCGAACAGCTCGTGCTTGAGCGCGGCTTCAAAACCATTGATACGCGCCGAGGCGACGTTCTGCGGTTTGTCGCCGTCGAGAATGATCGCGTCGCTCAAGTCGGTGCGGTACAGCGAGGTTTCCAGGCGCGTGTGGTCGCCGAGCTGGCTGCGCCATTGCAGCTCGTAACTCTTGGAGGTCTCGGGCTGAAGATTCGGGTTGCTGTTGCTGTACTGCGTTTCCGGGTAATAGAGGTCATTGAAGGTCGGCGCACGGAAGCCTTCGCTGTAGCTCAGCAGCACATCATTGTCGGGATTGATCGGCACGGTGAGGGTGCCGCTCCAGCTGTTCTGGCTACCGAACTGTTGGTTCTGGTCATGGCGCAGGCCCAGTTCGGTGGAAAACCATTCGCTGTGGAAACGATGCTGCACAAACGCGGCGCGGTTCCAGCGGCTGTTTTCGGTGAAGGTGGTGGAGCCGTGGAAGCGGTCTTCGTACCAGTCACCGCCGAGGATCAGGCTGTTGCGGTCATTTAGCGTCAGGTCGTTCTGCCAGTTGAGCGAGTCGCGGTAGGTGTTGAACACGCTGAAGTCATCGCTGAGCGTATCGCGCTTGGTATCGCGGTTCTCGCTGTGGCCCAGCTCCAGGCGCGATTGCCAGCGCTCGGTGAGGCTCGCGTCGACATAGCTGCTGGCGCTGCTCACGGCGTAGTCGGTGTAGGGTTTCTGGCCGAAGCTGACGTCGTACTCCGACTTGCCGCGGCTATCCAGCAGGTTGAAACCGGCTTCCAACGCGTCACTGAAACTGTGGCTGAGGTTCAGGCTGACGGACTGGTTGCGGTAGGCATCATGGTCGCCATCGCTGGGAAACGAGGTGTGTGTCGAGTTGATGCCGGCGCTTTCATCCAGGCTTGCGCCCAGGTTGAAGCGCGTGTGTTCGTCGCCGCCGGACAGCCCGAGGCTACGCTCCCAGCTCTGGTGGCTGCCGAAGCCCAACCGCAGGCGCGGTTGCAGGCCCTGTTCGGCGTTGCGCCGGGTAAACACCTGGATCACCCCGCCAATCGCATCGCTGCCGTAGATCACCGAGCGCGAGCCGCGCAGCACTTCGACGCGCTCGATCTGGTCCACATTCAGGTATTGCAGGCCGCTGTCGCCGGAGGTGGCGTTGGCGATGCGCTGGCCGTCCACCAGCACCAGGCTTTGCGCGGACTTGGTGCCGCGCAGGTAGATGCCCGGCAAACTACCACGGCCGCCGGTGGGCGCCACTTGCACACCGGGCACGCGGCTGAGCAGGTCGGTCAGGCTGGTGGGTTGCAGGCGGTCGATGTCGTCGCGGGTGAAGACGGTGTTGGCGGCGCTGCTGTCGTTGCGCGCCTGGACCTGGCGGTTGGCGCTGATGACCACGTCGGGGAGTTTCAGCGCGGCGTCGCGGGTGTCGGCGAGCAGGTCGTGGGCTGGCAGAAGCAGCAAGGGCAGGGCAAGGCGCAGGTGATTCATAGAGCGGTCCATAGCTTTTTGTAGGAGCGAGCTTGCTCGCGAAAAACCTGAGGACGCCGCGTGCATACAGAGTGCACGCGTCATCGTTGACGTTTTTCGCGAGCAAGCTCGCTCCTACAGAAGTCTCGGGGGGTTATAAACCCAGGAGTGTCATGCGTTCGCGGACCGACGCCTCGATACCCGCCTCGTCGAGCCCGCACTCGGCGAGCATCTGCGCCGGCTTGGCGTGTTCGACGTACACATCCGGCAAGCCCAGGTGCAGCACCGACTTGAGGATGTTCTCGCGCGCCAGGAACTCGCTGACCGCCGCACCGGCACCGCCCATGATGGCGTTTTCTTCGACCGTCACCAGCAGTTCGTGGCCGGCGGCGATCTCGCGCACCAGCGCTTCATCCAGCGGTTTGACGAAACGCATGTCGACCACGGTGGCGTCGATCTTCTCGGCGACTTTCAGGGCTTCGGCCAGTTGCACGCCGAACACCAGGAACGCGGTCTTGCTGCCTTGGCGTCGCACAATGCCCTTGCCGATTTCGATCGGCGCCAGGTCTTTTTCGATCACCGCGTTCGGGCCGGTGCCGCGCGGGTAGCGCACGGCGGCCGGGCCGTTGTAGAGGTGGCCGGTGCTGAGCATCTTGCGCAGTTCGTTTTCGTCGCTCGGCGTCATCACCAGCATGCCGGGGATGCAACGCAGGTAGGACAGGTCGAAGCTGCCGGCGTGGGTCGGGCCGTCTTCGCCGACCAGTCCGGCGCGGTCGATGGCGAACAGTACGTCGAGGTGCTGCACCGCGACGTCATGCACCAACTGGTCATAAGCGCGCTGCAGGAAGGTGGAGTAGATCGCCACCACCGGCTTGGCGCCTTCGCAGGCCATGCCTGCGGCGAATGTCACCGCGTGCTGCTCAGCGATGGCGACGTCGAAGTAGCGCAGCGGGAAACGCTCGCTGAACGCCACCAGGTCGGAACCTTCCTTCATCGCCGGGGTAATCCCCACCAGGCGCGGGTCGGCGGCGGCCATGTCGCACAGCCATTCGCCGAACACACCGGAGTACTTTGGCCCGCTGGCTTTTTTCGGCGCGGCGGCGGGGGCGTCCAGGGGGTCGAGCTTGGTGATCGCGTGGTAACCGATCGGGTCGACTTCCGCCGGGGCGAAGCCTTTGCCTTTCTTGGTGACGATGTGCAGGAACTGCGGGCCTTTGAGGTCACGCATGTTGCGCAGCGTGGCGATCAGGGTCGGCAGGTCGTGGCCGTCGATGGGGCCGATGTAGTTCCAGCCCAGCTCTTCGAACAGCGTGCCGGGCACCAGCATGCCTTTGGCATATTCTTCGGTGCGGCGGGCAATTTCCCACGCGCCGGGCAAGCGCGACAGCACTTTCTTACTGCCTTCGCGCATGCTGGCGTAGGTCCGGCTGGAAAGGATCTTCGCCAGGTAGTTGGACAGGCCGCCGACATTGCGCGAGATCGACATGTCGTTGTCGTTGAGGATCACCAGCATGTTGGCGTCCACTTCCGGCGCATGGTTCAGCGCTTCGAAAGCCATGCCGGCGGTCAGCGCGCCGTCACCGATCACCGCAATCGCCTTGCGATCGCTGCCTTGCAGGCGCGAGGCAATCGCCATGCCTAGCGCGGCACTGATCGAGGTGCTGGAGTGGCCGACGCCAAAGGTGTCGTACTCGCTCTCCGAGCGACGCGGGAAGGCGGCGATGCCGTCCTTCTGGCGCAGGGTGCTCATGCGCTCGCGACGGCCGGTGAGGATTTTATGCGGATACGCCTGATGGCCTACGTCCCACACCAGCCGGTCGTCCGGGGTGTCGAACACGTAATGCAGCGCGATGGTCAGCTCGATGACGCCCAGGCCGGCACCGAAATGCCCACCGGTCTGGCCGACCGTGTAGAGCAATTCCAGGCGCAATTCATCGGCCAGGGTTACCAGCTCGGCTTCACCCAGACGACGCAGGCCGTCCGGCGTGACAGCACGGTCGAGCAGAGGCGTGGACGGGCGTTTGCGGGGAATCTCTTGAAACGTCGTGGGCATCAGGCGAATCGTTATAGGTATAGAAGAGGCGGCAGTTTACCTCAAGCATCGCAAACTGCCCACGCAGAGCACCGAACTTGACCGATATGTGGCTGTAATGGCCGCGGTTATCAGTGACGACGTTCGACGATGTACCGCGCCAGGTCTCGCAGGGGCTCGGCCGCTGCGTCGAAAGGTCGCAGGGCGGCCAGGGCCTGGTCGCGCAGTTCCAGGGCATAGGCCTTGGCGGCATCCAGCCCGAGCAGCGCAGGATAAGTCGGTTTGTCCCGTGCGATATCGGCGCCCTGACGTTTGCCCAGGGTGGCGGTGTCACTTTCTACGTCGAGAATGTCGTCCTGCACCTGGAACGCCAGGCCGATGGCTCCGGAATAGACCTGCAAGGCCGCCAATTGCGCGGCTTCGGCACGCCCACTGGCCAGGGCGCCCAGGTGGACTGCGGCTTCGATCAGGGCGCCGGTCTTATGCCGATGCATGTGTTCGAGGGCCTGTTGATCGAGCTTCTGGCCCACCGAGCCGAGATCGATGGCCTGGCCACCGACCATCCCGGCGGGGCCTGCGGCCACCGCCAGGGTGGTGACCATGCGCAAGCGGATCTCGGCATTCACGCTGCTCAAACTCGGGTCGAGCAATGCGCTGAACGCCAGGCTTTGCAGGCCATCGCCGGCGAGGATCGCGCAGGCTTCGTCAAAGGCTTTATGGGTGGTCGGCTGGCCGCGACGCAGGTCATCGTCGTCCATCGCCGGCAAATCGTCATGCACCAGGGAATAGGCGTGAATCAACTCCACCGCGCAGGCCGCGCCGTTGGCCTGTTCGGCAGGCGCGCCGAGGGCTTCGCAGGCCGCATAGGCCAGCAACGGACGCACCCGCTTGCCGCCATTCATCACGCTGTAGCGCATGGCCTCGTAGAGCCGTTTCATTTCCGGGCTTGGCGCAACAAACAAGGGCTCCAGCGCCGCATTGACCCGGGCTTGGCTACTGGCCTGATACGCGTCGATCATTCGGGCTGTTCCGCATCGAAAGGTTCTTCGGCCAACTCCCCGTCGCGTTCGAGCAACACCTGAACCTTCTGCTCTGCCTGCGCCAACGCGCTCTGGCAGTCGCGGGTCAGGCCGATGCCTTGTTCAAACGCCGTCAGCGAGTCTTCCAGCGACAACTCGCCGTTCTCCAGACGCTCGACCAGGGTTTGCAGGTCGGCGAGGGATTGTTCGAAATCGAGTGCAACTTTTTTGCGGGCCATGGCGGCTATTCCGGTAGACGGTAAACCGGCGCGACACTAGCAGACATGGGGGATGGGGGCAAATGAACGGGGCGACTGAGCCGATTGCGCGGTCGCCTGTTACTGCGCCGCCGCGGCGCGCAAATAGTTATACACACTGGCCCGGGAAATCTTGAAGTAGTCGCCGACGTAGTCGACAAAGTTACGCACATCCAGCAGGCCGTGCTCCCGCGCCTGCACCAGCACCTGGATGATTTCGCTACGGCCGAAATCGGCGGGTTTCAAATGATTTTCGGCGGCGAGGGTTTCGATGATCTCATTGAGTTTTTCCCGCCAATCGCCGCTGAACAGCGATTCTGGGCGCCCCTGGGACTGCTGGCCCACGGCAAAGCCGCTGATCAGTTTCTGCACTTGGGCCAGGGCGGTCACATCGAAGTTCAGGCACAGCAAGGCGCAGGGTTCACCGTTGGCGGCACGGGCGACGAGGGAGATCGAACGCAACTGACGGCTGTTGATCCCGGTCTTTTCATACGGCCCGACGGTGTCGGGTCCGGCAGCCAACTCAGCCAGGTCAGTGATCAGCGATTCATCCCCGACCTGACGTCGGGAAAAGCCATTGGCGATGTGGGCAATACGCCCGGTGTGCAGGTCGTGTACCACGGCTTCCAGGTCCGGATAGAGCAGGGCGGCGATGCCGTCGGCGGTTGCCTTGATGAATGCGATATCGACCATGGGTTAACCGGGCACTGGAAAAAGGAACGGTGATTGTACGCAGGCGTCCGAACAGTTGTCAGTCCACGGCCTGCATGCGCTGCACCGCGAGGGTCGCCAGTGCGATGTCCTGAGCGGCCAGGCCGGTCAGGTCGGCGATGGTCAGGTCATCGTCGCGGAAACGCCCGCGTGCCTTACCGGCCAGCACATGGCCGAGGGAAACGTCGGCCTGGTCGCTGATCAAATGGGCCCGTACTGCGTGGCTCATTTCGCCATGGTCCAGGCATTGGGCCCGGTCATCGGTCATGAGCACCCGTGCCCTTTGCAGCAGCAACGGGTCCAGCTCCTGTTTGCCTGGGCTGTCTGCGCCCAGGGCGACAATATGAGTGCCTTTACGCACCACGTCGGCCGGTACGATTGCCTGGGTCGACGGCGTGCAGGTAATCACCAGATTGCACTGTGCGAAAACAGCCTCAACGCTGTCGGCTGCTTGGGCTTTCAACCCAGCTTGCTGCAGTGCGTTGGCGAGGTGTTGTGCCCGCTCGGGAGCGCGTCCCCAGATCACCACACGCTCGATTCCGAGCAGTTCGCAGGTCCAGCGCGCCTGCAGTTGCGCCTGATGCCCGCTGCCGAGAATGCCTAGCGCGCTCACCCGTGCGGGCGCCCCGGCCCGTGCGGCCAAGGCACCGGCGGCGGCAGTGCGGCAACTGGTCAGCCAGCCTTCGTCGTTGAGGATGGCGCGGGTCTTGCCGGTGTGAGAATCGAACACCAGCACCAGGCCATTATTGGTCTCCAGGCCGCGGGAAGGATTCTCATAAAAGCCCATGGCCAGCTTGACCACAAACACCGAACCGTCTTTCGCGTAGCCGGACTTGATATGACAGTCCCCCGGCGGGTTTTCAAACAACAACACCCCCGGCGGCGGGGCCACGATGCGGCCGTCGGCGTGACTGATCAATGCCTGTTCCACCGCGTGCAGCATGTCTTGGCGCGACAGCGTGGCGCGCAATGCACTGAGTTCGTAAACCGCCAGTGGCACCGCGCTCATCACGCACGCTCCTGCGGGGGAAAGCAGGTTTTAAGCTTGAAGTCCGAGAGTGTGGTCATGGCGCGCTCCTGAATATCAACGGGACGAAAGCGCGACACTAACCTGATTTATATTTATTGTCTAATTTGTACTTATCGTACAATTCTGGTTTGAGTGTTTAAGCATCGCGTCAAACTCGACCAGCCCGGCCTGCATCTTCTGCAGTGCCGCCATCTGCAGCGCCAGCTCCTCCTGCTTGCGGGCAATCGCCTGGCTCGCGCGCGCCCAGGGCAGCGCGTCGCCCTGGTGCCCGTGCAAAATGGCCTGTAACTCCTTGAGCTTGAAACCCAGTTGCTGAGCACACTTGATCAACATCAGCAGCTCGACACTCTGCGCCGAATAGACCCGATACCGCCCCGCTCTCTGCGGGCTGGGAAGCAGGCCGATCGCTTCATAGTGACGAATCGCCTTGATGGTCGTGCCCGACAGTTGCGCCGCTTTGCCGATGAACATGAAAACGCCCTTTTCCAAATAATCCGCCGGCCCGCGTCAGCCAACGAGCGCGTTGCGCGGGCGTGGAACCCAGCACCGGCCCGAGCAACAAGGTCTTGGTCACCGTTATGCCGCAAAACGCCAGCGTCGTCTTGCGCATCTGATGAATGCCCGGCATGCGGTAGAACCAGCGGTAATACCATGGCGGCGTATCGAGCGTCACCAGCAAGTGCGCGGTTCGGCCATGCAGCAGCTTGTCAGGAAATGCCTTGCCTGCACGGTACTTGAAGGCGAAGCCGGGTAGGAAAACTCTATCGATAAAGCCCTTCATCAACGCCGGAATACCACCCCACCAAATCGGCAAGACAAACGCCAAATGGGTGGCCCACAGGATATCTGCCTGGGCACCGAGCAAATCGGCTTCCAGGGCTTGAATGTCGGTGTAACCGTGATGCAGCACCGGGTCGAAAGCCAGCGTGCCCAGCCGTAGGACGCGTACTTCATGGTCGGCGTTTTTGGCCGATTGGATGTAGGTGTCCGCCAGTGCCGAACAGAAACTGGTGCTGGAGGGATGACCGAGGATGACCAGAATGCGCTGAGCCATGGGGATGAGTCCTGAAACGGGGTTGCAGGGTAGGGGCTGCCGTATAGGGGAGAGTCAAGGGGAATAGCGCGATGCGGCTTGCCCCACGTTTTGCCCCGTTACTCATAAAACCCCGGTCTCAAGTGCTTGAGATTCGTCACCGATGAACAGCGGCTGGAACGTTTTGCTTGGCACGTAGCCGGTTATTTTTTTGTCATGTGTAAGGTTTTGAGGCGTATGTTCGGTGATGTGCATATTGATGTCGTTGGCCGCCTGCCGGCGTTTGCTACCAACGCTCTGGATCACGTGCCCCGTGGTCTGCCGGCCCTCCTGCCGGGCGACAATCTCGATCAAGCAGTGGCGAAGTGCCAGTCCCGAGCAAACCTGTTCAATGCAATGCATGGGTTCCATCCCCTCGTGACGTGTGCGAATACTTTACCTGTATAAGTCTACATTCTAGACCTGTCGTCTATTGCTACATATCGTGTGGCTGTCGTTTAAACAAATCGAGTACACGCAAGGAAGTACGCATGACTATGGCAGAAGCAGTGTCGACAGGGGCATTGGTAGTGTTGGGGAGCATCCTGCTGGTGCTCCTGCTGCAATACTTGAGGCTGCGTGAACTCTGGAAAATGGCGCTTACCTGCCGCCGGAACGCGCGCTGGGGGCGGATCTATGAGGCTGAGAACCGGGAGTTGCGTTCTGCGCTGCGCGCTGAGAAGGCGCATATCAAGCAGTTGCAGAGGAAAGTCGGGCTTTTGCAAGGGGGGGTGACTGCGCAGGAGGAATAGGTAGAGAAGGATGTCTCGCTGATCACTTTTCAGACGAGAGCAGGAGCGTCAAAAACAATACCCGTTGGAGCCTATCCTCCCAACCGCTGCGCTTGACAGGGATAGTGGCAAAGTGCGATTGAGGCTTTAGGATTTTGGGGCCGGGGCGATAACCTTTTTTTAGCGCGCCCTCTTTTGAGCGCCGCGTAGCGACGGAGAATAGAACAATGGCAAGTATGGAAGCTCAACTGGAAGAGCAGTTCGATAAGGAAATGGCGTCGGTCAAACGCCCGAACCTGATGATTGTTGGCGGCACCGGTGTTGGAAAGAGCAGCCTGATCAATCATATCTTCGGCAAAACGATTGCCAAGGTCGGTACCGGGCAGCCTGTCACTCGGGGTTGTCATCGCTACGAAGACGCCAACATCCCTTTGGTCATCTTTGATACCGAAGGTTATGAGGTGACGGAAGGCAAACCCTCGACAGGCAACTTTCGGGAAAAAATCATCCCGGAGATCAAACAGCGCAAGTTCAAGGCGCTGGATGAACAGATCCATCTCATTTGGTACTGCCTCAGCGTAGCCAACCACCGGGTTACTGATTTTGACCTGGACAACTTGCGATTGATTACCGGTGAACTGGATATTCCGGTGGCTGTGGTACTCACCCAGTGCGATGCCGAACCCATTGACGATGACGGCAACGGTGAGACTTCCCGGGCGTTTCGCAACGTGCTGCGCGAGCACGGTATTCATTGTGAGGTTTTCGAGACCTGTGCAAATAACCCCAGCCACGATCCAGAGCTGAAACTGGACCTCGAAAAGTTAATCGCCTGGTCGAGTGCATCACTCAAGAACGATGCGCTACGCCAGTCCTTCGTGGCTGCCCAGATCGCGTCGCTACCAGCCAAACGCAGCGAGGCGATGACCATCATCATGACCTACAGCGGCACCACCGCCGCCAGCGCCGGACTTAACCCGGTGCCGATGTCGGACGCGTTACTCATTGTGCCTCAGCAGATGGCGATGGCGGCATCGCTGGCCAAGCTCTACGGGTTTGGCTCGATGGGTGAAATGGCCGTCAGCCTGCTCAAGGGCCAGATCCTCAGCCTGGTGGGGCGTCAGTTGGCAGCCAGCCTGACCAAGATGATCCCCGTGCTTGGGCAGATCATTAACGCCGCTGTTGCCGGGGCGATCACCGGAGCGCTGGGCTTGGCCCTGGTCGAGGTCTATGAACGCGCCGTGGACGGCTACCTGAAGACAGGCAAGTCACCGGACTGGGCTCGCCTCTTTTCTAACGAGCAGTTCATGCAGGCATTCAAGATTGCGCTGGGGAAATGGGGCAATCAAAAAGCTTGAAGCCACTTGGCGCACTCTGAAGGCCGTGGCGAGAGACAGATCTGTTTCTAGGCAGGCCTTCATCCCCTTTCAGCGGTTCAGGGTTTAGAGAGACATGGATCAGTTCGCGATCAACATCATCGTGCTGGGTAAAAGCGGCGTCGGCAAAAGCAGCTTCTGCAACTATCTTTTTGACCAGGTGGGTTTGTTTGAGACGGGAAGTGGCAAGCCCGTCACCTCCTGGGAGAAAAATTTTCAGTCGCACACCTTCGAGCACCAGGGGCACCTGTTGAATGTGTTCGACAGCGTTGGCCTGGAAGCTGACAACTATGAGCGATGGCTCCAACAGTTCGACCGTTTCATGCAGCAACATCGTGCGCGCCCGATGGAACCGGAAACCTGGATTCATGGTGCCTTCTATGTGATCAACGCCAGCTCCGCACGGCTGGAACCGGTGGATGTGAATCTGATCAAACGGCTTGGACTGGATGCCAGGATTCCCCTGCAAGTCATCCTGACCAATGCCGACGTTGCGGGCGATAAGGTCGAGGCCCTCGAGCGAGAAATTCACCAACTATGCCCGGGTGTATCGGTGACGCCGCTGTGTTCGGTATCGGTACGTAGGCGTGGTGGTCAGTCGACGCAAGCCTTTGGTCGCGATGAAGTGCTTTCGCTCTACCTGGAACAGTCGCATGCCTTTCTCAGCAAGCGTCTGGCTGCGATGAGCTGCTTGAACTTCAAAGGTGTGCTTCGCCAAATGCGCGATACGGTCGTTGCCAAGATCGAAAAGGCAGACCTCAGCATCTTTAGAATCGCGGACCTCGATCTGGATACGGAAATCGAGTTGCCCGATTTTGATGAGGTGTTTTCCGATCTGAAAGGCTTCGATGACTACCTCTCATCCTTTGGTTTCATGGGGGACTGGGAGACCAGCGATGAGCTGGAAAACGCAGTGACCCGTGTGTTTGACGACTTCCAGCGAGAGATGGAGGGCCGCTTCAAAGAGATCGAAGACGGGTTCGAGTCCGATAGCTTCCTGCGCAAGGTGGGCGCGCTCTATGAGGCGGCAAAAATCATCCTGACCCTTAAATCGACCATGATTGAATGGCTGGATGACGGTTTTGGCCGTGTCCACGCAGAACTCGACAGGCTCTTCGTCAAATATGCCGAGGACGACAACTTCTTCGCCAGTCATCTAACGGGACGCGTCTTCATCAGGCCCAAACTGTTCGGCATTTTCTAAGCACGGGCTGCATCAGCGCTATTTAAGGAAGAGCATTAACCATGGGCTTCGATTCGATTTATGCGGTGCTGCCAGACCACGCGGCCGAGATAAGCCGCTTGCAGTACTTGTTGGCTGACGCACGGCTGCCGGTGGTTTCGGTGATCGGCAAATACAACCATGGCAAGAGCTCCTTGCTCAACGCCCTCGTGGCGCGCGAGCAGTCCGCCGTGTCGGATGCTCGGGAAACCACCGTATTGAGCTACGTCGAGCCTGAACGCCTGAGTTGAACCTGTCTTCTTATCGTGACGCCGCTCATGCTGGGCGGCTGCTTTTTTTTGCAAAGGAATGACGCTGCATGAATCGAATGTTTGTAAGCCCTTGGTTGTCGGTATCCCCCAACGGCCCGGTGACCTGTGCTCACCCCCGCGCACATGACTATGTTCATTTACGCCAAGGCGAAATGGATGGTGCCTGTGGACCTTACTGCGTGGCGATGACCTTGATCGCATTGGGCGTTATGTCCCGCGAGCAGGCTCAATCACTCGACAGTTACGATGGCCGAACCCGACTGGGTCGCTTTCGCGAAAGCCTGCTGGCCTTTGGCGCCCTGGTGTCGGAAGGCACCGACGATTTCGATGTGAGCTGGCTGGTTGATGTGTTCAAGCACGCCGGGGTTGTGACCGAAGTGCTGGATGCAGCGCCGCGACGACAGACGACCATCCGCAATATTGCCGACGCCGTCGACAACCGCAAAATCCCGATCGTCTGTGTCGATTGGGACGACGGCCTGGCGGCGCATTGGCTGCTGGTTATCGGCTATCAGGGTTACCAGGCAAACGATGACGATGAATTACAAATCACCCACCTGCTGTGCCTCGACCCCACCAGTGACGCCCCACGGGTGTCACTCTGGAATGCAGTGATCGAAGTCTTCACCGAGGAGGGTAAATCGGTGAACGAAGGTCGTTACTACTGCCAGCACTGGGGCCCCAACGCCGCGCCGACGGCCTGCCGAATTGCTCAGAGTGTTTTGGTGGGGCTCGATAAAAAAGCCGAGTCCAACTATTTCTACTGAGTAAAGTGCGGGCGCCGCACCGTCCATCGCAGCACCTAACGAAGCAAGCCTGCTTTTTCAAGCAGGCTTATCGTTGACGGCAGTTTTCTTACTTCTGCTGCGCCGTCAGCGCCGCATAACCATTCATCAAGTTGCGATAGTTCGGAATACGCTGGGACAACAGATTGCCCAGGCCTTCGATATCGTTGCGCCAGTCGCGATGCAGCTCACACGCCACCGAAAACCAGTTCATCATCTGCGCACCGGCCTGCGTCATCCGGCTCCACGCCGCCTGTTGCACCGTGGTATTGAAGGTGCCCGACGCATCCGTCACCACAAATACATCAAACCCCTCCGCCAGCGCCGACAACGTCGGGAACGCCACGCACACATCCGTCACCACGCCGGCAATGATGATCTGCTTACGCCCGGTGGCCTTGATCGCCTTGACGAAGTCTTCGTTGTCCCACGCATTGATCTGGCCAGGGCGAGCGATGTACGGCGCGTCCGGGAACATCTCCTTCAACTCCGGCACCAGCGGGCCGTTAGGGCCTTGCTCGAAGCTGGTGGTGAGGATCGTCGGCAGGTTGAAGAACTTGGCCAGGTCCGCCAGGGCCAGCACGTTGTTCTTGAACTCGTTGGGCGAGAAGTCCTGCACCAGGGAGATCAGACCGGTCTGGTGGTCGACCAGCAGGACTACGGCGTCGTCTTTGTTCAAGCGGTTGTAGG
The DNA here is from genome assembly GCF_024519615.1 of Pseudomonas sp. Pse79. Lineage (NCBI taxonomy): Bacteria > Pseudomonadati > Pseudomonadota > Gammaproteobacteria > Pseudomonadales > Pseudomonadaceae > Pseudomonas > Pseudomonas sp. Pse79. Next base: position 28,128 of record NZ_JALJRR010000015.1, read on the forward strand.
TTGGCGTGCTCATGGTTGAATCCTTTTTTGTTTAAGTGGGTTGGGCGTTGCGTTCAACATGGGCACAGATTAATGGGCGGGACGTGGGGGATAAATCGGCTGGGAGGCGTCTTACTGTCAACTTAAAAGGGACAATTGGTTGAGCTACTCGCAGTATCGGTCCTTTTCACTTGCGGGATGTTTCCTAGAGAACTCCAGGAGCGGTATGAGGGTGTTCTTCAAAAGAGCGGGCGTCAGTGCTCTGCGTGATTAACGGTGTTCTATTCGAGCTCCACCTTTTTCAGGTGAAGCCAGGCTGTACTCACCTTCATCACAATGACCCCCAACAGCAGCAAGCCGGTGAGCGTCATGGCGAGCCCTTGCAGCAAGATGTTTGCCGGTACCTTATCGGCCACGACGCCTGTCAGCATGACCGAAACAAGAAAGGCCGCGCCTGTGCCGGTATCCAGCAATGCAATCACACGGGCATAGAAATCCCCAGCAACCTGCTGATAGATGCGTAACAGGCTCAGGGTAATGACCAGCCCCTCCGCCAGCCCCGTCACAGCCACCAACGGCAATGCCAAACCGAGGCTGTCGACTTTCGATACAACCCAGATAGAGGCACATATCAGGGTCAGACTGATCAACATCCATGCGCCATATTGCTGCCCGACACGGGGCCATGACGACAAAGCAAGTCCAGCCAGCATGCCGACACCATAGGCGCCGAACAGCAACCCGACATCGGCCGGTGGGCGCTCCAGCACCTGGACCACATAGACAAGCGCAAGAATCTCAAAACTGCCAAGGGCCAGCATCACCAGCATACTGGCCGTCATGGGCAGTATCAGGCTGGCTCCATAGCGTGAAACCGCCGTGCGCAAATCGCGCCAGATACCTACTTCATCGGCCTGCTCCCGCTTGACATGGGACGAGGGCAACAACACACACAAGACACTGGCGATGAGCAGCAGCACGCCAATTACCACAACCGCCAGCACATGCCCGTAGTGGCTGGCCAGCACGCCAGCCAACAGCGTACCGATGGCCATCCCTGACATGCGCGCGGCCATGATGATGGCGTTGGCAGCGGGTAGCCTATCTGCCGAAACCAGGCTGGGTAACAAGGCACTGGCACCCGGCACGAAGAACCGGTTGCATGTCGCCGCCAGGGCAGCAATGGCAAGGATCGGGATAAGCTGCCCACGCATCGCCGGCAGCAAGAGTGCCAGGATGATGAACAGACGCGCCACACAGGCCCAGACCAGTACCCGTTTGAGATCGGTGCGATCGGCCACTGCACCGGCCCATGCGCCGAACAGCAGCATCGGGATCAACTCGCATATGACCAGCAACATGATGTTGAACGCCGACTGGGTCAGATCGAATACCACGATCTGCAGCAGTACGATCAGCATCCAATCCGCCACCGAAATCACCCATTGCAGACCGGTCAAGAGCAAAAGACCGGCGCCATGTTTGTGTAGCAGCCGCTTCACCGCTGGTCTTCCACAGTCAGGTTTTCCTGCGCGAGCTTGTCCTGGTCGTGCTTGAGCACAAATCGATGCAGGATCATGCGAAGCAGTCGCCCGAGCCACTTGGGATTGGCTTGCATCCAGGCGTAACAGGCTTGCAGGCGACAGCCCATTTCGACTTTGCCCTGCTCGTTGGAAATACCAAAGTTAATGCTGCGCAGTCCTTTGCCGATGGCGTGGCGAACGATGTGGTAGCCCATTGCGCGGTGGATGGACAGGCGACTCGTTGCCTCCAGATCCACGCCGCAATAGGTGGATTCCAGATGGTCGCCCAGAACAAAACAGAGGTCGAACGCATCAATGCGTCCTTCCTTGCGCAGCAGCAACCACACCGCATGGTCGAGCTGGCTCATTTGCAGAAAGAAATCTTCGGTGACCATGATCTGGTCAGGCGAGTGATGTTTGCGATACAGCTGTAACCATAAGGCGTGCAAGCGCTGCGCTTCATCAGTCGACAGTGCCTGACCCTCGCGAATGTCGAGACAATAGCCTGCCTTTTCAAGCGATCGCAGATCACGGCGTATGCTTTTGCGCTTGGGGTGCTGCTCCAGATACTGCTCAAAGTCTGTCCAGGGCAGCTCCAAATGCGCGCAGCTGTAGAGCTTGTCGAGCGCCTGCTTGTGGAGGTAGTCGGCTGTCGGAAAATCCCGCCCGACGAACAGTCGGACGCCGCGCTTGATTGACGCCCGCTCCAGCGCAGCCACCAGACCATATCGCAGGCTTATGGAATTCGCAGTCACCGCTAACATCAGCGGCAACCCCGTATTGACCGGCGTTCCCAGGGTTGTGACGCGCAATGACATCCCATATGGCAGATGAATCCGCCATAGGGTGGCTACAGCAGCGCCGACCAGTTCACCGTTTGAAATGGCCAGCGCATAAAGGTACTGGCATTCCAGGCCGCTGGCCTCCAGGGCAGCCATATACTCATGGCTGCAAAACTGATGAGGCTTGCACAGTTGATTCCAGGACGTTCGGTCAATCGTCGCAATCGAGTCCTTGATTTCAATATGTTCCGCCGCCCAAGTGGTGTCATTTGTGCTGGCCGGCAAGCCGACCCGCACCACCTGTTCCATGCGTGTCATATGCGACTTCCTGACCTAGTTCGCTGCCGCTAGCAGGCTCTCGCCCAATCGACTGGATGAATCATCGCAACCGAGCAGATTTTCCAGGCTTTGGGCAAACCTCTCGATTTCCGCGTCGGTGTGGTGCCGGTGCAAGATCAGCCGTATCAGTGCCTGATTGGGCTTGACCGCCGGATAGCGGAAGATCGGCACGCAGAAGCCTTGTTGCTCCAACTGCTCCCGAACTTGCTCGGCCTTGCTGTCCTTGCCGATCAACACGGAGGTGATGTAAGACGGTGTGCTATTGAGCTGCAGTCCACCGTCAAGCAATCGCAGGCGAAACGCCAGGCTTCTGCGCAGGAAGTCATCCATGATGGAAGGGTCGCGCTTGAGGCGCTCGATGATGGATGCCGCTGCGTCTGCCGTTGGCGGTTGAATGGCGGCTGTGAAGATCGACGTTCCACTCAGTACTTCAAAGGCGTCGATGTACTCCGCGTTGGCGCTGATCGCACCGCCTTCCAGGCCTACTGATTTCGATAATGAGATCATGATGAAATCGGCGCGGCGAAGGTGCTGGAACTCTTCGTAGAAATTGCGCTGCGGCTCGCCATACACCATGAAACCATTGGCGTCGTCGATATAACTCAGGGCATTGAATCGTTCACACAGATCCAGGATCGTACCGATAGGCGCCACGCTCCCGTCGGAGGAGTAGACACTTTCGAAAACCACAATGGCCTTTCGATCTCCGATATTTTGCAGAACACGTTCAAGGTCGGCCACATCGTTATGCTTGAACGACAGCAGCGATTCGCCGTACTTAAGGTGCGCGGCGGCTTTCCAGAGACTCCAGTGGCAATCACGGTCAAAGATCAGCACGGCATCGCGGTTGTCAATGCCGCTGCTGGGGGAGAAATTGAACTTCGCTGTCATGGCATTGATGAAGCCAAGGTTGGCCAGCATGCCTGAGGCAAACGTGAGTGTTTTGTCTTTGCCATGATGCTCGCTGAGCAACGTTTCCAATCGGAAATGTGGCTCGCAGACACCCTGCGTCGCCCGCGACCCACCGGTGGAAAGCCCATAGCGCTTGACCGACTCACAGAACGCATCGAGCACTTGCGGGTCCTGTTGCCAGCCGAGGTAGTTGATCCCCGAAAAATTCACATACGGCAGGCCATTGCGCGTGATGCGCGAACCAGACATTCCTTCCATCAGGACCGGCTCGCGCAGGAACCCTTCTGACACCGACGACTCAACGAAGCGCTGAAAACCCCAGCGATCCACATTTGGTGATATTTCCATATGTCCCTCCTCCATTCATCCTGATTGCCAACACTTGATAGAACTTGACAAATTGCAAAAAATAAGCTTGTCGATTTTGTTTCAAGTGGTAGCGTTTAGTCGTCTCAACGATTTACGGCCGCATTCAGAAGCGCAATTATCGTTGCACCGAAATATCAAGTAACGATCAACAAGCCATCAAGATCGCATGAAGGAGTGACCTGTGAGTTTAGGACGAGTACTGATCGTCGAGGATGATTTCGATGGGGCTGAAGTACTGGAGGCCTATCTTGGCCGGGATGGATTCCAGACGCGACATGCAGCAGATGGCCATAAAGCCTTGGACTACCACGCGCGTTGGCGGCCGGATCTGGTGCTGCTGGACATCATGTTGCCGGGACTCAGCGGCAACGAGGTTTTGACTGCCATTCGCCAACACTCAGCGACCCCAGTCATTATGGTGACCGCTGTTGGGCACGAACCCAGCCGCATCAACTCCCTGCTGTACGGTGCTGATGACTATGTGGTCAAACCCTACAACCCAGGGGAAGTGGTTGCTCGCGTGCATGCGGTGCTGCGGCGTTGGCGTGGGGGTGGCCAGGGTCAGTCGACCTTGCTACGGCATAATCACTTGGTCATTGATTTGAATGCGGCACTGGCGACCATTGAAATCAATGGCACCAATCAACCCCTGGAGTTGACGCGCACCGAGTTCAATCTACTGTCCATGATGATGGCCGCGCCATCGCGCATGTACACACGTGCCGAGCTGCTCGCCAACTGCCTGCCCGAAAGTGATGCGATGGAGCGAGTGGTCGATGCCCACCTGTACAACCTGCGACGCAAGCTGGAGCGAGTAGGCATTCACGATGTCGTTCTGACGGTGCGGGGGCTGGGGTATCGCTTCAGCAATCCGGCATGAGCACGGCAAAGAACGGACTCTCCCGCCAACTCTGGTACTGGATCAGCCTGCGCATGATCGGCCTGGCACTGGCGGCCATGCTGGTGGTGGGGGCTGGCATGTGGTTACGCTTCTTCTCGTGGGAAACCAAACTGCGAAACGCACTGCCCGAGGCCGTGCGCCAGGAACTCAAGGTCCTGGAAGTCGACCATGCCGCCAATGCCGAGCGCCTGCGTGAAATCTATGGGCAATACCTCTATGGCGATTACTTCACGCCAGAGGTCCTCCGGGCGGATCTGCTGTGGTTCAGCGGGCTGGCGCTGATTGCGCTCCCCCTGATTATCGGCGGCGGCATCTGGGTCTCGTTGCGCCTGTCGCGCCAACTCAGCGCCGTTGCGATCTCGGCAATGCACATCGCTGGCGGAGACTTCCGGTCACGAGCAGGCAACGTGCGCGATGCCCCCGCAGCGCTGTATAGCCTGATGGCCGATTTCAACCACATGGCTGAGCGCCTGGAGCGGCAGGAGCGGGAATTACAGGCATCCAGCGCCGCCATCGCCCACGAGCTGCGCACGCCCCTCACCGCTGCCAAGGGGCGGCTACAGGGTCTGATCGATGGCGTATTCGAGGCCTCGCCGCAACAGTTGGTCATGATCATGCGACAGCTTGATCAGCTCAATCGGCTCATTGATGATCTGTACTTATTGTCGCTGGCCACAGCCGACCAGTTGCAGCTGATGCCCTCAAGCTTTGCACTCAAGTCCCTGATGGAAGAGCGAGTGGCTTGGGCGGCGCCACGCTTGCAACAGCAACCGGTGAACATCGTCCTCGACTGTCCGGACGGTTTGATGTTGATCGCCGATCGCGACCGCTTAGGCCAGGTACTGTCGATCCTGCTCGACAATGCCCTGTGCTACGCCGCATCCGGGGGGTATCTGGCGCTGCGGGCCAGCAAGCGGCAAGACCGGGTGCTGCTCGACGTCGAGGATGCTGGCCCGGGCTTCGCACCGGAGCATATCGAGCGCTCGTGCGACCGTTTCTGGCGTGCCGAACATTCGCGCTCTCGCCATGCAGGCGGCAGCGGGCTGGGGCTGTCGGTGGCAGTCGCTATCTGCCAAGCCCATAGTGGCAAGCTGAGTGTCCATAATCGTGCCGAGGGCGGCGGTCGCATCCATATCGAGTTGCCAGGCTGACTCAAGGCGAAGGCTGCGCCAGCCGAAAGCGGGCGCAGGCAAAACCTGGTCCGTTGTCCTTGACGAAGTCTTCACCGTTTCTTGGCGCGACCTTGAATCGAAGGCGGCTCACTACCGGGGTACTGAACCTCAAAGGATGAACCGCCATGAGCAAGCCCGTTTCTCGATACAAACACAAGCGACACATGACCAGCGCTGTCTCGGTTTTCATTACCGGCAGCCTCTGCTTGCTGATTCCGCTGAAAAGCCAGGCCCAGCAGCAAGTCGCTGACGTATCCACCCGCTTGTTTGGCGAAAAAACCGAGGTCACGGTGGGACTGGGTGCCGCCTATACCCCTCGCTATCTGGGCGCAAAACAATCGCGAGCCATGCTGGTGCCGACACTGAGTATTTATCGCGGCATTTTCTTTGCCGATTCCATGCGCGGCCTTGGTGCGGAATACCTGACTCAGAGCGGGTTTTACTCCAGCGTGGCAATCGGCTACGACTTTGGCCGTACTGATGAAGACAGCGTTTGGCGCCCGGGTTCCAAGCGACTCCAGGGGATGGGTGAAGTCACAGGCGCGACCACTGCCACGTTTCAGCTGGCACAGGATCTGACCTCCTGGCTGTCGATCAAGGGTGAAGCAGAGCTGCGCGTTGCTGGTTATAAGCGTGGTAATCGTTACCGGTTGGGCCTGGAAAGCACCGTACTGAAAACGGCAGGTGATGTGATTACCCTTGGTATGAACGTGCATGCCGGGGATAAGCGCTACAACCGCACCTACTTCGGGGTGAGCGATGCCCAGGCCCAGGCTTCCCGGTTCTCTCGTTTCGATGCCGACTCCGGCGTCTATGCCTACTCGTTGTCAGCGGACTGGCAACATAAATTCAATCAGCATTGGGCGATGTTGGTCGGGTTGAATGTCATGGAGTTCCGCGAAGAGGCGAACAAAAGTCCTGTGGTGGAAGAAAAAACCGGCGTCACCAGTTTTGCCTCATTGCACTATTCATTCTGAGGCGAATAGACATCCACCGTGCGCTTACGTAGACAGCTCATCCCGGCGCGGAGGCCAGGGTGCCGGAAACTGATTTGGTTGGCCTGCACCGTGGCGGCAGTCTTGTTATTGGTGGCGGGCGCTTGGCTGCTCATGAGCGAGCCGCCCATTTCAGTGCTGACGACACCGCTACAGCCTCCAAAATAATCTCAGACGCTCAAGGCAAGGTTGCGCCGTGGGCGTCTGTTCCGCAGACCGGTATTTGGCCGCACTTGATGAAATCTTGATTAAACCTTGAAAGACGATTGACGCGTGAAGAGCACACTTCCCTCCATGCCTCCTCTGGATCGGAAACTTCACACCATGTCACGACAGTGCAATGCAGCATTTGTGGTGGTGCTGCTATCAGGCTGCACTACGCTAATACCGCCGTATACAACCCCCGACAACAGCACCTTGCCTGCGCATTACCAGCAAGGGAGCGGTAAAAAATCCGAGGATGCCGCACTAACCTCGGCGGCCGATAAAACCTGGCAGAGCTATTTTCCCGATCCTCATCTACAGGCTTTGATCCGCCAGGCGCTGCTTCACAACCACGACCTGCGCAGTGCCGCTTTGCGGGTTCGGCAAGCACAGGCGGCCTACCGCATCGAGCGCAGCGCCCTGACGCCCACGGTTGCCCTGGGAGTCGATGCGAAACGCTCGCGCACGCCTGCAGATCTGACGGAAATCGGTCAGACCTCGACGGGCAACGAATTCAAGGCAGGTGTGGGTATCAGCAGTTGGGAGATCGACTTCTGGGGACGTATCACCAGCCTGAACGAAGAAGCCTTGCAGCAATTCCTGGCGACCCAGGCCGGGCATCAGGCAGTGACGATCAGTCTGGTGGCGCAGGTGGCCGACGCCTGGATTAGCCTCCGCGAGCTGGATAAGCGCCTGCACCTGGCTAATGTCGCTCTGGCCAACCAGAGCGAATCGCTGCGCATCTTCACACGTCGGTTCGAGATGGGGTCAGTGACCAAGCTGGAACTGACCCAGGTGCAGACGCTGCTGACCCAGGCCGAGGCGTTGACGCTGCAACTGCAACAGCAACGTGACCTGCAACACAATGCCGTGAATCTGCTGGTCGGACAGGTTGACCTCGTCGATGCCAACTACAGGCCTGTCGCCGATCAGACCCTGGTCCAGCCCCTGGATGCCGGCCTGCCATCCGACCTGCTGATCAACCGCCCGGACATCGTCGCAGCAGAGCATCGCCTGCGTGCCGCCAATGCCCATATCGGCGCGGCCCGCGCGGCCTTCTTCCCGCGCATTAGCTTGACCGCTTTCGGCGGCCTGGCCAGCGCAGAACTGAGTGACTTATTCAGCGCAAGCAGCCGTGCCTGGAACTTCGCGCCAAGCCTGTCGTTGCCGGTCTTCGATGGCGGACTGAACCAGGCCAACCTGGATTTGGCGAATGTGCGCAAACACCTTGCCGTCGTTGAGTACGAGCAAACCATCCAGAGCGCCTTTCGCGACGTAGCGGATGCCCTGGCCAACCAGCACTGGCTGCAACAGCAACTATCAGTGCAGCAGCAAGCCGTCGAGATCCAGGAGGAACGCAGTCGGCTGGCGCTCCTGAGCCATGACCGTGGCCGCTCCAGTTTCCTGGAGGTGCTTGACGCCGAACGTGATCGTCTGCAGGCCCAGCAACAAGAGGTACAAGCGCAACACGCACTGCTACGCAACCGGGTGGCGCTGTATGCCGCACTGGGTGGCGGCTCACGGCATGTGCCGAACGCCCCGTTACTCGACCAGCCGTCATCCACCCTGTTTTCAGATATTGCAGAGGAATAACCCAGCCATGAGCGCCTCCATCAAGAAGAAAATCACCGCAGTTGCCATCGTGGCGGCCATTGCCGGTGCGACCTGGATCGGCTGGGACTGGTTCGATCAACGCGCTGTGCCGGACGGTCTGATGGTCAGCAATGGACGCATTGAAGCCACGGAGGTGGACGTGGCCGCCAAATTTAGTGGGCGCGTCGCGCAGATCCTGGCCGATGAAGGTGACGAGGTGCAGGCTGGGCAGGTGTTGGCACACATGCATATCGATTCGCTGCTGGCCCAGATGCGCGAGGCCCAGGCGCAATTGCAGCGGGCAGAACATGCCGTGAAGGCCACTCAGGCGCAGGTGAGCATGCGCCGCAGCGAGCAGGCCGCCGCCGAGGCTGTCGTGGTTCAGCGCCATACGGAACTGAATGCCGCCCAGCGTCGACTGGTACGCACCGAGGTATTGGTCAAGGACGGCGCCACAACAGGCCAGGAGTTGGACGATGACCGCGCCAGAGTGGCGAATACCGGCGCTGCGCTCAATGCCGCGCGCGCGCAGGCTAACGCCGCCAGATCGGCCATCGAAGCCAGCGACGCCGAAGTCACCGGCGCAACATCGACCGTCGCGGCAGCGCAGGCCACGGTCGAGCGCATCCAGTCCGAGTTGGACGACAGCACTCTCAAGGCCCCGCGCAGTGGCCGCGTGCAGTATCGCCTGGCCCAGCCCGGCGAAATGCTCAGCGATGGCGGCAAGGTGCTTAACCTGATCGACCTGTCAGATGTCTACATGAGCTTCTTCTTGCCCACCGAAGCCGCCGGGCAAGTGGCCCTGGGCAGTGAAGTGCGCGTCGTGCTGGACACCGCGCCGCACTTGCCGATACCCGCCACGGTCACCTTTGTCTCGCGCCAGGCCCAGTTCACCCCCAAATTCGTGGAGACAGCCAATGAGCGGCAGAAGCTGATGTTCCGGGTCAAGGCTCGGATCGACAAAGCATTGCTGAGCAAGTACCAGGATTATGTAAAGTCCGGCCTGCCCGGCGTTGCCTGGATCAGGACCGATCCACAGGCCCAATGGCCTGAAGCCTTGCAGCTTAGGGACTTGCCATGAACAGCCTCGCTGAGCCCGTGGTTCGCCTGCGGGACGTAAGCCTGCACTACGGCAAGACCCAGGCGCTGTCGGGCATCACCCAGGACATCCCTGGCGGTTGCATGGTAGGGCTGATCGGCCCGGATGGCGTAGGGAAGTCCAGTCTGCTGTCGTTGCTCTCCGGCGCGCGTCGGGTACAGCAAGGCACAGTAGAGGTGCTGGGCGCCGACATCGCCAGCAAGGCCCACCGCGACCAGATCTGCCCGCGTATTGCCTACATGCCCCAAGGCCTGGGGAAGAACCTGTACCCCACACTGTCAGTGGAAGAAAACCTGCAGTTCATCGCACGGTTGTTCAGTCAAAACGCCAGCGAACGGCGCCGACGCATCGACGATTTGACCCGTAGCACCGGCATGTATCCATTTCTTGCGCGACCCGCCGGGAAGCTTTCGGGAGGCATGAAGCAGAAACTGAGCCTGTGCTGCGCTCTGATCCATGATCCCGACCTGCTGATCCTCGACGAACCCACTACGGGTGTCGATCCGCTGGCGCGCGCGCAGTTCTGGGAACTGATCGCCCGTATCCGTCGCCAGCGAGTCGGCATGAGCGTGATCGTCGCCACCGCCTACATGGATGAAGCACAAGGCTTTGACTGGCTGGCAGTCATGGACGAAGGTCGGGTGCGGGCCACCGGCACGCCTGCCGAACTGCTCGCACGCACCCATTGCGATTCGTTGGAATCGGCCTTCATCAGTTTGCTGCCGGACGAGAAAAAGCAAGACCATGAGCCCGTGGTCATTCCTCCCTTGCAGACCGACCCGGATGATATCGCCATCCAAGCCCAGGGGCTGACAATGCGCTTCGGCGACTTCACGGCCGTGGATCACGTGAGCTTTCGCATCCGTCGCGGAGAAATCTTCGGGTTTCTCGGCTCCAACGGCTGCGGCAAGAGCACTACGATGAAAATGCTCACCGGCCTGCTACCCGCCAGCGAAGGCCGTGCCTGGCTGTTCGGCAAGGAGATCGACTCTCACGACCTTGCCACACGCAGTCGCGTAGGCTACATGTCGCAATCGTTCTCGCTCTATAACGAATTGACGGTAAAGCAGAACCTGGTCCTGCATGCCAAACTATTCCATGTGCCCGCCACAGAGATCGACGCTCGCGTGCAGCAAATGGCCGGGCGTTTTGAATTGCTGGACGTCATGGATAGCCTGCCGCCTAGCATCCCCATGGGCATGCGCCAGCGCCTATCGCTGGCCGTGGCGATGGTTCACAAGCCCGAACTGCTTATTCTGGACGAGCCGACTTCGGGCGTCGATCCGGTGGCGCGCGACAAGTTCTGGCGCTTGTTGGTGCAACTGTCGCGGCGCGACCACGTGACCATCTTCATCTCCACCCACTTCATGAACGAGGCCGAGCGCTGCGACCGCATGTCGATGATGCATGCGGGCAAGGTGCTCGACAGTGATGCGCCAATGCAGTTGGTGGAAAAACGCGGTGCCGCCAGCCTGGAAGAGGCCTTTATCGGTTATCTGATCGAGGCCGATAACAATGCCGCGCATGTGCCGGATGAGAGCGCTCCCACACAGCACGGCACGGCCGCAACAGCAGCCGAACAGGCTCAGTCGTTCAGCCTGCAGCGTCTACTCAGCTACGCCTGGCGCGAGTCGCTGGAACTGCGGCGCGATCCGGTACGCGCCACACTGGCGCTACTGGGATCGCTGCTGCTGATGTTTGTTATCGGCTATGGCATCAGCACTGACGTCAATGACCTGCGCTACGCCGTGCTTGACCGTGATCAGACCGGCCTGAGCCATGACTACACCCTGGCGCTCTCCGGTTCGCCGTATTTTCTTGAGCGCCCGCCGTTGCACAGTTACGCAGAGCTGGACCGACGCATGCAGACCGGCGAACTGAGTCTGGTCATCGAGATCCCGTCCGGCTTTGCCCGCGACGCGACGCTGGGGCACAACGCCCAGGTCGGTGCCTGGATCAACGGCGCCATGCCCAGCCGCGCCGAAACCGTGCAAGGCTATGTGCAGGGCATGCACCTGCTCTGGCTCACGCAAAAATCCCAGCGATTGAACGGCAAAACCTACACCAACCCGGTCGAAGTGCAGACGCGCTTTCGCTACAACCCGGACATCAAGAGCCTGCCCGCCATCGTCCCGGCGGTGGTGCCATTGCTGCTGTTGATGCTGCCGGCGATGCTGACCGCGCTAGCCGTGGTGCGCGAGAAGGAACTGGGCGCGATCATCAACTTCTACGTCACCCCTGTCACCCGCACCGAGTTCCTGCTTGGCAAGCAACTGCCCTATGTGGCGCTGGGAATGCTGAACTTCCTGTTGATGAGCGTGCTGGCGGTGACCGTACTGGACGTGCCCATGAAGGGCAGCTTTGCCACCCTGGCGCTGGCCACCCTGGTGTTTCTGGTGATCTCCACCGGCATGGGGCTGGTCGCATCGGCCGTCACGCGCAGTCAGATCGCCGCGATGTTCGCTGCGCTGATCGGCACGCTGGTGCCTGCCACCCAGTTCGCCGGGCTGACTACACCCGTTTCCTCGTTGGAGGGCATCGGCAAGCTGATCGGCGAAGCCTACCCGGCCACCCACATGTTTCTCATCAGCCGTGGCGTATTCGCGAAGGCTTTGGGGCTGGCTGATCTGCAGCAGTCCTTCATTGCCTTGTTGGTGGCCCTACCGCTGGTGATGGGGCTGGCGATTGCGATGCTGCACAAACAGGAGCGCTGAGATGAAACGTACTTTTTCCAATATCTGGCAACTGGGCGTCAAGGAGCTTCGCAGTCTGTGGCGCGATCCGGTCATGCTGCTGCTGATCGTCTTCAGCTTCACGGCGATGGTCTACACGGCCGCCTCGGCCATTCCAGATACCCTGAACAACGCACCGATCGCCTTCGTCGACGAAGATGATTCGCCCCTGTCGCAGCGCATCGCCACCGCTTTCTACCCGCCTCAGTTCACGCAACCAGAGCACATCAGTGTTGCCGAGATGGACGCCGGTCTGGACTCCGGCCGCTATACCTTCGTGCTGTACATGCCGCCCAACCTGCAGCGCGATGTTCTGGCGGGTCGTCCCGCGCAGGTGCAGCTCAACGTCGATGCCACACGCATGGATCAAGCCTTCAGCGGCAGCGCCTATGTCGAGCAGATCGTTACCGATGAGGTCAAGACCTTCGTGCAGCGTTATCGCGGCAATTCGGCCCCGTCGGTGGAACTGGCGCTGCGCGCACGTTTCAACCCGGCGTTGGACAAGACTTGGTTCAGCAGCCTGCTGCAGATCATCGACAACATCACCATGCTGGCGATCATTCTGACCGGAGCCGCGCTGATCCGCGAACGTGAGCACGGCACTATCGAACACCTGTTGGTGATGCCGGTCACCCCCACGCAGATCATGCTGGCCAAGGTCCTGGCGATGGGCACGGTGGTGCTGGTGGCGGCGGCGTTGTCGTTGCAGTTCGTGGTACGCGGGTTGCTCGCCGTACCCATCGAAGGCTCGATCTGGCTGTTCCTGGTCGGCGCCGCGCTGAGCTTGTTCGCCAACACCGCCCTGGGCATCTATCTGGCCACCGTGGCCCGCAGCATGCCGCAGTTCGGCCTGTTGCTGATGCTGGTGCTGTTGCCGTTGATCCTGCTCTCCGGCGGCGCCACTCCGCGCGAAAGCATGCCCACGCTGGTGCAGTACCTGATGCTGGCCGCACCCACCACCCACTTGGTGCAGTTGGGAGAAGGCGTGCTGTACCGCGGCGCGGGGCTGGACGTGGTGTGGGTTCAACTTCTTGCGCTACTACTCATCGGCAGCGTGCTGTTCGCACTTTCGTTGCAGCGTTTTCGCCGGATGCTTGCGCAGATGGATGGAGGCTGATTGATGCCTCGCCCATCACATCGCCGGATGAGGTTAGGTGGCGTTAAACCCCATTGGACAGAGAAATACCTTATGGCCTCTGAATAGAGACGCTATCAGTTGATTTCTCAGAATGGATAGGCTTGTTTCGGACAATTAAAAAGCCGGCTTGTGGCCGGCTTCTCGGGGACCGCCTCAGCTTGTTTTTGACAAACCTCACCAGCCTTCAAATCGCTCAGCCAACATCGCGTCTGGCTGAATAGTCAGGGCATCCGCGGGAGTTTTTCCGCATCGCCTGGCAGGGTGAATGGCCTAAAACCAGCCCCTGCCAAATGTGCGGCGCATGATACCCACATTCACCTCAGTTGCCCACCTCCGTATCCGATTTAGAGCCTTCCCAGCCCAGCAGGTGTTCATCCAGCGGCACGGGTGGGCGGCGGTTGTTGAGGGTGGACCACCAGAACACCCAGCCGACGATCTGGAAGTTCTGTTCGAAGCGTTGATCGAAGGTCAGGTATTCGTCGGGGTGTTCGCCGGCGTTGTGGCTGCGCATGCGCAGGCCGCCGCCGGGGCGGTTGTAGAGGTATTTGATGCGCAGCATGTCGTCGTGTTCGACGGCGTAGATTTCGCCGTCGATGATTTGGGTGCGGCCGCGGTCGATGGCGAGCGTGGCGCCTTGTTGGATGATGTCGACCATGCTGTTATCGACCATGTAGGCGCCGAGGGCGCGGTCGGGGTTTACGTTTAAGGTCTCGAGGGTGTGACGGGAGAGGCGGATGCGTTCGGTTGAGGTGAAGGACGGATGGAGGGTGATCTCCACATCGATTGTTTCCGGGGAACGGGCCGGGCCTGTGAGGTATTTGCCGCTTTCTTCGCGGGTGGGCAATGCTTTCCTTGCATCTTGAGCGTCCAACAGGAAGTTGGCCGGTGGGTGTTTAGGGCCTACACCGGCGTGCAGCCAGCGGCTGGAGACGCACAACAGTTCTGCGATTTCGTTGAGTCGGCCCATGGGAACACCGCGTTTGAACCAGTTGTTCACGTGCTGAGGCGTGACGCCGCGGTTCTTGGCGAAGTCGGAAGCGGAAAGATGAACTTCCCGTAATAACGCTTTTAAGCGATCACCTGATGTATTCATAAACGCTGAGTTTACTGGCCGGGAAAATAGATCAAATAAACTATGCGTTCAATTGCCGGTGTAGGTTTTTACTTAGTTGTAGCCTGATCTTTCGTTGGCGCTGCTTAGTTCAACATAGAGTGTTAATAATTGAACTTGGCGTTTAATTTTTTCCACAAAAAAAGCCCCGAATGATCGGGGCTTTTTTGATTGCCGGGGCAATGAGGAGTCGGTATCAGCCTTTGTAGGCGGCGACCGACTTCATGATCTCGGCGCGGGCGGCATCTGCGTTGCCCCAACCGTCGATCTTCACCCATTTGCCTTTTTCGAGGTCTTTGTAGTTCTCGAAGAAGTGCTTGATCTGTTCCAGCAGCAGTGGCGGCAGATCGGTGTATTCCTTCACGTCCACGTACAGCTGGGACAGTTTGTCGTGGGGCACTGCGATGACTTTGGCATCGCCGCCGCCGTCGTCGGTCATGTTCAGGATGCCGACTGGACGCGCGCGGATAACCGAGCCTGGAGTAACCGGGTAAGGGGTTACGACCAGCACGTCGAGGGGGTCGCCGTCGTCAGCCAGGGTGTTGGGGATGAAACCGTAGTTGGCCGGGTAGAACATCGGGGTGGCCATGAACCGGTCAACGAACAGGCAGTCGCTGTCTTTGTCGATTTCGTATTTGATCGGCGCGTGGTTGGCCGGAATCTCGATGGCGACGTAGATGTCGTTCGGCAGGTCTTTGCCAGCCGGAATCTTGCTGTAGCTCATTGGGCGTTGCCCCCGTAGTTGGCCATGTACATGGCCGGATTGGCCTAAAAGTGGCGGCGATTATAGGCATATTCTGACGCCGATGCCATGCACCAGACGTCGTACAGTCATTCGCCTTGTGGCTGATAACGCGGGTCGTGCGCTTGCAGCTGCGCGAGGCGGGCCAGAGGGTCCTGGCGGTAAAAATGACGGAGTTGGGCGTACACCTGTGGATAACTTTCCACCAATAAATCTGGCGCGCTGAAAAAATATTCGCTGGTGACCGCGAAAAATTCTGCCGGGTTTTCGGCGGCGTAGGGGTCGATGGCGGTTTCGGCGTCGGGGTTGGCGTCCAACTGGCGGTTAAGCTCATCGTAGGCGCCTTGCATCACGCGGGCCCAGTCTTGCACGCGCATGTCGTGGTGCAGGGGCGGCAGGCCGTTGGCGTCGCCGTTGAGCATGTCGAGCTTGTGCGCCAGTTCGTGGATCACCAGGTTGTAGCCTTCCCAGTTGCCGCTGGCCAGCACGCCGGGCCAGGCGAGGATCACCGGGCCTTGTTGCCAGGCTTCGCCGCTGTGCTCGCCGTCCCACTCGTGCTCGACGCCACTGGCATCGCGATGACGTTGCGGGCTGAGGAAGTCGTCGGGGTACAGCACGATCTCGTGGAAGCCCTGATACCAGTCGAGGTCGCCGAGGTTCATCAGTGGCAGTTGCGCCTGGGCGGCGAGCAGCAGGCGTTGTTCCTGGTGCAGCTCGACGCCGGGCAGGGCGGTGAGGTGTTTTTCGGCGAGAAACACCACGCAGGCTTCGCGCAGCCACTGGTCTTGCTCGGCGCTGATGCCGTCGAGGAAGGTCAGGTGCTCGCGCACCCGCTGCCAGGTGTCATCGGCAATCGGGTGCTTGGTCAGCAGGCGCCGGCGACGCCAGGCGCTGAGGGACCACATCGCAGGTTACTGCGACTTGGCTTCGGAAGACGTGCGACCAAAGCGGCTGCGGAACACGCTGATGATCATCGGCACCAGCGACAGCAGGATGATGAACACCACCAGCAGCGAGAGGTTTTTCTTGATGAACGGCACGTTGCCGAAGAAGTAGCCCAGGGTTACCAGGCCGCCGACCCAGAAGACGGTGCCCAGCACACTGAAGCCGAAGAAGCGCGGGTAGGGCATTTTCGCGATACCGGCGACGAACGGCGCAAAGGTGCGCAGGATCGGCAGGAAGCGCGCCAGGGTCACGGTTTTGCCGCCGTGCTTGTCGTAGAAGTCGTGGGTTTTTTGCAGGTAGTCGCGGCGGAAGATTTTCGAGTTCGGGTTGCTGAACAGGCGTTCGCCGGCTGTTCGCCCGATCACGTAGTTGGTGCTGTCGCCGAGGATCGCCGCCAACATCAATAGACCGGCGAGCAAGACCGGGTCCATGCCGCCACCCGCCGCCACCGCGCCGGCAATGAACAGTAATGAATCACCCGGCAGGAACGGCATGACCACCAGGCCGGTTTCGCAAAAGATTACAAGGAACAGAATGGCGTAGATCCACAGACCGTAATTTTTTACCAGCAGGTCGAGGTAGACGTCGAGATGCAGGATAAGGTCAAGCGGGTTGAAATCCATGGATGGCACCTGTGTGAATGGCCCGACTCAGCAGGCCTGTGCGGAGGCTCGGGTAATAAGGCTACAAGTATTTGTCGCGCTTCTTACAATCCTGAAAGGTCGGCATTATACGGATTGAGAAGTGAAAAGAGTGTGTGGGTTTTGTAGCGGGGGATGTCATGGCACTCTGCTCCCAGAGCACCACAGAACCAAATGTGGGAGGGGGCTTGCCCCCGATGGGCGCGTGTCAGTTATAAATAGTCTGACGGGTCCACGGCTATCGGGAGCAAGCTCCTCCCACAGGAATTTTGGGGGGCTTGGGAGATGGGGTCAGTCTTCGCTGATCGGCAACACGTAGTTCTTGAACTCGCTGTCTTCGCGAAAACCCATCGACTCATACGTCTTCTGCGCCACGTTATTGTTGCTGCTGGTCGACACCCGCAGCCGCACTGCATGGGTTTCCTTGGCCATCTTCTTCGCCGCGCGCATCAGGTTGTCGGCTACCAATTGCCGGCGCGCGTCTTCGGCGACGTAGATGTCGTTGAGGATCCACACCCGTTTGAGCGACAACGAAGAAAAGCTCGGGTACAGCTGACAGAACCCGAGCAAGCGCTTGTCGTCGTCATCGGCCAGGGCCAGGTAGATCACCGATTCCTTGCGGCGCAGGCGTTTTTCCAGGAACGCCCGCGAAGAGTCCGGGAACGGCAGCGCCCCGTAGAACTCGCGGTATTTGACGAATAACGGGGTCAACAGGTCCAGGTGTTCCAGGGTCGCTTGAGTGATCCGCATGCCAGGCCTCAACTTCCAGATGGTATATGACCACGCGAGCGGCCGTGACTCGATGCTGCCTAAAGACGTGAAAAAGCGCAATCGTGCGGGGATCAGTCGGTGGGCGGGCTGAGCAGGAAATTGCCTTTCACCAAGTCCGGGTCATCTGACTCGATGGTCTGAACCTGCGCCTCATCCTTGAGGTTGACCCCCGACAACTGCCGACGGCAGGCCTCCCGCATCAAGTACAGCAGGCGATGGGCCGCCATGCCATAACTCAAACCCTCCAGGCGCACGTTGGAGATGCAGTTGCGGTACGCGTCGGTGAGGCCAACCTTGGGGTTGTAGGTGAAATACAGGCCCAGGCTGTCCGGCGAACTGAGCCCCGGTCGTTCACCGATGAGGATCACCACCATCTTGGCGCCGAGTAGCTGGCCAATCTCATCGGCCACCGCGACGCGGCCCTGTTCCACCAGGATCACCGGCGACAAGGACCAGCCTTCGGCGTGGGTCTGTTCCTCCATGCGCGTGAGAAACGGCAACGTGTGTTTATGCACCGCCAACGCCGACAGACCATCGGCCACCACCACGGCCAGGTCGATGCCGCCCGGGTTGGCCGCAGCATGGTCGCGCAGCGCCTGGGCCGACTCATCGCTCAGACGCCGCCCCAGGTCCGGGCGTTGCAGGTAGCTGTGGCGGTCGACGGCGGCGCTGTGCAGCAACAGGCTGTCACGCCCGCGTTCGGCGAGCTGAGTGCTGAGGCCGACGTGGTCGAAGGGCAGGTGGACCGCGTCCCGCGCCTGGGCGTGGGCAAATTGGAAGTCCAACTGTGCGCTGGTGGGGATGCTGGTGCCAGTACGGCCCAGGGCGATGCGCGCCGGGGTCAGGCGACGCAGTTCCAGCCACGGGTTTTCGGGTAAGTCTGGTTGCACGGGCGGCTCCTTCATCCCAATTGCGCCAAGGCGTGGCGAAACGCCGGTGGCAGGCTGTTGCCGAAGCGCACTTTGCCGTCGGCTTGCGTGAAAATGCCCATGTTCGCCAGCCACTGTTCAAACTCCGGCGCCGGCTTTAAACCCAATGTCTGGCGGGCGTACAGGGCGTCGTGGAACGAGGTGGTCTGGTAGTTGAGCATGATGTCGTCCGAACCGGGAATGCCCATGATGAAGTTGATCCCGGCCACGCCCAGCAGGGTCAGCAGGGTGTCCATGTCGTCCTGGTCGGCTTCGGCGTGGTTGGTGTAGCAGATGTCGCAACCCATCGGCACCCCCAGCAGCTTGCCGCAGAAGTGGTCTTCGAGGCCGGCGCGGATGATCTGTTTGCCGTTGTACAGGTACTCGGGGCCGATAAAACCGACCACGGTGTTCACCAGGAACGGCTTGAAGTGCCGGGCCACGGCGTAGGCGCGGGTTTCACAGGTTTGCTGGTCGACGCCGAAGTGCGCGTTGGCCGACAAGGCGCTGCCCTGGCCGGTTTCGAAATACATCAGGTTCTGCCCGAGGGTGCCACGGTTCAGGCTCAGGCCTGCTTCGTAGCCTTCCTGCAGCACGCTCAGGCTGATGCCGAAACTGGCGTTGGCCGCCTCGGTGCCGGCGATCGACTGGAACACCAGGTCCAGCGGCACGCCACGGTTGATGGCTTCGATGGAGGTGGTGACGTGGGTCAGCACGCAGGCCTGGGTGGGGATTTCGTAACGCTGGATGATCGCGTCGAGCATCTCCAGCATGGCGCAGATCGAGGCGATGCTGTCGGTGGCCGGGTTGATGCCGATCATGGCGTCGCCGTTGCCGTACAACAGGCCGTCGAGAATGCTCGCCGCGATGCCCGCCGGTTCGTCGGTGGGGTGGTTGGGTTGCAGGCGGGTCGACAAGCGGCCGCGCAGGCCCATGGTGCCGCGAAACCGGGTGACCACGCGGATCTTCTGCGCGACCAGCACCAGGTCTTGCACGCGCATGATCTTCGACACGGCGGCGGCCATTTCTGGTGTCAGCCCTGGCGCCAAGGCGCGTAGGGATTGTTCATCGGCTGCGTCACTGAGCAGCCAGTCGCGCAGGCCGCCGACGGTCAGGTGGCTGACGGCGGTAAACGCCTGTTTATCGTGGGTGTCGATGATCAGTCGGGTGACTTCGTCGCTTTCATAGGGAATCAGCGCCTCTTGCAGGAAGTGCTTCAGCGGGATATTCGCCAAGGCCATTTGCGCCGCCACCCGCTCGCCATCGTTCTGTGCGGCGACGCCAGCGAGGAAGTCGCCTGAACGGGCGGGGCTGGCCTTGGCCATCACGTCCTTGAGGCTGTCGAAGCGGTAGGTCGATGCACCCACCGCGTGGGAAAAACTTGCCATACAGTGTCTCCTTGATGACGCGGGCAAATATGGGTAAGGCGCCCGCGTCGAGGTTTACGGCAGTCAGTGCAAGGCGGCCTCTGCGGCCTGGATCGCCGCGAACTCTTCTTCCGGCGTGCCTGCTACCAAGTGATGCCGGCTGTAGAAAGCAAAGTAAGCAATTAATACTCCATAGATGATTGCAGCGCCAATCACCACTCGCGGGTCGACCAGAAAGCCCGCCACCACGGCCACGCAGGCCAATATCAGGGCCACGCCGGAGGTAAAGATGCCGCCCGGCGTGCGGTACGGACGATCCATTTTGGGGCGACGGATGCGCAGGGTGATGTGCGCGGCCATCATCAGCACGTAGGAAATGGTCGCGCCAAACACCGCCACCAGAATCAGCAGGTCGCCCTGGCCGGTCAGCGACAGGCCGAAACCGATAATGCCGGGGATCACCAGCGCCAGGACCGGCGCCTTGCTTTTGTTGGTCTGGGACAGTTTGCGCGGCAGGTAGCCGGCGCGGGACAAGGCGAAGATCTGTCGCGAATAGGCGTAGATAATCGAGAAAAAGCTGGCGATCAAGCCCGCCAGGCCGACCAGGTTGACGAAGCTGCCCATCCAGGTCGAGCCGCCGTAAGACAGCGCCAACGCTTCAACCAGCGGGTTGCCGGACTTGATCAGCGCGTAGGTGCCAGCGCCGCCCGGTGCAATCACCAGGATCAGCAGGGCAAAACTGGTCAGCACCACAATGGCGCCGATCAGGCCGCGAGGCAGGTCGCGCTTCGGGTTCTTGGTTTCTTCGGCCGCCAGCGGCACGCCTTCTACCGCCAGGAAGAACCAGATCGCATAGGGAATCGCTGCCCACACGCCGACGTAGCCGAATGGCAGGAAGGTGCTGGCGCCCTTGGCGTCGGTCACCGGGATGTCGAGCAGGTTGGCGACGTTGAAGTGCGGCACCATCGACACCAGGAACACGCCCAGTGCAATGGCGGCGACGGCGGTGATGACAAACATCAGCTTCAAGGCTTCACCCACGCCAAAGATATGGATGCCGATGAAGATGATGTAGAACGCCAGGTAAATCATCCAGCCGCCGATACCGAACAACGACTCGCAATAGGCGCCGATGAACACCGCGATGGCGGCGGGGGCGATGGCGTATTCGATCAGGATCGCGGTGCCCGTCAGGAACCCGCCCCAAGGGCCAAAGGCGCTGCGGGCAAAACCGTAGCCACCGCCGGCAGTAGGGATCATGGAAGACAGTTCGGCCAGGGAAAAGCACATGCACAGGTACATGGTGGCCATCAGCAATGTGGCGAGGAACATGCCGCCCCAGCCACCCTGGGCCAGGCCGAAGTTCCAGCCGGCGTAGTCGCCGGAGATCACGTAGGCAACGCCAAGGCCGACCAGCAGCACCCAGCCGGCGGCGCCTTTTTTCAGTTCGCGTTGTTGGAAGTATTGGGAATCGACTTTTTCGAAGTCGACGGAGGATCCAGTGGGTTCGCTAGGCATGGGAAAGTACCTTTCATTCTTATTGTTTTGGTCCCGACAAGTTGTCGCCGGGTAATGTAGGAGCGAGCTTGCTCGCGAAAAACTTCAGAGCACCGCGCAGAGCCAGGCTATCCGCGTAATCGTTGAGGTTCTTCGCGAGCAAGCTCGCTCCTACGGGGGCGGTTATCGCCCCGGCGGTGTTGGGTTAGAAGAAGCCCAATGGATTGATGTCGTAGCTCACCAGCAGGTTCTTGGTCTGCTGGTAGTGATCCAACATCATCTTGTGGGTTTCACGACCGACGCCGGACTTCTTGTAACCGCCAAACGCGGCATGTGCCGGGTACAGGTGGTAGCAGTTGGTCCACACGCGGCCCGCCTTGATCGCCCGGCCCATGCGGTAGGCGCGGTTGATGTCGCGGGTCCACAGGCCGGCGCCGAGGCCGAACTCGGTGTCGTTGGCGATCGCCAGAGCTTCGGCTTCATCCTTGAAGGTGGTAATGCTCACCACCGGGCCGAAGATTTCTTCCTGGAACACCCGCATCTTGTTGGTGCCCTTGAGCAGGGTCGGCTGGATGTAATAGCCGGTGGCCAGATCACCTGTCAGCTTCTCGACCTTGCCGCCGGCCAGCAACTCGGCGCCTTCGCCCTTGGCGATTTCCAGGTACGACAGGATCTTGTCGAACTGCTGCTCGGACGCCTGGGCGCCGACCATGGTGTCGGTGTCCAGCGGGTCGCCACGCTTGATCGACGCGACCTTCTTCATCACCACTTTCATGAAGTCGTCGTAGATCGACTCTTCCACCAGCGCGCGGGATGGGCAGGTACACACTTCGCCCTGGTTGAAGAACGCCAGCACCAAGCCTTCGGCGGCTTTCTCGATGAATTGCGGTTCGGCTTTCATGATGTCGGCGAAGAAGATGTTCGGCGACTTGCCACCCAATTCAACGGTGGACGGAATAATGTTCTCGGCGGCGCAATGCATGATGTGCGCGCCCACCGGGGTAGAGCCGGTGAAGGCGATCTTGGCGATGCGCTTGCTGGTGGCCAGGGCTTCGCCGGCTTCTTTGCCGAAACCGTGGACCACGTTCAGCACGCCCGGCGGCAGCAGGTCGCCGATGACTTCCATCAGCACGTTGATGCCCAGCGGGGTTTGCTCGGCCGGCTTGAGCACCACGCAGTTGCCGGCGGCCAGGGCCGGGGCGAGTTTCCAGGCGGCCATCAGCAGCGGGAAGTTCCACGGGATGATCTGGCCGACCACGCCCAGGGGCTCATGGAAGTGATAGGCGGCGGTGTGTTCGTTGATTTCGGCGCTGCTGCCTTCCTGAGCGCGGATGCAACCGGCGAAGTAGCGGAAGTGGTCGGCGGCCAGCGGGATGTCGGCGTTGAGGGTTTCACGCACGGCCTTGCCGTTGTCCCAGGTTTCGGTGATGGCCAGCAGTTCGAGGTTCTGTTCGATGCGGTCGGCGATCTTCAGCAGCACCAGCGAGCGGTCCTGGGCAGAGGTTTTGCCCCAGGCGTCGGCGGCGGCATGCGCGGCGTCCAGCGCCTTGTCGATGTCTTTGGCGGTGGAACGCGGGAATTCGGCGATGGGCTTGCCGTTGACCGGGGAAGTGTTGGTGAAGTAGTTGCCATCGATCGGCGCCACGAATTCGCCGCCGATGTAGTTGCCGTACTTGGCCTTGAACGAAACGATGGCGCCTTCAGTACCGGGGTGTGCGTAACGCATGGTGGGTATCTCCTGGCTTTTTATGTTTATTGGAGTGCAGCGCGGCAAGCGCTTGATAAAGCGTAGAGCAAAGGTCGGGCCACTGCCTTGCAAGCCAGTTAAATCAGGGGGTTGGCGAGAGCCAAAAAGTGCGGCTGTGCCAGCCTTGGTACAGTCTGTGTGACAGTTTGTGCCATGCACGGTACAACCTGTGACCGGTGGGTCGGCGCGGGATTGCAATGGCCGGGTGGCTGGGGGATGCTGGACGTTCTCACGCAGGGAGAATAATAAGAACATGCATCACGATCATTTCAGTCGCCATGCCCAGCAAGTCTTGACCGTGACCCGTGGGCAAGACCTTTCCCAGGGCCCTGGCAGCGACCCGTCCATCGCCCGCTCCTGGCTGCGTTGCCTGGAGGATTATCACCTCGACCCTGCGCTGAGCATCGCCCCCACCGTGCTCGAACATGGCCGTCTGCTGGAAAGCCGCGAGCGCCTGCAGCAGGTGCTGCACATCGCTGGCGGCGAGATGAACAGCCTGCATCAGCAACTTTCGGGCGCCGGTCACGCCGTGCTGCTCACCGACGCGCGCGGGGTGATCCTCAACTGCGTCACCGCGCCGTCCGAGCGCAAGATTTTCGAGCGCGCCGGGTTGTGGCTCGGCGCCGACTGGAGCGAGGCCTGCGAAGGCACCAATGGCATCGGCACCTGCCTGGTGGAGCGCCAGTCGTTGACCATTCACCGCGATGAGCATTTTCGCGGGCGCCACACCGGGCTGACCTGTTCGGCGAGCCCGGTGTTCGATCCCCATGGTGAGTTGCTGGCGGTGCTGGACGTGTCGTCGGCGCGGGAAGCGGTGTCGCGTCAGAGCCAGTTCCACACCATGGCGCTGGTCAACCTGTCGGCGAAGATGATCGAGAGTTGTTACTTCCTGCGTCACTTTGAACACCACTGGCTGCTGCGTTTTCACTTGCAGGCGGAGTCCGTGGGCTTGTTCAGTGAAGGGCTGCTGGCGTTCGACGGCGAAGGGCGCATTTGCGCAGTCAACCAAAGTGCCCTGAACCTGTTGGGGCAGATGCGTGGTGGCTTGCTGGGGCAGCCTGTGGAAGCGCTTTTCGAATGCACCCTGGATCAACTGCTGGGCCGCGCCAGCGCCAATGCCACAGCGAGTTGGCCGCTGCGGACGCGGGACGGTCGACATCTGTTTGCCGCGTTGCGCGGCCAGCCGCGCAGTGTGCCGGTGCCCGTACAGTCGCAGCCGGTGGTTGCCGCCAAGCCCGAGCGTCTGCTCGGTATCTGCCTGGGCGATTCCGCGTTGCAAAGCGATTTTCGCAAGGCGTTGCGCGTGTTCGAACGTGATGTGCCGCTGCTGGTCAACGGTGAAACCGGTTCCGGCAAAGAGGCCTTCGCCAAGGCCGTACACCAGGCCAGCCAGCGTGCGGACAAGGCTTTTGTTGCGCTCAACTGCGCCGCCATCCCGGAAAGCCTGATCGAAAGCGAACTGTTCGGCTATCGCGGCGGCAGTTTCACCGGTGCCCGCAAGGAAGGCATGCGCGGCAAGCTGCAACAGGCAGATGGGGGCACGTTGTTCCTGGATGAAATCGGCGACATGCCCCTGGCTTTGCAAACCCGGCTCTTGAGGGTGCTGGAGGATCGCCTGGTGGTGCCCATCGGCGGCGAGCCCCAGGCGGTAAACGTTAGAGTCATCAGCGCCACCCACCGTGATTTGTTGCAGCGTGTGCAGGCCGGCAGCTTTCGTGAAGATTTGTACTACCGACTCAATGGCCTCGAAATCGGCTTGCCGCCGTTGCGCGAGCGCAGTGATAAGCCGCAATTGCTGGATTTTCTGCTGGCCCAGGAAGCCGGGGAGCAGACGATAACGCTCGATGCCGGCGCGCGTCAGGCATTGCTGGCGTTCGCCTGGCCGGGCAATGTGCGGCAGTTGCGCACGGTGTTGCGTACCCTGGTTGCACTGTGTGACGGCGCGTTGATCGGTGTCGATGATTTGCCGCCGATGATCCGCCCGGCGTCCTTGACTACGCCTGCTGCGGATGTCCCCCCGCTGTCGCTGCTTGAGGATGCCGAGCGCCTGGCATTGTTGAAGGTCCTGACGCAGCAGCGCTGGCATATGACCCTTGTGGCTGAACGGTTGGGGGTGAGCCGCAATACGTTATATCGAAAGTTACGCAAACATGGCATTGAACTGCGTTCGGCGTTGTAATTCGTAAGTTGTTGTCGAGTGTGTGGGGGCGGTTTTTAATTGTTGGTTGTAGGGGGATTTACTGTTTTTACTTTTGTGGGTTAATTGTTGAAAAAGTATGTCCTGGCTGGCGCGGAAGTAAATGCATGTAATGTTGTTTCGGTGGAACTGAGATAGATATTTTTGTCACCCAGTGAATGCAAGTTTTTATTGACTGACTAAGGTGATGATTATGAATGTTACAGGTGTTCCAACTTATACTACAGTACCGTCCAGTGACGTTTCAGCTGATGTTACTCAAGCTGCCAATAATACTGGATCGACCGGTAACCCGCGCAACGCCGCTTCGGCTACTTGGCAAAATGATCGCTCCGAGCTTACTTATGATGCTGAACGTTTGAACTCGGACACGCAGGTTCGTAGCAAAAGGGGAATTGATTTCGGACGTTTTTTCCGCAGGCCGACGCATAGCACTTCCCGCGTGCCGTCTGGGACGCCCGGTCAATATAATCAGGTTAATAAGGGACCGTTTTTCTCAAACCCACCTTCCACTCATGCATCTAATAAGCCCTTTCGAGATCTGATTAATAACAACCGGTTCGGGGGCTCTACCCTTCCTTCCAGGTCTCACCCCGTTCCCAAGACGTTTGGCGAGGTGGCGCAAAACCTCGTCACTGCCGATCGCCTGGTCAAGGCTGGCGTGTTCAAGACCGGGCCAGATCTGAAAACCGTGACACGGGACGCTTTCGTGAATGCCGCAGTCAACGGCTTGGTCAGTACGCCATTGAGTATTGGTACTTACGCAGGCTCCGTATGGAGTGGCGAGCAGATCAAGGGGGCGTTCAGCGCCAATACCCCCTTACTTCCTCCCGCGCACCAGCCCGCGCCGAGTCAACAGAACGGTGTGGCGGGATCGGCGCCGAGTCCTTCATCGCCGCAAGACCTGGCGTTGCACTTGGACAATGCAGAATTAAAACTGCTCTTGGTCAGTAATACGATCCAGGCCTATACCGAAGGGAGCGAGGGTCAAGCCTTGGATAAAAGCCCCGATTGGCCAACCGAGACAACTGCCCGACTTGATATGTTGGAAAAGCAATACAACACCGTCGAGTCGAACTTGGAATTAATCGCTAAGGAAAATGATTTTATATTCAGGCCCTTTAAAAGTGATACCGCCGCCACCGAGAAAGACCCTGTGCGCCGCCTTGAAACATTGGATCGACGCAATCAGGCTGTTTTAAACCAGATCTCCCGTATCAATACGGTGTTGGAGCCGAAGGGGCCGCCATCCTCGATGCAGTTTGTCTGATGCGGGTTATGCAGGGGAGGCCGTTAATTGACACCCCATAGTGACCCCTCGTATACGCTGAGTCCGGTGCAGTCACGGCGGGTGCCGGCACCGGGCTCAACGACCGCACTGCCGGCCGAATTCAGACGATTGAACTGGCGTGTACCGCTAAAAGAGTGCGATTTCCCCCTCCCTGCGCTAACCTGCCTCGATGTTTTACGAGGTCGACCATGCACATTCATATTCTCGGTATTTGCGGTACTTTCATGGGCTCGATGGCGGTTCTGGCCAAGGAGTTGGGCCACCATGTGACGGGTTCCGATGCCAACGTCTATCCGCCCATGAGTACGCAACTGCAAGCCCAGGGCATCGAATTGACCCAGGGCTATGATCCATCCCAATTCGATCCGGTCCCCGACCTGGTGGTGATCGGCAACGCCATGTCTCGGGGCAACCCGGCGGTCGAATACGTACTGAACAAAGGTTTGCCGTATGTGTCCGGCCCCCAATGGCTGGCCGACCATGTGCTGCAAGGGCGCTGGGTGCTGGCGGTGGCTGGTACGCACGGCAAGACCACCACCAGCAGCATGCTGGCCTGGGTGCTGGAGCACGCGGGCATGAGCCCGGGTTTCCTGATCGGCGGCGTACCGCAGAACTTCTCGGTGTCGGCGCGCCTGGGCGATACGCCGTTCTTCGTGATCGAAGCCGATGAATACGACAGCGCGTTCTTCGACAAACGCTCCAAGTTTGTCCACTACCGCCCGCGCACGGCGATCCTGAATAACCTGGAGTTCGATCACGCGGATATCTTCCCCGATCTGGCGGCCATCGAGCGGCAGTTCCACCATTTGGTACGCACCATCCCGAGTGAGGGCCTGGTGATCCACCCGACCACCGAGCCGGCCTTGCAGCGCGTCATCGACATGGGCTGCTGGACGCCGGTGCAAACCACCGGCGCGGGCGGGCAGTGGCAGGTCAGGTTGCTCAGTGAAGACGGTTCGACATTTGAAGTGCTGTTCGAAGGCGAGGCCCAGGGTGTGGTCGACTGGGACATGACCGGCCAGCACAACGTTGCCAACGCCCTGGTCACCTTGGCGGCGGCACGGCATGTTGGCGTGGTGCCTTCCATGGGCATCGCGGCCCTGAGTGCGTTCAAAAGTGTGAAACGACGCATGGAAAAGGTTGCCGATGTGAATGGGATTACCATCTACGACGACTTTGCCCACCACCCGACGGCGATTGCCACCACCCTTGATGGCCTGCGCAAGCGGGTCGGTGATGCGCCGATCATTGCGATTATCGAACCGCGCTCCAACTCCATGAAGCTCGGCGCGCACCGCGATGGCTTGCCGGAGAGCGTCAATGATGCGGACCAAGTGGTCTGGTACGCACCGGCCAACCTGGGCTGGGACCTGCCCGCCATTGCGGCGCTGTGTCACGTGCCGTCGACGGTCTGCGATTCGATCGAAGGCATCATTGAACACGTCAAGCAACAGGCCACGCCCGGCACCCACGTGGTGGTCATGAGCAACGGCGGCTTCGGCGGCCTGCACGGCAAATTGGCCGAGGCCCTGAAATGAGCGGGCCCGAGCGCGTGACGCTGGCGATGACCGGCGCATCCGGCGCGCCCTATGGCTTGCGCCTGCTCGACTGCCTGGTGCGCGAGGAGCGTGAAGTTCATTTCCTGATCTCCAAGGCCGCGCAACTGGTGATGGCCACCG
This sequence comes from Pseudomonas sp. Pse79, assembly GCF_024519615.1. Lineage (NCBI taxonomy): Bacteria > Pseudomonadati > Pseudomonadota > Gammaproteobacteria > Pseudomonadales > Pseudomonadaceae > Pseudomonas > Pseudomonas sp. Pse79. Next base: position 56,762 of record NZ_JALJRR010000015.1, read on the forward strand.
AGACCGATGTCGCGCTGCCGCCCAAGGTGCAGATGATGCAGGCGTTCCTCACCGAGTACACCGGTGCGGCGGCGGGGCAGATCAAGGTCTACGGTAAAGAGGATTGGATGTCGCCGGTGGCCTCCGGCTCCGGCGCGCCGGCGGCGATGGTGGTGGTGCCGTGTTCCACCGGTACGTTGTCGGCGATTGCCACGGGCGCCTGCAACAATTTGATCGAACGGGCCGCCGATGTGACGTTGAAAGAGCGGCGCCAGCTGATTTTGGTGCCGCGTGAGGCGCCGTATTCGAGCATTCACCTGGAGCACATGCTCAAGTTGTCGAACATGGGCGTGACCATCTTGCCGGCGTCGCCTGGTTTCTATCACCAGCCGCAGACCATCGATGACCTGGTGGATTTTGTGGTGGCGCGGATTCTCAACCTGCTGAACATTCCCCAGGACATGCTCCCGCGTTGGGGTGAGCACCATTTGAGCAGCGATGAATAAGGCGCTGTTGGTGTTACTGGCGTTGCAACTGGCGGGCTGCGCCACCGCGCGCACGCTGGATGCGGCGAAGCCCGGCGCGCCGGTGGTGTACGCCGGCACGCGGCTGGACCTGTATGCGATGAACGGCGGCTGTTGCGCGATGGACCGTTTTGGCGCCGAGGCGCCGAGCTATCCCGGCGTCGACCTGCCAGCCAGCGCGTTGCTCGATACCCTGCTGTTGCCGCTGTCGGTGTTGACGGTGTTGGGGGTAGGGTTCAACGCCACGGGAGGGCTGTGACTCCGCGCTCAGGCCCCATCTGAACCCACATGTTGAGCTGGCAGCTCGGTTGGCGGGTTTATTTACCCAGCTTGCGCAACTCATCCGATTCGACCACACGCACACCATCTTGCTCTTCCAGCGCCAGGCGCCACATGGCGCGTGCCAGTTCGCACACTTCGATGCCGTGGTACTTGCCTGGAATCAGCCGTGACAACGGCCCGGCCAATTGCTCGGCCAGGCGCGGTTCGAGGCGCTCCCCCAGCAACAGCGAAGGCCGCACGATGGTCAGTTGCGGCCAACCCTGGGCTTTCAAGGCGTCTTCCATTTGCCCTTTGATCCGGTTGTAGAAGATCGAGGATTTCGGGTCGGCGCCAATCGCGCTGATGACAATCAGGTGCCGCGCGCCCATTTCCCGTGCGCGCTTGGCAAAGGCCACGACCAGGTCCAGGTCGATCGCGCGAAAGGCTTCCTCGGAGCCGGCTTGCTTGATCGTGGTGCCCAGGCAGCAGAAGGCGATATCGACCTGGCCACGCAGTTGCGGCAGGACCACCGCCGGGTCGCCCACTGGGTTTTCCAGGCGTGGATGTTCGGCCAACGGCTTGCGGCTGGGCGCCAGCACACGGGTCACGGTGGGTTCGTTGAGCAGGCGATCGAGCAGGTGTTCGCCGGTCAGGCCAGAGGCTCCTGCGAGCAAGATATGCTGAGGCGTCAGGTACATGGTGTTTCCCCCTTTGTTACACGTTACAGCTTAGTTGCCTTTAGCTTCCTTGCTATTCATTGAGACGCTTTCGAGCGCCTTTCGTGCTTGCTGCTTGCGTAATAGTTGCCAATGGGCGATCACGCCTTTGGGGGCCCAGATCTGCGGTTCGGAGGCTTCGAAGTTGTCCGCCTGTTCGCGTTCGGTCACGTGCAGTTGCGCCAGCTTGAAGGCTTGCTGCAAGTCGTCGGTCTGGTTGAAGGCTTGGGCGAAAAGGGCATCGCCGAAGTAGGTGAAGTCGGCTTCCTCGGAGCAGCCAAACGACACGCGGTCGGCGCGGGAAGCGGTCATGATCAAGGTGTGCTCGTCTTTCAGCGCGGGAATGAAACCGCCGGAGTAGCACGCGGAAATCACCACGACCTTGTCGCGGTTCTTCAGCGGCGTGAGTACTGCGGCGAGCTCATCGGCCGGCAGGTCGGCCAGCTCCATGCGCGGCTGGTCGAGCACCAGTTCGCTTTCGTGGGTGCCGTGGCTGGTCAGGTAGATAAACACCAGGTCCTCCGGCCCGCTGCGTTCGGCCAGGGTCTGCACCGCACGGCGCAGGCTTTCGCGGGTAGCCAGCGGGCGGTCGGCGATATGGTCGCGGTGGTTGACCAGGCGAATCTGCCCGCGCGCACCGAAGCGGCTGGCGAGCATATTGCTGACGTAATCGGCTTCGCGCAGGAACACGCTCTGTTTGCCGTCGCCCGCGAGTACCAGGGTGTACAGTTCCACGGCGGGGGTCGAAGGAGGCACGGCGGCGAGGGCAGCATCGAGCAGGCGGCCCTGGGCCAGCACGCCGATTTCCAACGGGTCGGGCAACAGCTTGCCGTCGGCGTCGCGCACGCGCATGCCGTTGACCCAGGTGCCGGCTTGCACGGTGCCGTCGGCGAGCACCAGGGTGCCGCGGCCCTGGTAGTTGTCGCTGTCGAAACCGCCGATATAGAAGCTGCCGTCGGTGAGGTTCAGGCGGCCTTCGCCGCTGAAGCGCCAATCGCTGAACTGGCCAATGTAGTGGCTGCCATCGATGCCGATCAACTCGCCCTTGCCGCTGAGGGCGCCTTCCTTGAACTGGCCGATCCACACGTCGCCGTCGGCGTTTTCGTAGCGACCCTTGCCGTTCAATTGGTTCTGTTTGAACTGGCCGACGTAGATGTCGCCGTCAGCGCTGTTGAAGGTGCCGTTGCCTTCCAACTGGCCATCGACGAAGTGGCCGCTGAACTGGTTGCCGCTGTCGTCGTTGCGCTGGCCTTCGCCGTTGGGCTTGCCGTGGGCGAACTGGCCCTGGTATTGGCTGCCGTCAGCCAGCTCCAGGCGCCCGAGGCCGGAATACTGGTCGTCCTTGAATTCGCCGCGATAGGTCATTTGCCCCTCTTTGAGGGTGCCTTCGCCGTTGCGCCGGCCTTGCTTGAAGCCACCGACGTAGTGGCTGCCCGCAGTGGTCAGGCTGCCCTGGCCGTCAAACAGGCCTTGCTGGAACTGGCCTTTATAGACTTCGCCGTTGCTGCCATGCCATTCGCCCTGGCCGTGCCACTGGCCTTTGTCGAACTGGCCGGCGTACCAACTGCCGTTGGGGTAGTCCACGCGGCCCTGGCCTTGCAGCAAGCCATTGACCACATCACCCCGGTAACGGCCGCCGTCGGGCAGGCGCGCATCGGGCGGCAACAGCGATTCGCCGTCTCCGCAAGCGGTGAGCAACAGGACAAGGGCAAGGGGAGCGAGTGGGCGCATAGCGGGATCCGGATAATTGAGCGCCGAGTATGCCGCAGCGAAGGAGCCATACCTAGTGGTCTGTTGGGGAATGATGACCTGTAGGAGCCGGCTTGCCGGCGAAGGTGGTCAACGAAAACGCGAGCATTCAGGGGGAATGTGGCGTCTGGGGGCTTTTCGCTGGCAAGCCAGCTCCTACAGGGAGGAAGGAGGCGGTTATACGAAGCAGAGCGACAGCGACTCGGCAATGTAAGCGGGTTTCTCCTGGCCTTCGATTTCCAGGGTGGCGGTGGCCTTGAACAGCCATTGGCCGGGTTTTTTCTCGGTGACGTCGGTGAGGGTCACGTTCAGGCGGACCTTGGAGTTGACCTTCACCGGCTGGATAAAGCGCACGCTGTCCAAGCCATAGTTGACCGCCATTTTCAGGCCTTCGGGCATGATCAGGATGTCTTCCATCAACTTGGGCATCAGCGACAGCGACAGGAAACCGTGGGCGATGGTGCTGCCGAACGGGGTTTGCGCGGCCTTGACCGGGTCGACGTGGATGAACTGATGGTCGCCAGTGGCTTCTGCGAACAGGTTGATGCGGGCCTGGTCGATGGTGAGCCAGTCGGAACGTCCCAGTTCCTTGCCGACATAATCTTTGAGCTGCGCTACGGGTACATAGGGCATTGCGTCTCTCCTTGGTTCATCGGTTTTTATTGATGTGCGAGAACCATGTTAGATCATCATGGGCAACCAGCCCGGTCAACCCACCATGCTTATGGCGAATGCCGGAGCATAGCGCGGGCATGCTTATAATGCGGGTCGGTCTTGAGGGGGGAAGGACGGATGCTATTACGCGGTCTGACATGGCTGGTGCTGTTTCAATTGATCGGCACGGCGATCAACCATTTGCTGCTGCCGGTGTTGCCGGGGCCGATCATCGGTCTGCTGCTGATGCTGGGTTACCTGGTGTGGCGCGGCGAAGTCGGCGAGCCGCTGAGCCTGGCGGCCAGCAGCCTGCTGCGTTACTTGCCCTTGCTGCTGGTGCCGCCGGCGGTCGGGGTGATGGTGTATGCCAAGGACATCGCCGCAGACTTCTGGGCCATCGTCGGCGCCTTGGTGTTGTCGCTGGTGATCGCCATGGGGTTCGTCGGCGTGCTGATGCAAAAACTGGTCAAGCGCCAGGCGCAGCAGGAGGAGCAATCATGACCTTCGACTGGCAAGGCGCGTGGGCGGCGGTGATTCATCATCCGCTGTTCGGCATCGGCATCACCCTCGGCGCCTATCAACTGGTGCTCGCGGGCTTCGAGAAAACCCGCTGGATCTTCCTGCAGCCGGTGCTGGTGTCCATGCTGCTGGTGATCGGCGTGCTGCTCACCTGTGGCCTGAGCTACGCCGAGTACCGCAAGAGCACCGAGATCATGAGCATCCTGCTGGGCCCGGCGACCGTGGCCCTGGCGGTGCCGCTCTATCTGAACCTGCGCCGGATTCGTCAATTGTTCTGGCCGATTTTTACTACGCTGGTGATAGGTGGTGTGTTGGCCACCGGCCTGTGTGTGTTGCTGGGCTGGTGGTTCGGTGCCGAACACAGGATGTTGATGACCATGGCACCCAAGTCGGTGACCTCGCCGATTGCCATGCTGGTGGCCGAGCAGATCGGCGGCGTGGCCGCGTTGGCCGCGGTGTTCGTGCTGATCACCGGCGTGATCGGGGCGATGATCGGCCCGGCGTACTTGTCGCGCCTGGGCGTCCACAGCCCCGAGGCGCGCGGTATGGCGCTGGGCATGACCGCTCACGCCGTCGGCACGTCGGTGGCCCTGCAGGAAAGCGAAGAGTGCGGCGCCTTTGCGGCGCTGGCCATGAGTCTGATGGGCGTGGCGACGGCGGTGTTCCTGCCGCTGGCCGTGTCGGTGATTGTTTGAACCAGGGTTAAGGAAACCTTTATGAGTCTGGCGCTGTTCCCGCTCAACACCGTGCTGTTCCCTGGCTGCACCCTCGATCTGCAATTGTTCGAGGCGCGCTACCTGGACATGATCAGCCGCTGCATGAAAAAGGGCGAAAGTTTCGGCGTGGTGTGCATCTTCGACGGCAAAGAGGTGGGCGCGGCCCCGGATGGCTACGCGCTGATCGGCTGTGAAGCGCTGATTCGCGACTTCAAGCAGCAGGATAACGGCCTGCTGGGCATTCGCGTCGAGGGCGGGCGGCGCTTCCGTGTCCGCGATGCCGAGGTGCAGAAGGACCAGTTGCTGGTGGCCGAGGTGCAATGGCTGGAAGAGCGGCCGGACCACGCGCTGGAAGAGGCGGACGCCGACCTGCAGGCCTTGCTCCAGGCCCTGGCCGAACACCCGATGGTGGCCTCGCTGGACATGGGCGCCGATGCCGACGGCCAGCAGGCCCTGGGCAATCAATTGGCGTATTTGCTGCCGTTCACCGAGGCCGACAAGATCGACCTGCTGCAGCTCGACGATCCGCAACAACGGCTGGATGCGATCCAGAGGCTGCTGGATGAACTGCAAGGTGAACTGTTCACCTGATCTTCAGAATTGTCTGGTGCTGCTTTCAGACATTTCTGCGTTGCTCCCATCGCGCGGGCTGAAATAGTTTCCGATCACACAACCACTGATCAGGGGATGAACATGATTCGGCTAGCGCAATCGGAGCAGGCGGCCTGGGACGCTTTTTTTGTCAGCATTACCTCACAACTGCTCGCGCAGGATGCACAGCGCGGCCCGGAATACATCGCCGAGCGTGCCGCAGAAATTGCCGATGAAATGCTGCTGGAGCGGCGCGAACGTTGCGTTGAGCGCCGAACCGCGCCAATCGATTGGATCGGCCCGGCCAAGGGTCAGTAGGCATACTTGAACAGGGCCTGCGAGGTGTCGCTGAAGGCGATGAAACCGAGCACCGCCACCAGGGCAGGCAATACCAGCCACCAGGCTTTCTGCGACATCGGCGGCAGCGGGCTGCGGTATTGGATTGCGCCCAGGCTCAATGCACACACGCTCATCGCCAGCAACATTCCGGCGAGGATGTCGGTGGGCCAGTGGACGCCCAAGTAAACCCGCGACAACGCGATGAATGCCGCAGGGATGCAGCCCAGCAGCAGCCAGGTCAGGCGCAGGCGCGTGGGCTGCCCGCGCCCGGCCAATACGGCTAACGCCAGGAAAAACGCGAATGCGCCGGAGGAGTGGCCGCTGGGCATGCTGAAGCTGCTCAGTGGGTCGGTGAGGATTTCCGGGCGACCGCGGGCAAAAAACAGCTTGGTGGCGGTATTGATCACTGCGGCCATGCCCAGCGTGATGCCGACAAACAGCGCGTGGCGCCATTGGCGTGCGAGTAACAACAGGCCGGTGAACAGGGCGCTGGCGACAAACATATTCTTGAACTCGCCCAGTTGGGTGAGCCTCACCATGGTCTCGTCCAGCCAGGCGCTGCGATGCTCCTGCACCAGGGCGCTCAGCCCCTGGTCGAAGTCGTTGAGGTGCGGGTAGCCGATAAACAGGGCGATCAACAGGGTCAGGCTGGCGCAACCTATCCACCCTGTGGCGCGGCGATGGCCGCGCAGGCTGCTGTTCAAGCTCAGCCCCAGCAACACCGCCAGGCATGCCGCGACAATTCCCGCCTCGGGCCAGAACCCCGCCGGCAATGGCAGGCGGAAAGCCGCGCCGGTCGCCCAGCCCGGCAGCAGGTACGCGACTGTCCAACCGGCCGCCGCGAGAATGCTGACCAGGGCAAAGCGTGGGAACGGCATGTCGCACATGCCAGCCACCATCGGCAGCATGGGGCGCAACGGGCCGATGAAACGTCCGACCAGCAGGCTGGCGATGCCGTACTTGTGGAAGTAGGTCTCGGCGCCGTTCATCCATTCAGGGTGATGCCGCAGGCCGGGCAGGCGCCGGATGTTCTGGTGGAAATGGCGTCCAAGGAAGTAGGACACCCCATCGCCCACCAGGCCGCCGAGAAAACCCAGCAGCAGGGTTTCACTCAACGACAGCGCACCGTTGCCGGCCAGCACGGCAATGGCGAACAGCAGCACGGTGCCGGGCACGATCAAGCCGGCAATGGCCAGGCATTCCACGCACGCCACGATAAATACCGCGGCCGCCAGCCATTGGGGGTTCAGGGTCAGCCAGCCGGTGATACTATCGAGCCATTGGCCCATGTTTCTTCACTCCCTCGTCACCGTTTCAAATCAAAAAATAGTCGCGGCCTTCGACCTGGCCCCGGCGCAGCGGGTTCCGCGTGCAATAAGGCGCATAGCCTGCATCGACGAAGCGGTACATCAAGTGTTCGTCCCGGCCGCCGGGAATGCCCAGGCGGGTGGTCTGGATAATGTGCGTCGGCACCTGGCCGACGTCTTCTACATAGAGCCGCTCCTGGTCGAAGCGCTTGGCATCCCACATCGGCACTTTCAGGCCCAGCGCCTTGCACAATAAGGTCTGGCCGGCGCAGAGCTTCTGCGAGGCGCGCGGCCTGCCATTGGCGTCCGGGTTGTTCAGCAGCATCTGCGCCAAACTGGCCGGGCCGGAGGTCTCATCGACCCAGGGATAGGCGGATTTGATCAATACTGCATTGCCCGGGCCCTGGGCGCTGAAGTTCAGCGAATCGCCGCCACGGGCGTAGTACATATAGATATGACCGCCATCCAGAAACAAAGCCTTACGCTTTTCTGTGTAGCCCAGTGAGGCATGGCTGCCTTTTTCGGCCACGTAATACGCTTCGGTTTCAATAATCCGCGCCGAAAGCCAGAGATCGCCGACCCGATGACGAATGATTTTGCCGAGCAATTCCCGCGCAAGCAGTTGTGCATCGCGGTCGAAGAAGCGGTCGGGCAGGGCGCTGGCGGGGAGTTGGGGGGTGAAACTCGACATGGCCTTCAGGGTTAATACGGCTAAATGTGACGGAATAATAACAACTCCTACCTTAATTACGGCTGAACCCCAGGTTTTTACAGTTCATTTCGACCATCCGCCCCTCACCGCTGTCAGTCGGGCGGCGTCACAGCTATAATCTGCCGCTTTCCTCTTTGCCAAGACTCCCTGACCATGACTGAGTCCGTTCTTGACTACATGACCCGCCTGGGTCGCGCTGCCCGTCAGGCCTCGCGGTTGATCGCCCGTGCGAGCACCGCGCAGAAAAACCGTGCCTTGCTGGCCGCCGCCGATGCTCTGGATGCTTCGCGCTCCGAGTTGACCGCCGCCAACGAACTGGACCTGGCCAACGGCCGCGCCAATGGCCTGGAACCGGCGTTGCTCGACCGCCTGGCGCTGACCCCGGCGCGTATCGACGACATGATCGAAGGCCTGCGTCAGGTGGCCAAGCTGCCTGACCCCATCGGTGAAATCCGCGATATGCGTTACCTGCCGTCCGGCATTCAGGTCGGCAAGATGCGCGTGCCCCTGGGCGTGATCGGCATCATCTATGAGTCGCGCCCGAACGTGACCATCGACGCCGCGAGCCTGTGCCTCAAGTCTGGCAACGCCACCATCCTGCGCGGCGGTTCCGAGGCGATCCACTCCAACCGTGCGATTGCCACCTGCATCCAGCAGGGCCTGGCCGTAGCCGAATTGCCGGCCGAAGTGGTGCAAGTGGTGGAAACCACCGACCGCGCCGCCGTCGGCGCGCTGATCACCATGCCGGAATTCGTCGACGTGATCGTGCCGCGCGGTGGCAAGAGCCTGATCGAACGCGTCAGCCGTGATGCCAAGGTGCCAGTGATCAAGCACCTGGACGGCGTCTGCCACGTTTACATCGACATTGCCGCTGACATCGACAAGGCGATCCGCATCGCCGACAACGCCAAGACCCACCGTTACGCGCCGTGCAACACCATGGAAACCCTGCTGGTACACGCCGGCATTGCCGATCGCGTGCTGCCGCCGCTGGCTGCCATCTACCGCGACAAGGGCGTTGAGCTGCGCGGTTGCGAGCGCACCCGTGCGCTGCTCGGCGCGGACGTGATCGAAGCCACCGAGCAAGACTGGTACACCGAGTACACGGCGCCGATCCTGTCGATCCGCATCGTCGACGACCTGGATCAGGCCATCGAGCACATCAACAAATACGGCTCCAAGCACACCGATGCCATTGTTACCGAGCATTTCAGCGATGCCCGGCGTTTCCTCACCGAAGTGGACTCCGCTTCGGTGATGGTCAACGCCTCGACGCGTTTTGCCGACGGCTTCGAGTATGGCCTGGGCGCGGAGATCGGTATCTCCACCGACAAGCTCCACGCACGTGGCCCGGTTGGCCTGGAAGGCCTGACCAGCGAGAAGTACGTAGTGTTCGGCGACGGGCATGTGCGCGCTTGATGGGTAAACGCATCGGGTTGCTCGGCGGCACCTTTGACCCCGTGCATATCGGCCATTTGCGCAGTGCCCTGGAAGTCGCGGATGCCCTCGCGCTGGATGAATTGCGCCTGACCCCCAATGCCCGGCCGCCGCACCGCGATACGCCGCAGGTGTCAGCGCAGCAGCGCCTGGAAATGGTGCGCCTTGCCGTAGCTGGCATACCGCCGCTGGTGGTGGACGACCGCGAGCTCAAGCGCGATAAACCGTCCTACACTGTCGACACCCTGGAACTGATGCGTGCCGAGTTGGCCGCGGACGACCAGTTGTTTCTGCTTTTGGGCTGGGACGCATTTTGCGGCCTGCCCTCTTGGCATCGCTGGGAGGAACTCCTCCAGCATTGCCACATCCTGGTTTTGCAACGCCCGGATGCCGACAGCGAACCGCCGGATGCCTTGCGCAACCTGCTGGCCGCGCGGTCGGTAAGTGACCCCTTGGCCCTGACCGGGCCGAACGGGAATATTGCATTCGTCTGGCAGACCCCGCTTGCGGTGTCCGCCACCCAGATCCGTCAACTGCTGGCCAGCGGGAAGTCGGTACGTTTCCTGGTGCCTGACGCGGTCCTGGCCTACATCGATGCGCACGGGCTTTACCGTGCGTCGAACTGAAAAGGCGCGCTTGAACGCACGAACAGTCGTGCAGCGAGCGCCCGAACATACGAGCAAAACGAGTTTTATATGACGAACAAAGACGTAAGCAAAGTTAAGCGCAAAGGCACCTTCAAGAGCGCGCCACTGCCGGTTGAAGCCCACGTTGGCCCGGAACTGGCTGGCGAAGAACTGGTGAAAGTCGCCGTGGCGGCCCTGGAAGACGTCAAAGCCCAGGACATCCAGGTGCTGGACGTGCGCGACAAGCAGAGCATCACCGACTTCATGATCATCGCCACCGGTACCTCCAACCGCCAGATCGGCGCGATGCTCGACAAAGTGCGCGAAGCCGTCAAAGCGCAGGGCGTGAAGCCGCTGGGTGAAGAAGGCAAGGGCGACAGCGACTGGGTGCTGCTGGACATGGACGACGTGATCGTTCACATGATGACCTCCAACGCCCGTCAGTTCTACGACCTGGAGCGTCTGTGGAAAGGCGCCGAACAGAGCCGTGCGGCTGATGGCAAGCACCACAGCCCGGAAGTGGGCCACGCGCACTTCGACAAGCTCAACAAAGACCAGGAATAAGGAACGGCTGTGCGCCTGCGTCTGATCGCTGTCGGTTCACGCATGCCCAAGTGGGTGGAAGAAGGCTGGCATGAATATGCCAAGCGTCTGCCCGCCGAGCTGTCGCTTGAGCTGGTGGAAATTCCGCTCAATACCCGGGGCAAGAACGCCGACGTGGCGCGCTTTATCCGTCAGGAAGGCGAAGCCATGCTGGCCAAGGTCGGTCCCAACGAGCGCATCGTCACCCTCGAAGTCCACGGCAAGCCCTGGAGCACCGAGCAATTGGCGGTGGAACTGGATCGCTGGCGCCTGGACTCGCGCACCGTCAACTTCATGGTCGGCGGCCCCGAGGGGCTGGCGCCGGAAGTCTGCGCGCGGGCGGACCAACGCTGGTCGCTGTCGGCGCTGACGTTGCCGCACCCGTTGGTAAGGATCCTGATCGGTGAACAGCTGTATCGCGCCTGGACAGTTCTGTCCGGGCACCCTTACCACAAATAGTCTGCGCCCCTCCCGATGACTCAGCCGATCCGCATCAAGGACCACGAGAAAGACGCACGTCTGGTGCGCTCGCGCGTGGTTTTTGGCGCGATCATGGTGGTGACGTTGATCGGGGTGTTGATCGCGCGCCTGTATTTCCTGCAGGTGATCCAGTACGACTATCACTCCACTCTGTCGGAAAACAACCGGGTGCATGTGCAGCCGATTCCGCCGACCCGTGGCCTGATTTTCGACCGCAACGGCGTGGTGGTCGCGGATAACCGGCCCAGCTTCAGCCTGAGCATGACCCGCGAACGCTCCGGCGACTGGCAGCAGGTCCTCGATGTGATCGTCGACGTGCTGCAACTGACCCCGGAAGACCGGGCGATCTTCGAAAAGCGCATGAAACAGGGGCGTCGGCCGTTCGAGCCGGTGCCGATCCTGTTCGAGCTGACCGAAGAGCAGATCGCCCGGATCGCGGTGAACCAGTTCCGCCTGCCGGGCGTGGAAGTGGTGGCGCAGTTGGTGCGGCATTACCCGCAAGGGCCGCACTTCGCGCACTCCGTCGGTTATATGGGGCGGATCAACGAGAAAGAGCTGAAAAGCCTCGATCCGGTCAATTACAGCGGCACCCACCATATCGGCAAGACCGGCATCGAGCGTTTCTACGAGCCCGAGCTGCACGGCCAGGTGGGTTACGAAGAGGTCGAGACCAACGCCCGCGGCCGCGTGTTGCGGGTGCTCAAGCGTACCGATCCGGTGCCGGGCAAGGACATTGTGCTGAGCCTGGACATCAAGTTGCAGGAAGCGGCCGAGATGGCCCTGGGCGGGCGCCGTGGCGCGGTGGTGGCGCTGGACCCGAGTACCGGCGAAGTCCTGGCCATGGTCAGCCAGCCCAGTTTCGACCCCAACCTGTTCGTGACCGGGATCAGCTTCAAGGCCTACGCCGAGCTGCGCGATTCCATCGACCGGCCGCTGTTCAACCGGGTGTTGCGCGGCCTGTATCCGCCGGGTTCGACGATCAAGCCGGCGGTAGCGATTGCCGGCCTGGACGCGGGCGTGGTCACGGCGTCGAGTCGCGTGTTCGACCCCGGCTACTACATGCTGCCTAATTACGATCACAAATACCGTAACTGGAACCGCACCGGTGACGGCTATGTCGACCTGGACACCGCGATCATGCGGTCCAACGACACCTATTTTTACGACCTGGCCCACAAGCTGGGGATCGATCGCCTGTCGGCCTACATGGGCAAGTTCGGGTTGGGTCAGAAAGTCTCCCTGGACATGTTCGAAGAATCCCCAGGCCTGATGCCGTCGCGCGAATGGAAGCGTGCCACCCGCCGCCAGGCGTGGTTCCCCGGCGAGACTCTGATCCTCGGCATCGGCCAGGGCTATATGCAGGCGACACCGCTGCAACTGGCCCAGGCCACGGCGTTGGTGGCCAACAAAGGCATCTGGAACCGTCCGCACCTGGCCCGCACCATCGAAGGCGAAAAGCCGGTGGATGAAAACCCGATCCCGGACATTGTGCTGCGTGACCCGTCGGACTGGACCAAGGTCAACCACGGCATGCAGCAGGTGATGCACGGCGCCCGGGGCACGGCGCGCAAGGCGGCGATCGGCGCGCAATATCGCATTGCCGGCAAGAGCGGTACGGCCCAGGTGGTCGCGATCAAGCAAGGCGAAAAATATGATCGTTCCAAAGTCCAGGAGCGCCACCGCGACCACGCCCTGTTTGTCGGCTTCGCTCCGGCGGACGACCCGAAGATCGTGGTCGCCGTGATGGTCGAGAACGGCGAGTCCGGTTCGGGCGTCGCCGCGCCGGTGGTCCGTCAAGTGATGGATGCCTGGCTGTTGACCGACGACGGCAAGCTCAAGCCCGAATATGGCGGCCCCCCTTCAAGCACCGAGGTTACGGCCAGTGAAGAGTAATTTTGACCGCATCCTCTCCAGTGAGGATGTGATGCGTCGCCGCGCGACATTGCTGCAGCGCATGCACATTGATGGCCCGTTGTTGATTCTGCTGCTGACCCTGGCCGCCGGCAGTCTGTTCGTGCTGTATTCGGCCAGCGGCAAGAACTGGGACCTGCTGATCAAGCAAGCGTCGTCGTTCGGCCTGGGCTTGTTGTCGATGGTGGTGATTGCCCAGCTGGAGCCGCGTTTCATGGCGCGCTGGGTGCCGCTGGGGTACGTCGCCGGCGTGTTGTTGCTGGTGGTGGTGGACGTGATGGGCCACAACGCCATGGGCGCGACCCGCTGGATCAACATTCCGGGGGTGATTCGCTTCCAGCCGTCGGAATTCATGAAGATCCTGATGCCGGCGACCATCGCCTGGTACCTGTCCAAGCGCACCTTGCCGCCGCAACTCAAGCATGTGGGGATCAGCCTGATCCTGATCGGCGTGCCGTTCATCCTCATCGTGCGCCAGCCGGATCTCGGTACATCGCTGCTGATCCTGGCGGGCGGTGCGTTCGTGCTGTTCATGGGTGGCTTGCGCTGGCGCTGGATTCTCAGCGTGCTCGCCGCTGCCGTGCCGGTGGCCGTGGCCATGTGGTTCTTCTTTATGCATGACTACCAGAAGCAGCGGATTCTCACGTTCCTCGACCCGGAGAGCGACCCGCTGGGCACCGGCTGGAACATCATCCAGTCGAAGGCGGCCATCGGTTCCGGCGGTGTCTTTGGCAAGGGTTGGTTGATGGGCACCCAGTCGCACCTGGACTTTTTGCCCGAGAGCCACACCGACTTCATTATTGCGGTGATGGGCGAAGAGTTCGGCCTGGTGGGCATTTGCGCGTTGCTGCTGATCTATTTACTGTTGATTGGGCGTGGCCTGGTGATCACCGCGCAGGCGCAGACGTTGTTCGGCAAATTGCTGGCGGGCTCGTTGACCATGACTTTTTTTGTTTACGTTTTCGTCAACATCGGTATGGTCAGTGGCCTCTTGCCGGTGGTTGGGGTGCCGTTGCCGTTCATTAGCTACGGCGGAACTTCGCTGGTGACATTGATGTCAGCGTTTGGGGTTTTGATGTCGATTCACACGCATCGCAAATGGATCGCACAGGTTTGAATAAGGTGAAGATGTCAATGCAAGTATTGCGCGGCTGGGCGACTCGGCATGCGTCCTGGATGAGCCTGATCGGGCTGCTGGGCGCCATGCACGAAGCGCAGGCCGGTGACTACGATGGCTCACCTCAGGTCGCCGAATTCGTCGGTGAGATGACCCGTGACTATGGCTTCGCCGGTGAACAGCTGATGGGCGTGTTCCGCGAGGCCCAGCGCAAGCAGGCGATCCTCGATGCCATCTCCCGCCCGGCCGAGCGCGTGAAGCAGTGGAAGGACTATCGCCCGATGTTCCTGACCGACGCCCGCGTGGCCCGGGGCGTGGACTTCTGGCGCCAGCACGAAGCCGCGCTGGCCCGCGCCGAGCAGGAATACGGCGTGCCTGCCCAGGTGATTGTCGCGATCATTGGCATTGAAACCTTCTACGGGCGCAACACCGGCAGTTACCGGGTGATCGATGCCTTGTCGACCTTGAGCTTCGATTACCCGCCCCGCGCTGAATTCTTCCGTAAGGAACTGCGTGAATTCCTGCTGCTGGCCCGCGAAGAGCAGGTCGACCCGCTGACCCTCAAAGGCTCCTACGCCGGTGCGATGGGCTTGCCGCAGTTCATGCCGAGCAGTTTTCGCGCCTACGCGGTGGATTTTGACGGCGACGGCCATATCAATATCTGGAGCAACCCGGACGATGCCATCGGCAGCGTGGCCAGCTACTTCAAGCGCCATGGCTGGGTGAGCGGCGAACCGGTCGTCAGCCGTGCCGACGTGAGCGGCGAGCGCGCCGATGAAGGCCTGACCCAGGGCATCGAGCCGGCCAAGACGGTCGGGGAGTTGCGGGCGCTGGGCTGGTCAAGTCATGATGCGCTGCGCGATGATATGCCGGTCACGGCTTTCCGCCTGGAAGGCGAAAACGGCCCTGAATACTGGATGGGCCTGAAGAATTTCTACGCAATCACGCGTTATAACCGCAGTGTGATGTACGCCATGGCCGTGCATCAACTGTCTGACATGCTGGTCCAAGCACGGGGCAACAAGTAATGCGGGCATCGCCGTTGAAAAAACCGCTCAAGCTGGTGGCGTTTGCCGCGTTGTCCTTGCTGGTTGTCAGTTGCTCCACCAGTCGCGCGCCGACGCAAAAGTCCGGCGGCACCGCTATTCGTTCCCAGCCGGGGCTGGACATCAACCGCGCGCATAAAGACGGTGCGCCGTGGTGGGACGTCGACGTGTCGAAAATCCCGGATGCCACGCCGACCCTGCACACCGGCCCGTACAAGGCCAACCCCTATACCGTGCTGGGCAAGAGCTACTTTCCGCTGCAGGACTCCAAGACCTACGTGCAGTCGGGCACGGCGTCGTGGTACGGGACCAAGTTCCATGGCCAGAACACCGCCAATGGCGAGGTCTACGACCTGTACGGCATGAGCGCGGCCCACAAGACCCTGCCGCTGCCCAGCTATGTGCGCGTGACCAACCTGGACAACAACCGCACGGTGATCCTGCGGGTCAACGATCGCGGGCCGTTCTATTCGGACCGGATCATCGACTTGTCCTACGCCGCCGCGAAGAAACTCGGTTATGCCGAAACCGGCACCGCGCGGGTCAAGGTCGAAGGGATCGACCCCGCGCAATACTGGGCCCAGCGTGGCAAACCGGCGCCGTTGATGCTCAACGAGCCGCAAGCCGCGCAACCGCAAGTCACAGCCTCGGCCGGCAAGATCGAGCAGTGGACGCCACCCGCGCAACAGCACGCGCCCGACACGGTCGTGGTGCCTCGCGCCGCACCGGGTGCTTCGGCTGCCGGTGGGCAATACCTGCAGGTGGGCGCTTTCGCCAACCCGGATGCGGCAGAGCTGTTAAGGTCCAAGCTGAGCAGTATGGTCAATGCGCCGGTCTTCATCAGTTCCATCGTGCGTAATCAACAGACCCTGCACCGTGTGCGTATGGGCCCGATCGGTTCGCCGAGCGAGGTCGCGCAAGTGCAGAACAGCGTGCGCCTGGCCAACCTGGGGCAACCCAGCGTGGTCAGCGCCGAATAAACCGTAAAGGATTGATGGTTCAGGTCCGTGCGCGGGCCTGGGCCCTGGTTGTTGGCTCGTTGAACAATAAAACCCAGGGGCAAGGGGTGAGCAGGCAACCGAACACGCGACAGACCGGTAACGGGCTGTCTGAATAAGTTTTGCCCGCGAGGGCAAGTTTCCATACGTAATTTCGAGAGACGGATGAACATCATCACCTTAGCCAAACGCACGTGCCTGCTTATCTCGCTGATCATCACCCCGGCCGCCTGGGCGGTTGAAATGGTGCCGGCTTCACCGCAACTGGCCGCCAAGGCCTGGGTCCTCATGGATGCCGCCAGTGGCAACGTGCTGGTGGAAAACAACGGTGACCAGCGCCTGCCGCCCGCCAGCTTGACCAAGCTGATGACAGCCTATATCGCGACCCTGGAAATCCGTCGCGGCCAGATCGGCGAAAACGACCCGGTGACCGTCAGCGAAAACGCCTGGCGCACCGGTGGTTCGCGGATGTTCATCAAGGTCGGCTCGCAGGTGACGGTCAGCGACCTGCTGCACGGCATCATCATCCAGTCCGGTAACGACGCCAGCGTCGCCCTGTCCGAGCACATCGCTGGCAGCGAAGACGCGTTCGCCGACATGATGAACAAAACCGTGGCCGACCTGGGCATGACCAACAGTCACTTCATGAACCCGACCGGTCTGCCGAACCCAGAGCACTACTCGTCGGCTCACGACATGGCGATCCTGGCGCGCGCGATCATTCGTGTCGACCCGGTCCACTACGCGATCTACTCCCAGAAGGAATTCTTCTGGAACAACATCAAACAGCCTAACCGCAACCTGTTGCTGTGGCGCGACAAGACCGTCGACGGTCTGAAAACCGGCCACACCGAAGAAGCCGGCTACTGCATGGTGTCGTCCGCCGTGCGTGATGGCCAGCGCCTGATCGCCGTGGTCTTCGGCACCAACAGCGAGCAGGCCCGTGCGGCCGAGACGCAAAAACTGCTGACCTACGGTTTCCGCTTCTTCGAAACCCAGACCTTCTATCAGAAGGGTGCTGAACTGGCGACCGCGCCGGTATGGAAAGGCGCAACCTCGCAAGTCAAGGCCGGCCTGGCTGAAGACCTGACCCTGACCATGCCTAAAGGCCAGCTGAAAAAGCTCGCGGCCAGCATGACCATGAACCCGCACCTGGTTGCACCAATCGCCAAGGGCGACGTGATCGGCAAGGTCGAAGTGAAGCTGGACGATAAAGTGGTACACAGTGCCGACCTGATCGCCCTGGATGCCGTCGACGAGGGTGGTATCTTCCGCCGCGTGTGGGATAGCATCCGCCTGTTCTTCTACAGCTTGTTCAACTGATAAGTGTGCACCTGCAAAGCCCCGTGTTGATCCGACGCGGGGCTTTGCCCGTCGCCACGGCTTACGCTTACGAGGCCGTTACGCCATGACCGATAAAGAAGTAAAGGCGCCAAAGATCGAATTCCCGGTGACGGATTATCCCGTCAAGGTGATCAGCGATACCGGTGTGGGCAACAAGGACAAGATTCTCGACATCGTGCGTAAACACGCGACGATCAACGACAACCGTGTGGATGAGCGTTCGAGCACCAACGGTAAGTACACCACGATCCAGTTGCACATCGTTGCGACCGGTCAAGACCAGCTTTACGACATCAACAGCGAACTGCGGGCCACTGGCTTCGTACATATGGTGCTGTGATGCCGCAGGTCCTGGGCTTTCGCGAGCTCGGCCGGATGGACTACGAGCCCGTCTGGCATGCGATGCAGCGCTTCACCAACGAGCGCGGCACCTCGGCACCCGATGAGATCTGGCTGGTGGAACACCCGCCGGTGTTCACCCAGGGCCAGGCCGGCAAGGCCGAGCATCTGCTACTTCCGGGTGATATTCCGGTGGTGCAGGTCGACCGAGGGGGTCAAGTGACTTACCATGGGCCCGGTCAACTGGTGGCATATCTGCTGCTGGATGTGCGCAAGCTGGGGTTTGGCGTGCGCGACCTGGTGAGCCGTATGGAGGCTTGCCTGATCGAGCTGTTGGCCAGTTACGGCGTGAGCGCCGTGGCCAAGCCCGATGCACCCGGTGTGTATGTGGATGGTGCGAAAATCGCTTCCCTGGGGCTGCGCATTCGCCACGGTTGTTCGTTTCATGGTCTGGCGTTGAACGTGGACATGGACCTGGCGCCGTTCCGGCGCATCAACCCGTGCGGTTATGCCGGGTTGGCGATGACCCAGTTGAGCGACCACGCCACACCGATTAAATTTGCCGAGGTAAGTGCCCGGCTGCGTGCGCAGCTCGTCAAACACCTCGACTATGCTGAGCAGACGACCCTTACGGGCGGAATCGACTGATTATGACTACTGATGCAGTGCAAACCATGATCCCGACGCTGGACGTCACCGAACGTCCGGCCCAGGCCCCGCGTGCCAAGGTGGAAGCCGGCGTCAAGCTGCGCGGCGCCGAGAAGGTTGCACGCATCCCGGTCAAGATCATCCCGACCACCGAACTGCCGAAAAAACCTGACTGGATTCGCGTGCGTATCCCGGTTTCGCCGGAAGTCGACCGTATCAAGGCGTTGCTGCGCAAGCACAAGCTGCACAGCGTGTGCGAAGAAGCGTCCTGCCCGAACCTGGGCGAATGCTTCTCCGGCGGCACTGCCACGTTCATGATCATGGGTGACATCTGCACCCGTCGTTGCCCGTTCTGCGACGTCGGCCACGGCCGGCCGAAGCCGCTGGACGTCAACGAGCCGGAAAGCCTGGCCATCGCCATCGCCGACCTGAAACTCAAGTACGTGGTAATCACTTCTGTCGACCGCGACGACCTGCGTGACGGCGGTGCCCAGCACTTTGCCGACTGCATCCGCGAAATCCGCAAGCTGTCGCCGGACGTGATGCTCGAAACCCTGGTGCCGGACTACCGTGGCCGCATGGACGTCGCGCTGGAAATCACCGCCGCCGAGCCGCCGGATGTGTTCAACCACAACCTGGAAACCGTGCCACGCCTGTACAAGGCGGCGCGTCCAGGTTCGGACTACCAGTGGTCGCTGACCCTGCTGCAGAAATTCAAGCAGATGATGCCGCACATCCCGACCAAATCCGGCCTGATGCTCGGCCTGGGCGAAACCGACGAGGAAGTGATCGAAGTCATGCAGCGCATGCGCGAGCACGACATCGACATGCTGACCCTCGGCCAATACCTGCAACCATCGCGCAGCCACTTGCCGGTACAGCGTTTCGTTCACCCGGACACCTTCGCCTGGTTCGCCGAGGAAGGTTACAAGATGGGCTTCAAGAACGTCGCGTCGGGCCCGCTGGTACGTTCCTCGTACCACGCCGATGAGCAGGCCAAGCTGGTCAAGGCTAGCCTGATTTCGTAATACAGATCTGCGCAACACCGCAGATCCAATGTGGGAGGGGGCTTGCCCCCGATGGCAGTGTGTCAGTCGCTACAGGTACTGGCTGATTCAGCGCTATCGGGGGCAAGCCCTCTCCCACATTTCGTTCCGCGTCATATAGGGAGAATCAGGGATGACCAGTCGACTAGCCGCCGCCGTACCTGCATTGCGTTCTGAAGCCACCATCGGCCTGATCGCACCCGCCGGCCCTGCCGCGCTGGACGTGGAAAAAGCCGGGCAATGGATGCGCGCCCGTGGCTATGAGCTACGCATCTTCCCCGGAGTATATGAACGCGACGGCTACCTGGCCGGCAGCGATGACGTGCGCTTGCGCGACCTGCACGCCGCCTTCGCCAACCCTGATATCGATGCGATCTTCTGCCTGCGCGGCGGCTACGGGACGCCCCGCCTGCTGGACCGCCTGGACTTCGACCTGCTACGCGCCAACCCCAAGCCTTTCGTGGGTTACAGTGATATCACTGCGTTGCACCTGGCAATCAACCGCTATGCCGGTTTTGTGACCTTCCACGGCCCGATGCTGAATGCCGACCTGCTCGGCGACAAGCAGCCACCCACCGAGTCGTCGTTGTTCAACATGCTGCGTGGCCAGGTGGGTGCAGGCAGCGTGCTGGCGCACCCGGTGGCCTACCCATTGACCACGATCGAGCCCGGTATCGCCTGTGGGCGCTTGCTCGGCGGCAACCTGTCGATGATCGCGGCCATGATGGGGACGTCCTACGAAATCGATGCCGAGGGCATCATCCTGTTTATCGAAGACGTCAACGAGCCGATCTACCGCATCGACCGCTTGCTGACGCATCTGCGCCTGACCGGCAAGCTGGCTCAGGTAGCGGGTGTGTTGGTGGGGGACGTGGCGGGGGTGGATAGCACCGCGCTGGAGCGGCTGCTGAAGCAGACCTTCGAACCGCTGTGCATTCCGGTGCTGTCTGGCTGGCGCAGTGGGCATTGCGATCCGAACGTGACGCTGCCGATGGGCGCGCGTGTGCGGTTGGATGCGGGGGAGCAGCGGGTGGTGTTGGAACAGGATGTGGTGTTCAACCGCTGAATCTGTCGTCTGCTAAACCGCTATCGGGAGCAAGCTCCCTCCCACATTTTGACCGCATTTCAAAGGATGTACGCGGTCAAAATGTGGGAGGGGGCTTGCCCCCGATAGCGGTAGTCGCCATAAGCCGATCTAACGGTTCTGCAACGACTCCAGCAACTTCACCGTCGGATAACCATCCGCCGGCCAGCCCAGTGACTGTTGCGCCGCACGGATCGCCTTGCGCGTGTTGGCGCCGATAATCCCGTCCGGGTTGCCCGCGTCATAGCCATTGCTGCTGAGTACGGTCTGCAGGTCAATGCGCTGGGAACGACTCAGCGGCAGTTCATCTTTCGGCCAATCGCCACGAATCACACCACTTCCGCCGAACCGTTCCGACAGCAGGCCCACGGCCAGTGCGTAGGACGACGAGTTGTTGTACTTGAGGATTGCGCGGAAGTTATCCAGCACCAGGAACGCCGGGCCGCGGTAACCCGCTGGCAGCAGCAGGGCGGCGGAGAGTTGGTCGACGTTAGGCGGCATGCTCGCTCCCGGTGGCAGCTGGATGCCCAGCTTCAGCCAGTCGGCGACGGTCTTGCGCACGCCACCGTCGGCCAGGGTGTAATCGAAGTTGGCCGGTAATTGTTTGACTTCGAAACCCCACGGCTGGCCTTTCTGCCAGCCGGAGCTTTGCAGGTAATGCGCGGTGGAGGCGAGGGCGTCGGCCGGGCTGTTCCAGATATCGCGGCGACCGTCGCCGTCGAAGTCCACGGCGTGGGTGTTGTAGGTGGTCGGGATGAACTGGGTCTGGCCCATGGCGCCGGCCCACGAACCGCGCATCTGGTCGGCCTGGATATCGCCGTGCTGGATGATTTGCAGCGCCGCAAGCAATTGCGCCTGGGCAAAGGCCGGGCGCCGGCCTTCGTAGGCCAGGGTCGCGAGGGAACGGATCACCGAGTTATTGCCCTGGAACTGACCGAAGTTACTTTCCATGCCCCACACCGAGACCAACGCCTGGCGGTCGACGCCATAACGTTGCTCGATGCTTTGCAGGATGTCGGCGTACTTGACCAATAGTGCCTGGCCATTACGCACGCGTACTGGCGACAGGGCGCCGTCGAGGTATTCCCACACCGGGCGGGAAAATTCCGGTTGGCTGCGGTCGGCGCGGATCACCGCCATGTCCGGGGTGACGTTGGCGAAGGCGATATCAAACACGGCCGGGGTAATGCCGGCCTTCAAGGCTTGCGCACGGAAACCGGCCTGCCATTCGGCAAAGGTCTGGGTGGGCTGGATGTCCAGGTTATCCACAGCCAGCGGGGCCACGACAGCGGGCGCTACGACCGGTGCGGTCGACAGTGTCGGCAAGGGTTGAGCATCTGCGGCGGTAGGTTTTTCCGCGCAGGCGACAAGCAGAATGAGGCTGGAGGCAGCGATCAATTGGCGAAGGTGCCAACGACGGGAAAGACTAGAGGGCATGCACAGGTCCAGGGATTACAAATCAAGTGCTGACCTTATCATGCCGGAGGGGCGCTTGCCTTCAGGCGGCCAGAAAGTAAGAAGCCTCCCAGCTATTAGACTGGAAGGCTTCGCGGCGGTAGCTGCCTTTGCCCTTGCCGGCGCGTTCCTGACGGCTGCGGAACAGTGGCTGGGCGATGATGGATTTGGCCTTGTTGGGGCCATGCTTAGATGGCTTTTTGCTCATGGTCGTTACTCTCTTCAGGTGGGATGCAGCGGTGCAAATCATCTGCCGAAGTCTGGCCGCTGTAAAGCCCGACAAGTTTTTTGAAATACAAATGCAGCCAACATGTGGGAGGGGGCTTGCCCCATCCCGCATTGGTTTTGCGGTGTTTTTAAGAGGGGGGGTTATTCGGCAGGTAATGTCAGGCGCTGGCCAGACATCAGCAGTGACAAACGGCTCAGGCTCATCCACGGCGAACCCGCTGCCTGGCCCTTGATTTGTGCATCGATGCGCTGGGCTTCGAGCAACAGTTGCGCCCAGCGTTGCGCCGAGTGCCGCTGCAGGGCTTTGCTCATCAGCGGTTTGCGCTTGTCCCAGACCGGCGGTCTGGCTTGGCTGAAGCATTTGTCCAACGGCGTGCCCTGGCTGTATTGCAGCGCAATATTGGCCAGTACCCGCAACTCGCGAGCCAGCGCCCAGAGAATCACCGGCGGTTCCACGCCTTCACCGCGCAACCCTTCGAGCATGCGCAGGGCGTGCGCAGGCTCGCCGTTGAGGATGGCGTCCACCAGCCCGAACACGTCAAAACGCGCGCTGTCAGCCACCGCGCCTTGCACGGTTTCGACGGTGATCTGCCCGTCTTCGGCCATCAGCTTGAGCTTTTCGATCTCTTGGGCGGCGGCAAGCAGGTTACCTTCGACCCGGGCGGCGATCAGTTCCACGGCGTCCTGCGTGGCCGACAGCCCCGATTGGGACAGGCGCTGACGAATCCACTGCGGCAACTGATTGCTGTCCACCGGCCAGATCTGGATGAACTGGGTCTGTGCCCCTTCCACCAGCGCTTTGCCCCACTTGGTTTTCTGCGCGCTGCCGTCGAGCTTGGGCAGGCTGATCAGCAACACCGTGTCTTCGGCAGGCCGCGAACAGTACTCGATGAAGGCCGCCGCGCCCTTGTCGCCGGGCTTGCCCGACGGCAGGCGCAGTTCCAGCAGGCGTTTTTCGGCAAACAGCGACATGCTCGCGCCGGCTTGCAGCAGCGTGCCCCAGTCGAAACTGGCGTCGGCGCTGAACACCTGGCGTTCGTCGAAGCCTTGCTGGCGCGCGGCGGTGCGAATGGCGTCTGCCGCTTCCTGGCACAGCAACGGGTCATCGCCGCTGACGATATAGACAGGCGCGAGAGCACCTTGCAGGTGTTTGGCGAGTTGGGCGGGGGCGAGTTTCATAGGCGCGATGAACGGGGCGCCTGGGGCGCCCCGTCTGGCTTAGTCTACAGGGACTTCAACAGGCGATTGTTTCGGCGTGTTGTTTTCGTACTCTTGCGCGGCTTTCAGGGCGTCGGCGTCAGCCTTGGCCTTGTTGTCGGCGGTCTGTTGCAGCAGTTCCAGTTTTTCCGGCGTCAGCTGTTGCAGGCGCAGCATCACGCGTTGGACCAGCTCACGACGCATTTCTTTGCGCACCTGGGTCATTTCCGAGTCCGAGCCCACCAGGTTGTTGCCATCGTGGCTCACGACCTTTTGCACTTCGATCTTGTCACCCATCAACGGCAGATGGTCGCGGCCCTGCATTTCAAACGTCAACGAGGTGTTCAGCTCGATATCGGACGCACGGCCGGCGCTGGCGTAGCTGAGGTTACGCTGGGTTTCTTTCTCGTCGGCCAGGAACAGCTTGTAGGTCGCGCCGGTGTAGACGTGTACGCCACTGTTTTTCAGGGTGTCGCGCAGTTGCACAACGGTTTCGCCGTAGGCGTTGCGGGCGCTGACGTCCAATTCCTTGATGGTCAGTTCATTGGTGCCGGTACCGCGCAGCTGGAAGCCGCAAGCGCTCAGCAGCACAGCAAGGCCCATCACCAGCAAATTGCGTTTGATCATTTTATTGCTCCCCTTGAAACCATGCGGGCCTTATCGAGGCCCTGAAGGTTTAGTTCGGCGCAGCGCTCAAGCCCTGCGCCCGATCCGATTTAGCTGGCGACGATATTGACCAGTTTACCCGGCACGACGATCACTTTGCGGATCGTCAGGCCTTCGGTAAAGCGCAGTACGTTCTCGTTGCAGCGCGCGGCCGCTTCGACGTCTTCGCGGCTGGCGCTGGCCGGCATGTCGATCTGGCCGCGCAGTTTGCCGTTGACCTGGATCACCAACTGCAGCGTGTCCTGGACCAGCGCGCTGTCATCCTGCACCGGCCAGCGGGCGTCAATGACGGCTTCGCTGTGGCCCAGGCGGTGCCACAGTTCGTGGCTGATGTGCGGCGTGATCGGGGCCAGCAGCAAGGTGACCGTCTCGAGGCCTTCGTGAACCAGCGCACGCTCCTGTTCGGTGGCTTGCGGGGCTTTTTCCAGCACGTTCATCAGTGTCATCACCTGGGCGATGGCGGTGTTGAACTTGTGGTTCTGGCCCACATCCTGGCTGGCTTGCTTGATGGCCAGGTGGGTGCTGCGGCGAATGGCTTTCTGCTCGTCGCTCAAGGCGGCCACATCCAGCTTGCCCGGCAGGCCCTGGCTGACATGGGCATGGGCCAGGCGCCAGACGCGCTTGAGGAAACGGTGCGAACCTTCGACGCCGGAGTCGGACCATTCGGCGCTCATGTCCGGCGGCGAGGCGAACATCATGAACAGGCGGCAGGTGTCGGCGCCGAACTGGTCGATCATCGACTGTGGGTCGACGCCGTTGTTCTTCGACTTGGCCATCTTCTCGGTGCCACCGATTTCCACCGGCAGGCCGTCGGCGATCAGCTTGGCGCTGATGACCTTGGCTTTGCTGTCGCGCTCGAGCTCGACATCCGCCGGGTTGAACCAGGTGTAGCTGCCATTGGCTTCGCGACGGTAATACGTCTCGGCGATCACCATGCCCTGGGTCAGCAGGTTCTTGAACGGCTCGTTGGAGCTGACCAGGCCTTCGTCGCGCATCAGCTTGTGGAAGAAGCGCGCGTACAGCAGGTGAAGAATGGCGTGTTCGATACCGCCGATGTACTGATCCACCGGCAACCAGTGGTCGGCCGCCGATTTCTCGACCAGGCCACCCTCGTAGTGCGGCGAGGCATAACGGGCGTAGTACCACGAGGACTCGACGAAAGTGTCCATGGTGTCGGTTTCGCGCTTGGCTGGCTGGCCGCATTTCGGGCAGCTGCACTCGTAGAACTCAGGCATGCGCGCCAAAGGCGAACCGGCGCCGTCCGGCACCACGTCTTCCGGCAGGACCACCGGCAACTGGTCTTCCGGCACCGGCACGTCACCGCAGGTTTCGCAGTGGATGATCGGGATCGGGCAGCCCCAGTAACGCTGGCGGCTGATGCCCCAGTCGCGCAGGCGGAACTGGGTGCGCGAGGCACCGAGGTTTTTCTTGATCAGCGCGACTTCGATGGCGTCGAAGGCGCCGGCGAAGTCCAGGCCGTCGAACTCGCCGGAGTTGATCAGTTCACCGTGCTCACCGTAGGCGTCTTGCCACGGGGCCGGGTTGGTGTCGCCCGAGCTGGTGCGTACCACGGATTTGATCGGCAGGTTGTACTGGGTGGCGAATTCGAAATCGCGTTCGTCGTGGGCCGGCACAGCCATTACTGCGCCATCGCCGTAGTGCATCAGCACGTAGTTGGCGACCCATACCGGCAATTTTTCGCCGGTCAGCGGGTGCTCGACGAACAGCCCGGTCGGCAGGCCTTTTTTCTCCTGGGTGGCGACGTCGGCTTCCGCCACGCTGCCGCCTTTGCATTCGGCGATGAACGCCTGCAGCTCAGGGTTGTTCTGCGCGGCCTGGCTGGCCAGCGGGTGTTCCGCGGCCACGGCGACGTAAGTCGCGCCCATCAGGGTGTCCGGACGGGTGGTGAAGACTTTGAGGGTGCCCGCTTCGCCGATCGAATCGACGTTGTACGGGAACTGCACTTCCATGCCCTTGGACTTGCCGATCCAGTTGCGTTGCATGGTCTTGACCTGTTCAGGCCAGCCCGGCAGGTCGTCGAGGCTCGACAAGAGTTCATCCGCGTAGGCGGTGATCTTGAAGTAGTACATCGGGATTTCGCGTTTTTCGATCAGCGCGCCGGAACGCCAGCCGCGACCGTCGATCACCTGCTCGTTGGCGAGCACGGTCTGGTCGACCGGGTCCCAGTTCACGGTACCGTTCTTGCGGTAGATCACGCCTTTTTCGAACAGGCGGGTGAACAGCCATTGTTCCCAGCGATAGTAGTCCGGCTTGCAGGTGGTCACTTCGCGGGACCAGTCCACCGCCAGGCCCAGGCTGCGCAGCTGGGTCTTCATGTAGGCGATGTTTTCGTAGGTCCACTTGGCGGGCGCTACGTTGTTCTTCATCGCGGCGTTTTCCGCCGGCATGCCGAAGGCGTCCCAACCCATGGGTTGCAGGACATTCTTGCCTTGCATGCGCTGGTAACGGGAAATCACGTCGCCGATGGTGTAGTTACGCACGTGCCCCATGTGTAGCTTGCCGCTGGGGTAAGGGAACATCGATAGGCAATAGAACGTCTCCTTGCCCGGCTGTTCACTGACTTCAAAGGACTTTTGCTCGTCCCAGAAGGTTTGGGCGGCATTTTCTATTTCACGGGGCTGATATTGTTCGTGCATGGCTACTTTTGAACTGAATAGGGGTGGCCTAATCCTCTTCGGTGCATTGTCCGAGCTGGCCGACACCATAAAGCGCCGCGTCCGTGCCCAAACCCTGCGGGAAGTGGAGTTACAGGAAGCGCCGTAGCATACATGACCCCACTCTATCGAGGGAAACCCTGATTGCGCGGTCGAGGCCGTCTGTCGCGGCGCCGGGCAGGCGCAGCCATGGGGGCTACGCTGTTTATTGGGGAGTGAGTCTTATCTTCAATGAGGTGAGGGGATGGTGGAATCGCAGCGAATGTTATCTAAACCGGATGTGTACCAAGGACTCATCGACCGTTTGGGTCGTGCATTGGATGCAGCAAGTACGGCGGGTCGATTGCGTGATGAGCAGCCCGTCGAGTTGGAACTGCGAGGCTTGAGCCACGCGGAGCTGGAACTGATCAAGGCTTACCTGGCAAGGAACGAACGTTCGGCTTTTACCGGCGTGGCGAGCACGCCGCCCAACGAGCCCGTGCGGTCGGCCAAGGTGGTGTGGCTCAAGGATGTGTCAGCCGCTCGCGGTCCGGAAAAACATCGGTCCGTGCGGTTCAAGTAATACATGCCCCTTAGTTTCCTGATCATCGCTGACTCTGCTTCGTTCTTGTAAAGATTGTCGCTAAACCCCGTTACACCTTAGGCTTCGGGCATCTATGGAGATGCTCGATGCCTATTCGTTATTTCATCAAACAACTGCTGTTGCCGCCCGGCATTCTCTTGCTGTTGCTGGCCCTTGCCTGGTGGTTTCGCCGCAGCCGCCCGCGCCTGGCCGGCTGCTGCTTTGCCCTCGGCCTGGGCGGGATGTGGCTGATGAGCCTGCCGATCATGGTGGAGTGGGGCGCGCGCGCCCTGGAGACGGCGCCGCCGTTGGCCCGGGAGGACTGGTCGAGCCTGGCCCGACGCGCCGATGCCATTGTGGTGCTGGGTTCGGGGCGCGAGCGTGGCGACCCGGCCTGGGGTTCGGACCAGCCGACCGGCATCGGGCTGGAGCGTCAGCGCTACGCCGCGCGATTGGCCAAGGCCTCCGGGCTGCCGGTGCTGACCAGCGGCGGTTTGCATTACGGCACACCGCCCAGCGAAGCTGAGTTGATGGCGGTGTCGATGCGGGACGACTTCGATGTGGCGGTGCGCTGGAAGGAAGAGCGCAGCCGCACCACCTGGGAAAATGCGCAGATGAGTGCCGAGATTCTGTTGCCCGAGGGGGTCAAGCGCGTCGTGGTGGTGACCCAGGCCTGGCATATGCCGCGTGCGGTCTGGAGCTTTGAAAAAGCCGGTTTCAGCGTGGTGCCGGCGCCGGTCGGCTTCCTCGGCGAGGATAACGCGCGGCCGCTGGGTGGCTGGATGCCGGAGTTCAAGTCGGTGTGGCAGAGCGGGCAGTTGCTCAATGAGGCGGTGGGGCAGGTGGGGTATCGGTTGTTCTACCGATAGCACCGCAAATCAAAATGTGGGAGGGGGCTTGCCCCCGATTGCGGTGTATCAGTATCAAATCTACTGACTGACACACTGCTATCGGGGGCAAGCCCCCTCCCACATTTGATTCTGTTAGACGGTTTTGGACATTCGGCCGGCCAGCAGCGCCCAACCAAACAACACCAGGCACACCACGATCAGCGGCCACGAACGCCATTGCAGGTACGGCGTGAGGTTGTGCATCGGCACCACTTCGCCATAGAGGATGCCGCGCTCGAACTGCGGGATCTGCGCGGTGATCTGCCCATACGGGTTGATCAGCCCGGTCACGCCGTTGTTGGTGGCGCGGATCATCCAGCGGCCGGCTTCCAGCGCACGCATCTGCGCCATTTGCAGGTGCTGCAAGGGACCGATGGAGGTGCCGAACCAGGTGTCGTTGCTGATGGTCAGCAGCAAGTCGCTCTGGGCCGAGAGGCTGGCGGCGAATTCCGGGTAGACCACTTCATAGCAAATGAACGGTGCAATCTGATAGCCCTTGGCCTGTAGCATCGCCTGGTCGGACGGGCCGCGGGCGAAGTCCGACATGGGCAGGTCGAAGAAGGCAATCAAGCCGCGCAGCATGTCCTGCAGCGGCACGTACTCGCCGAAGGGCACCAGCTTCTGTTTGAGGTAGGTGCCGTCACCTTCGCCCACGACGGTGATGCCGTTGTAGTAGCGCTTCTGGTGATGCACTTCCTGGCGAATCGGCACGCCGGTAATCAGCGCGGTGTGCCGTTCGGCGGCGAACTTGCCCATCATCCCGAGGTAGCCCTCGACGGACTCCTTGAGCACCGGCACGGCCGTTTCCGGCCATATCAGCAGGTCGACCCGCTTGGAGCTGAAGCTCATGTCGCGGTACAGCGCCAGTTGTGCATTGAGCTGCTCGGGGTCCCACTTCATGCTTTGTTCGACGTTACCCTGGATCGCCGCCACGCTCAGCGGGTCGCCGGACGGTGAGGTCCAGGCGTGATGCTTGAGGGCCAGGCCGATGGCCCAGGGCGCCACCAGCAGCAA
The DNA here is from genome assembly GCF_024519615.1 of Pseudomonas sp. Pse79. Classification (NCBI taxonomy): domain Bacteria; kingdom Pseudomonadati; phylum Pseudomonadota; class Gammaproteobacteria; order Pseudomonadales; family Pseudomonadaceae; genus Pseudomonas; species Pseudomonas sp. Pse79. The sequence continues at coordinate 86,174 of NZ_JALJRR010000015.1, forward strand.
CAGGCCAGCGCCGATGAAGGCGTTGCGCTGGGTCGCCAGCAGGCGCGGCAGGTTGCACAGCAGGGCGGCGGTCAGGGCCAGGGCGAAGGAAATCAGCCACATCCCACCCAGCGGCGCGAGGCCGGTGAGGGGGCCGTCAAGTTGGCTGTAACCGGAGTACAACCAGGGAAAACCGGTCAGGAACCAGCCCCGGAACGCTTCCTGGCCGACCCACAGCGCCGCAAACGTCAGGGCATCGGCCAGTGGCGCTTCATTGCGCCGCAGCCAGCGCGCCCACAACCAGGCGGGCAGGGCGAAGAACAAGGCAATGGCGGCGGTGAACGCCAGCATCAGCAAGCCAGCCAGCAACACCGACGCGCCGCCGAAGTGGTGGATACTGTAGTAGATCCAGCTGGTGCCGGCGCCAAACAGGCCGAAACCGAAACACCAGCCACGGCCGAGGGCCTGGCGTGGGGACAGCTCGCGCAGCCCGATATAGAACAATCCGGCCGCGACCAGCGCAAGCGGCCACAGATCGAATGGCGCCAGCGCCAGGGTGGTGATGGCGCCAGCCACCACGGCCAACAAGTTGCCGGGCCAGCCGGGTGCGATGAAACGGCGCATGTCAGTCCTTAACGGGCAATAGGTGTCAGGCGAATCAGATGAATCCGGCGGCTATCGGCATTCAGGATGCGGAAGCGATAAGCGCCGATCTCGGTGGTCTCGTTACGCTTGGGCAGGTGCCCGAACGCACTCATCACCAGGCCGCCGACGGTGTCGAACTCGTCGTCGGAAAATTCGCTGTCGAAGAACTCGTTGAAGTTCTCGATCGGCGTCAACGCCTTGATCAGGAAATCACCGCTCGGCAGCGGCTTGATGTAGCTGTCTTCTTCGACGTCGTGCTCGTCTTCGATATCGCCGACGATCTGTTCCAGCACGTCTTCGATGGTCACCAGGCCGGCGACGCCGCCGTATTCGTCAATCACGATGGCCATGTGGTTGTGGTTGGCGCGAAACTCGCGCAGCAGCACATTCAGGCGCTTGGATTCGGGGACGAAGGTGGCCGGACGCAGCAGGTCCTTGATGTTGAAGCTGTCGCCGTTCTCCTTGAGGATCAGCGGCAGCAAGTCCTTGGCCAACAGGACACCCATGACGTCGTCATGGCTTTCGCCGATCACCGGGTAGCGCGAGTGCGCCGAGTCGATCACGGCCGGGAGGAATTCCCGTGGGGTCTGGGGCGCCTTGATGCTGATCATCTGCGAACGCGGGACCATGATGTCCCGAACTTGCAGGTCAGCCACCTGGATGGCGCCTTCGACGATGGCCAGCGCTTCGCTGTCCAGCAACTTGTTCTGATGGGCCTCGCGCAGCAGCTCCAGCAGCTCCTGGCGGTTTTTCGGCTCGTGGGCAAAAGCCTGGGTCAGTTTACCCAGCCATGACTTTTGCCCGTTGCTCGATCGGTCTTCGCTCATAGCGATTACTCTAAATCCTTTGATGTTTCAGTTGAGTGTTGATCAGTTTTCGTCATCTGCATACGGATCAGGGTGACCCAATTCTGCAAGCAACGATCGTTCCAGTGCTTCCATTTCTTCGGCTTCGTCATCGTCTATATGGTCGTAACCCAACAGATGCAAGCAGCCGTGGATGACCAGATGAGCCCAATGGGCTTCAAGGGCCTTGCCTTGTTCCTGCGCCTCACGCTCGACGACTTCGACGCAGATCACCAGGTCGCCCAGCAACGGGATATCCAGCAGTTCGTCGGGTACGTCGGCGGGGAAGGACAGCACGTTGGTCGCGTAATCCTTCTGGCGCCAGGTGTGATTCAGTTCGCGGCCTTCGGGTTCGTCCACCAGGCGGATGGTCAGCTCCGAGTCGGCGGTGCGCTGGCGCAGGGCCAGGGCGCACCATTGACGGAACTGCTCTTCACTGGGGGCGTGCGCGTCGGTTGCCAGTTGCAGGTCAAGCTCAAGCATCGCGGCGGGTGTCCTTGGCCGGGGCGTCGTCGCGGTGCTCGAAGCGCTCGTAGGCTTCGACAATGCGCTGGACCAGCGGGTGGCGGACGACGTCCTTGGGCATGAAGTGCGTGAAGCTGATCCCCGGCACGTCTTTGAGCACCTCGATCACCTGGGCCAGGCCCGACTTGGTGCCCTTGGGCAGGTCGACCTGGGTGACGTCGCCGGTGATCACGGCGGTGGAGCCGAAACCGATACGGGTGAGGAACATTTTCATCTGTTCGACGGTGGTGTTCTGGCTTTCGTCGAGAATGATGAAGCTGTTGTTCAACGTCCGGCCGCGCATGTAGGCCAGCGGGGCGATCTCGATCACCTGGCGCTCGATGAGCTTGGCCACGTATTCAAAGCCGAGCATCTCGTAGAGTGCGTCGTAGAGCGGGCGCAGGTACGGGTCGATTTTCTGTGCCAGGTCGCCGGGCAGGAAGCCGAGCTTTTCGCCGGCCTCGACCGCCGGGCGCACCAGCAGGATGCGGCGCACTTGCTCGCGCTCCAGGGCGTCGACGGCACAGGCCACGGCCAGGTAGGTCTTGCCGGTACCGGCGGGGCCGATGCCGAAGTTGATATCGTTACCGAGGATTTCTTTGACGTAGCGCTGCTGATTCAAGCCGCGTGGGCGAATCATGCCCTTTTTGGTGCGCAAGGCCACGCTGGCTTCGGCCACCGGGTTGTTGGCCAGGTCTTCCACGGCCGATTCCTGCAGGTACAGGTGGACCGTTTCCGGCGACAGCTCACTACCCTTGGTTTCGCGGTAGAGGCGGCGGAGCAGGTTTTCTGCAGACGTGGTGTGCTGGGGTTCACCAATCAGCTCGAATTGATTGCCGCGGTTGCGGATCTCGATGCTCAGGCGTTGTTCGATCAGGCGCAGGTGCTCGTCGAACTGTCCGCACAAATTGGCGAAACGGCGAGCCTCAAACGGCTCGAGGAGAAAACGATGGGGTTCGATGGGTGCGTTCAAGGTCGCTTTTAGCCGCCCTTTGGCTGTTGAGGTGAAAGAGAGGATAACGCCACGCGCCAGTGTGCGAAAGCACTTATCCAACCCGATCCAGTGTGGGAGGGGGCTTGCCCCCGATAGCGGAGTGTCAGGCAGCTCATGTGCTGCTGATGTACCGCAATCGGGGGCAAGCCCCCTCGCACATTTATTACACCAGAGAGCCGCGCAACGAGTGCGGTTGCGCCGCATCGATGTGGACATCGGCGAACTGGCCGATCAGGGTCGGGTTGTCGCAACGGAAGTTGACGATGCGGTTGTTCTCGGTGCGCCCTTGCAGTTCGCCCGGGTCTTTTTTCGAGTAGTCGGTGACCAGGATGCGCTGGGTGGACCCGACCATTTGTCGACTGATCTCGAACCCCTGCTGGTTCAGGCGATGTTGCAGGGCGTTCAGGCGCTCTTTTTTCAGCTCTTCCGGGGTCTCGTCCAGCAGGTCGGCGGCAGGCGTGCCGGGGCGCTGGCTGTAGACAAACGAGTAGGAAAAGTCGAAACCGACGTCTTCAATCAGCTTCATGGTCTGCTGGAAGTCTTTCTCGGTCTCGCCGGGGAAGCCGACGATAAAGTCCGAACTGATGCAGATGCCCGGCACTGCCGCGCGTAATTTGCGCAGTTTGGATTTGTATTCCAGGGCGGTGTGGTTGCGTTTCATCGCCGACAGGATGCGGTCCGAACCCGATTGCACCGGCAAGTGCAGGTGCTTGACCAGCTCCGGCACTTCGGCGTGGGCCTGGATCAGGCTGTCGGAGAACTCCAGCGGGTGCGAGGTGGTGTAGCGAATGCGCTCGATGCCATCCACCGCGGCGACAACCCGGATCAGCTCCGCGAGGTCGGCCAGGCGCCCGTCGTGGGTCTGGCCGCGATAGCCGTTGACGTTCTGGCCCAGCAGGGTCACTTCACGCACGCCGTTTTCGGCCAGGTGGATGATTTCTGACATTACATCGTCAAACGGCCGGCTGACTTCTTCACCACGGGTGTAGGGCACCACGCAGAAGGTGCAGTACTTGCTGCAACCTTCCATCACCGACACGTAGGCGCTCGGCCCATCGATGCGCGGCTCGGGCAGATGGTCGAATTTTTCGATTTCCGGGAACGAGACGTCGACCTGAGGCAGCTTGGTGAGGCGTGCGGCGTCGATCATTTCCGGCAGGCGGTGCAAGGTTTGCGGGCCGAAGACCACGTCCACGTAGGGCGCGCGGTCGCGGATGGCTGCGCCTTCCTGGCTAGCGACGCAGCCGCCGACGGCAATCACCATCTCCGGGTTGGCCAGTTTCAATTCACGCCAGCGGCCCAACTGCGAATACACGCGGTCCTGTGCCCGTTCGCGGATCGAGCAAGTATTGAGCAGGATCACGTCGGCATCTTCGGTGCGGGCGGTGACTTCCAGGGCCTGATGTTCACCCAGCAGATCGACCATGCGCGAGCTGTCGTACTCGTTCATCTGGCAGCCGTGGGTTTCAATGTAGAGCTTCTTGGCCATGGGAATCGTCAACTGGTGGTAAAGAACCGCGCATTATAGGGGTCATGTCCATCGGTTCCTAGCACTGTGCATCGGGTGCCATGCTATAGTTCGCGCCCTCTTTTATATCCCCGATGTGTTCCCCGCCCACCATGACCAAACGTGAAGCTCCAATCTATAAGGTGATTTTCCTCAACCAGGGCCAGGTGTTCGAAATGTACGCCAAGCAGATCTATCAAAGTGATCTGTGGGGCTTCCTGGAAGTGGAAGAGTTCGTCTTTGGCGAGCGCACACAACTGGTCGTCGACCCGGGCGAGGAAAAACTCAAGGCCCAGTTCGAAGGCGTGGTGCGCAGTTTTGTGCCGATGCATTCGATCGTGCGTATCGATGAAGTCGAGCGCCTGGGCACGCCGAAGATCAGCGAAGCGCGTGGCACGAGCAATGTCATGCCGTTTCCGATGCCGATGCCTGAGAAGTAGGGCGTTTGTAGCGAGGGCGCTGGCTCCCTCGTCACCGGTCGATCAGGGCAGGGGCGAGAACGGCGAGCGCCCATCCGCGCTCTGCAGTTCCTGCAGATAATTGCGGAAGATCTGGCCCAGCACCTGGGTCGCCAGTTCCAGCTCATCGCGCTGCATGTGTTCGGCAACTTCGTCGGCGGTGTCCAGTGCGTCTTCGGCGCCGTTGACCGCGGCCATTTTCAGCACGATATACGCCTGGACGTTATTGGCCGGCACCCCTTCGCCTTTGAAGAACATGGTGCCCAGCTGGAATTGCGCCTGGGCGTGGCCCTGCAGCGAGGCTTTTTCGAAGTAGTTCAACGCTTTGTTGAGGTCGCGCGCGGGGTTCTTGCCGTCGTGGTAGTACTCGCCCAACTCGTATTGCGCCTGCGCATCCCCGCCGTCGGCCTGTTTCTGGCACGCGCTCAGGGCCTCGGCCTGGCTGTCTGGCTGGGTATTGAGGGTGCAACGACCCATCGCTGGGATTAACAACGAGTTGCCGCCTGCTTGTGCATGTGCCAGCAGCGGCTGAAGGAGCAACAGGCAGCCCAGGACCAGGGTGCGGCCGGTGCGTTTCATGGGAATCGACTTACCTCTGACGGGGCACGCGGACCCTCGGGGGTCCAATAAGCGCGCATTATGAAATAAGCAGACCTCTGCTTACAAAGTCTTTACTCGTTTTTCTGCCGGTTGGGCAAGTTATCTGCCGGATTGCAGGTGATTTCTCGAGAAAACCAGGAAAAGTCTGTAAGCAAAGTAGCAAATCTGACGCCGCCGGGGGCGACGTCAGAATGCTGTGCCGGTTATTTCAGGGCGGCGAAGGCGCGCTCGGCAGCATCCAGGGTCAGTTTCAACTCGGCGTCGCCATGGGCGATCGAGGTGAAGCCGGCTTCAAAGGCGCTCGGTGCCAGGTAAACGCCGCCGTCCAGCATCAGGTGGAAGAAGCGCTTGAACAGGCCGGCGTCGCTGCCCATCACGTCCTCAAAGGTGACGATATCGTCGGCGCCGCTGAAATACAGGCCGAACATGCCGCCTGCTTGCGTGGTGACAAACGGAATGCCGGCGGCATCGGCGCGCTGTTGCAGGCCGTCGAGCAGGCGGGAGGTGTAGTCGGTCAGCTCGGCATGGAAGCCCGGGCGGCTGATCAGGCGCAGGGTGGTCAGGCCGGCGGCCATGGCCAGCGGGTTACCGGACAGGGTGCCCGCCTGGTACACCGGGCCCAGCGGCGCGATGTATTGCATGATTTCGCGCTTGCCGCCGAAGCAGCCCACCGGCATGCCGCCACCGATGATCTTGCCGAAGGTGCTCAGGTCCGGCGTTACGCCGTAATGCGCCTGGGCGCCACCGAGGGCCACGCGGAAGCCGGTCATCACTTCGTCGAAAATCAGCACCACGCCATGCTTGTCGCACTGCGCGCGCAGGCCTTCGAGGAAGCCCGGGGCCGGCGGTACGCAGTTCATGTTGCCAGCGACCGGCTCGACGATGATGCACGCCACCTCCTGGCCCACTTCATTGAGCATCTGCTCGACGGCGGCGATGTTGTTGAACGGCAGGGTCAGGGTGTGTTTGGCGAAGTCTGCCGGCACACCGGCCGAGCTTGGCACGCCCTGGGTCAGCGCGCCGGACCCGGCCTTGACCAGCAGGCTGTCGGAGTGACCGTGGTAGCAGCCTTCGAACTTGATGATGCTGTCGCGGCCGGTGAAACCGCGGGCCAGGCGAATCGCGCTCATGGTGGCTTCGGTGCCGGAGCTGACCATCCGCACCATCTCCATCGACGGCACGATCGAGCAGACCAGGTCGGCCATCTCGGTTTCCATCGAGGTCGGGGCGCCGTAGGACAGGCCGTGTTGCAGCTGCTGGCGCACGGCGTCGAGTACGTCCGGGTGGCTGTGGCCGAGGATCATCGGGCCCCAGGATCCGACGTAGTCCACATAGCGCTTGTCGTCTTCGTCGGTGACGTAGGCGCCTTCGGCATGCTTGAAGAACAGCGGCGTGCCGCCGACGCTCTTGAATGCACGCACGGGGGAGTTCACACCGCCGGGGATGTGTTTCTGGGCATCGGCAAACAGGGTTTCGGAACGGGACATGATCGGGCTCTCTAAACTGAAGATTTAAGAAGATCGTTGAAAGCGCGGGCGCGGCGCGTGACTTCCTGGGTGCTGTCGGCACCAAACAGGCCGTGTACCACGGCGAGCAAGTCGGCCCCGTGGGCCACCAGCGGTTCGGCATTCTCCAGGGTGACGCCGCCGATCACGCAGATCGGCAACTGCAGGCGCGCGCGGGCCTGGGCCAGCATTTCGAGGCTGGCGGCGGGGGCGCCGGGCTTGGTGCTGGAGTTGAAGAAGCGGCCGAAGGCGACGTAGCTGGCGCCTTCTTTCGCGGCCTGTTCGGCCAGTTCGATCTGGCTGTGGCAGGTGGCGCCGATGATCGCCTTGGAGCCCAGCAACGCACGGGCCGTGGTCAGGGGACCATCGGTCTGGCCCAGGTGAACGCCGACGCCCAGGCGCGCGGCCAGTTCGGCGTCATCGTTGATGATCAGTTGGGTCTTGTAGCGCGAGCACAATTCGCGGAGTTTTTCCGCTTCACGCAGGCGCCGGGCCTCGTCGCTGCTTTTGTCACGGTACTGCAGCAGGGTCACGCCGCCATCCAGCGCCGCTTCGACGTAGGCGAGGAATTTGCCGGCCAATAATTGGCTGTCGGTAATGGCATAAAGGCCACGTAGTTTCATCGGGCAGGCCTCTTGGTGTTACGAGCAGAAATCCAGCGGCAGTCGGCGAGGCACGAACTGGCCCTGGCCGAGTTGTTCGGCGTCACGCAGGGTGCGCCAAGTGTAGTTGAGGGCCGATTGCACGGCGCTGACCAGGCCTTCACCCTGGGCGATCCGGCCCGCCAGCGCGCTGGCCAGCGTACACCCCGAACCGTGATAGCTGCCGGGCAGGCGCTGGCAGGTAAAGGTCTGGCGCGTGCCGTCGCGGCTGTACAGGCGGTTGTGGACTTGGTGCTCATCGCCATGGCCGCCGGTAATCAGCAGGTGCTTGATAAACGGCAACAGCTTTTCCGCGCATTCGTCGGCCGTGCCCTCAGGCAGTTCGGCAAGGATGCGTGCTTCAGGCAGGTTGGGCGTGGCGATCAGCGACAACGGCAACAGCCGCTCGCGCATGGCGTAGCCGACTTCGTCCTTGCCCAGGCTGCCGCCGCCGCCGGCGCGCAGCACGGGGTCGCACACCACCGGCAGGTGCGGGTGCGCCTGCAGCAGTTCGACCACGGTGTCGACCATCGCGGTGGAGCCGAGCATGCCCAGCTTGACCGCCGCCACTGGCGAATCGCTGAGCACGGCGTTGGCCTGGGCCAGCACCCACTCGCGGTCGAGCACGCGGAAATCACTGACGTTGACGGTGTTCTGCACCGTCAGCGCGGTAACGGCCGGGGCCGCATGGCAACCCTGGGCGAGCAGGGCTTCGATATCTGCCTGCAAGCCGGCGCCACCACTGGGATCATGGCCGGAGAGACAGAGGACAACGGGGCGAGAGCTGTAGATATTCATGGTGCGCGAGCTTACCACCAAACGCTTTTGGCGTGGCCGTCTGGCGATGGCTGAATTTTGCCCGGATCCATGGGCAGTTATGGCTGTTTGCTAGTATCGGATTTTAGTTGTGAAGTCCGCTGAAAGCCTTGTTCTAGAGCCTTTAGAAAAATTATATCAATGGTGTCTAATGGCCTTTAGCGGCTATGCTAAAGTGATTCGAAACAACTTACTGTATCGCCGGTATACGTCTTCTCAAAAGGAATGGGGGGCTTTTTGACATGACCGGACAGGTCACGCTGGGGCTCTATGCGTTATTTGCTGATTTTATTATTGTGCGGGCTACCGCTGCTCGCCGACGCCATTGAGTTCACCCAAGACACTCGAAGCCTGCCGCTGGGCCGGGCCATGCAAGTGCTCGAAGACCCGACCAACACCCTGACCATTGCTGATGTGAGCGCTCCCGCCGCCACCACACAGTTCAAGCCCCACGACAAAGACACCCTCAACGCCGGCTATTCGCGCTCGGTGTTCTGGCTCAAGGTCAACCTGCGTTACCAGCCCAAGCCGCCTGAAACCCAGCGCACCTGGCTGCTGGAGTTGGCCTATCCGCCCCTCGACCACCTTGACCTGTACTTGCCCGACAGCACCGGCAACTATCGCCTGGCCGGTCGCACCGGGGACGCCTTGGCGTTCTCCAGCCGCGAGATTCGCCAGAACAACTACCTGTTCAAGGTCGACTTCACGCCGGGCGAAACCAAGACCGTCTACCTGCGCCTGCAAAGCGAAGGTTCGATCCAGGCGCCGCTGACGCTGTGGTCCAGCACTGCCTACCTGGAACAACAACCGCTGCGCCTATATGTATTGGGCCTGATCTATGGCGTGTTGCTGGGGATGCTGGTGTACAACCTGTTCATCTACCTCAGCGTGCGCGACACCAGCTACCTTTATTACATCTTCTATATCGCCTCGTTCGGTCTGTACCAGCTGTCGGTGAACGGTGCGGCGGTGGAGTATTTCTGGCCGAACAACCCCTGGTGGGCGAATGCCGCGACGCCGTTCATGATCGGCTCGGCGGCGTTGTTCGGCAGCTTGTTCGCCCGCAGCTTCCTGCACACCGCCCAGCACAGCCGCTGGATCAATCGCCTGTTGCTGGCGCTGGTGGCCTGTGGCGCGGTGGTGATGCTGCTCTCACTGATGACCAGCTACGCCCTCGCGCTGCGCCTGGCCACCGGCCTGGCGCTGGTGTTCACCGTGACTATCTTCGTCGCCGCCATCAAGGCCTGGTACTGCGGCCAGCGGGTGGCGCGTTATTTCATCATCGCCTGGTCGGCGTTCCTGCTGGGCGGCGTGGTCAACACCTTGATGGTGCTGGGTTACCTGCCGAATGTGTTCCTCACCATGTACGCCAGCCAGATCGGCTCGGCGATCGAAGTGGCGCTGTTGTCCCTGGCCCTGGCGGACCGCATCAACGCCATGCGCGAGCAACAGGCGCAGATCCTCTACGATGCGAGCCAGAAGCTCGAAGTGCTCAACCAGCAGTTGGCCCGCAGTAACCGGCTCAAGGACGAATTCCTCGCCACCCTGACCCACGAACTGCGCACGCCGATGAATGGGGTGATCGGCTCCCTGGAGTTGATGCAGACCGTGCCCCTGGACGACGACCTGGCGAACTACCAGCAAACCGCCGCCGGCTCGGCGCGGGACATGATGCGGATGGTCAATGGCATCCTCACCCTCACCGAGTTGCAGGCCGGGCGCCTGAGTGCCCAGCCCAAGGTGTTCAGCCTGCGCGGCGTGCTCGACACCTTGCGCCAGCAGTTCAGCGCCAGCGCCCAGAGCAAAGGCCTGGCCTTTTCCATCGATGTCGCCGACGACTTGCCCGATCGCCTGCGCGGCGATGCCGACAAACTCAGCCAGTGCCTGGATTGCCTGTTGGACAACGCCTTCAAGTTCACCCACGAAGGCGTCGTGCGTCTGCGGGTGGTCGGCGTGCCCCTGAGCGATGGTGCAGTGCGCCTGAGTTTTATCGTCACCGACACGGGCATCGGCTTTGCGTTCCTCGACGAGGCCACCCTGTACCAGCGTTTCTTCCAGCTCGATGGCTCGACGACCCGCGAATACGGCGGCCTGGGGATTGGTCTGGCAATCTGCCGGCAACTGATCGAATTACTCGGCGGGCGTCTCACCCATCATTCCGAACCGCGCAAGGGCAGTCGTTTTCAGCTGGAACTGGCGGTCACCCCGCTGCAGCCCGAGCCACGCCCGGCAAGCCCCGCGCACGCACGCACGCCTGCGCAGTGTGCGGTGTTGCTGGTAGACGACAACAGCGTCGGCCAGTTGGTGGTGCGCGGCATGTTGCTCAAGCTCGGTTATCGGGTGAAAACCGTCGACAGCGGGCCGGCGGCGTTGGCGGCGTTGCAGGGGGAAACCTTCGACGCAGTGTTGCTGGATATACCGGAAGGCGGTTTCTCGTTGTGCTGTCAGATTCGCGCGTTGCCCGGCTGCGGCGAGTTACCGGTGATCGCCCTGAGCACCACGTTGAATGTGTCCGAACGCGAGCGCTGCCATGGCATCGGCATCACCGAGCGCCTGGTCAAGCCGGTACGTTTCGACGCGCTGCAAGCGCTGCTGGAACGTCGGCTGCTGTGTCCGTCAGAGGGCGAAAGCGCCGGACATTCGGCGCGTATGCCACTTTTTTAAGCGAGATGACGGTGCTTAACTGAAATTCGGGCCGCAACTCCAGGTGGCCTTTTTTCCAGGAGGCCCGTCATGAACCTGCACCAGTTCGCCGAAACCCACGACGTCACCAACCAGCCGCCCTCCCTGGACGGCATCAACCTGTACCGCATCGACGTGCCGCTGCAAGACTGGTCGCGCCGCTTCGACGCCGGCTGGGCAGCACCGCGCTTCGATGCCTATGGCGCGTTGGCCGGTGGGCCGCTGATGGCGGCCGGGTTCCTGGCGAACCAGAACAAGCCGCAGTTCAGCAGCCATGACCGCTATGGTCACCGTGTCGACCTGGTGGAGTTTCACCCGGCCTACCATGAGCTGATGCACACCGCCGTCGAGCATGGCCTGCCGTCGCTGCCGTGGGCTCATCCACAATCCGGCGCCCATGTGGCCCGTGCTGCCCTGACGTACCTGCACAGCCAGGCCGAGGCCGGCACCGGCTGCCCGTTGACCATGACCTTCGCCTGCGTCCCGGCCCTGCGCCTGCAACCGGATCTGGCGCAGACCTGGCTGCCGAAAATCCTCAGCACCGACTACGACCCGCGCAACGTCGGCATCGCCCACAAGGCCGGTGCCACCATCGGCATGGCGATGACCGAGAAACAGGGCGGCACCGACGTGCGCGCCAACACCACCCGTGCTTACCCCGTGGGCGCGGGCGGTCCCGGCCAAGCCTATGAACTGGTGGGGCACAAGTGGTTCTGCTCGGCGCCGATGTGCGATGCGTTCCTCACCCTGGCCCAGACCGACAAGGGCCTCACCTGCTTCCTACTGCCTCGGCACCGTCCGGACGACACGCGCAACCAGTTCTATATCCAGCGTCTGAAAAACAAACTCGGCAATTGCTCCAACGCGTCCAGCGAAGTCGAGTTCCGCGGCGCCCTGGCCTGGATGGTCGGCGAAGAAGGCCGTGGCGTGCCGACCATCATCGAGATGGTCGCCATGACCCGCTTCGATTGCATGGTCGGCTCCAGCGCCTTGATGCGCCAGGCGCTGACCCAGGCCAGCCATCATTGCGCCCATCGTTCGGTCGGCGGTCGCGTACTCAGCGAGCAGCCGCTGATGCAAAACGTGCTGGCCGACCTGGCGCTGGAAAGCGAGGCCTCGCTGGCCTTGAGCCTGCGCATGGGCCGCGCCCTCGATCATTTGGGCGATGAGCAGGAAGCCAAGTTCTCCCGGCTGGTGACGGCGGTGGGTAAGTATTGGATCTGCAAGCGCGCGCCGGCGATGATCAACGAAGCCGCCGAGTGCATGGGCGGTGCCGGTTATGTGGAGGACAGTATCCTGCCGCGCTTGTATCGTGAGGCACCGGTGAATTCGACGTGGGAAGGTTCCGGCAATGTGCAGTGCCTGGACGTGCTGCGCGCCTTGTCCAAAGAACCGGGCGTGCTGGAAGCGCTGTTCGTCGAACTGGGCGACGGGCATGGCGACAGGCAGTTGGCGCGGCATGTCGAGCAACTGAAATCGGCGTTCATGGACACCCAGGATATCCAGTACCGCGCGCGGCAGCTAACTGAGGACATTGCCGTAGCGTTGCAGGCCAAGTTGTTGCTGGAGGCCGGGAACGCGGCGGTCAGCGATGGGTTTATCGCCAGCCGTTTGGGCCAGTCGTCGGGACGCGTGTATGGCACCTTGCCACGCGGTGTGGATGTTGAGGCGATTGTCGCGCGGTCCACGCCACAGGCCCTTTGAATACACGCGGTCAACATGTGGGAGCTGGCTTGCCTGCGATCGCGGTGTGCCAGCCTCCCACAGGGACTGAGCTCTTCTTGAGTAGGCATGCCAATTCAAAGTTTGCGTCTGACAGGGATACAGGCAAGATAAAGGTCTGCAAGTCAGCACACAGGATGCTTACCGTGACCGAAGCTTTTGTTGTCGTTCAAACCGCCGAAGAAGCCGTGGACCGGCTGGCGGCTCTGCATGAGCGTGCTACCGGCGCGCTCAATCAGGCCCTCAAGCAATACCTCAAGGACCGCGTCGAGCCCGACGCCGAACAACGCGCGATGTTTCGTTACCCGGAGCTGCGCCTGACTTACCAGTGCCATGGCGAAGTCCCACAAACCACCCGGGCGTATGCCAAGGTCCAACTGCCGGGGACTTACAGCGTCACCGTCACCCATCCGTCGGCATTCCGTAAATACCTGCTGGAGCAATTGGTGCCGCTGATGCACGATTTCACCGTGACGGTGGAAGTCGGCGTCAGCCAGCAGAATATTCCTTACCCGTATGTGGTCGAGCAGGGCGACGAACTGGCCGGCTCCGGCGTGACCGCCGCGACCCTGGCGCGGGTGTTTCCCAGCACCGACCTGTCGGCCGCCACCGATGGCATCGCCGACGGCCTGTACGACTGGGAAAACACCGACCCGCTGCCCCTGGCCCTGTTCGATGCGGCCCGCGTGGACTTTTCCCTGCGCCGCCTGGTGCATTACACCGGCAGCGATTGGCGCCATGTACAGCCGTGGATCCTGCTGACCAACTACCACCGTTATGTCGACCAGTTCATCCTGCATGGCCTGGAGCAACTGCGCAGCGACCCGCGTTTTATCCGCATGGTGTTGCCGGGCAACGTGATCATCGACAAGAGCATGGACCACGGCGAAGCGTCCGCCATTGCCGCAGGCGTGGTCTGGCACCGTTACCAGATGCCGGCCTACCACCTGCAGGCCACTGACGGCCACGGGGTGACGCTGGTCAACATCGGTGTCGGCCCGTCCAACGCCAAGAACATCACCGACCACCTAGCCGTGCTGCGTCCGCATTGCTGGCTGATGATCGGCCACTGCGGCGGCCTGCGCCAATCCCAGACCATCGGCGACTATGTCCTGGCTCACGCCTATATGCGCCGTGACGGCATTCTCGACCGCGTAGTGCCGCCGAACATCCCGATCCCGGCCCTGGCCGAAGTGCAGATGGCCTTGCAGCAAGCGGCGGCCAACGTCACCGGCGAAAAAGGCGAAGAGCTGAAAAAGCGCCTGCGCACCGGCACCGTGCTGACCTACGACGACCGCAACTGGGAACTGCGCTGGGCCCAGGAACGGCCGCTGATCAACCTGTCCCGCGCCGTCGCGGTGGACATGGAGAGCGGCACCATCGCCGCCCAAGGCTACCGTTTGCGCGTGCCTTACGGCACGTTGCTGTGTGTCTCGGACAAGCCGTTGCACAGTGAGATCAAGCTGCCGGGCTCGGCCAACGCGTTCTATGAGCGGGCGGTCAGCCAGCACTTGAAGATCGGCATCGAGGCGGTCGACCTGTTGCGCACCGAGCTCAACTCGCTGCACTCGCGCAAACTGCGCAGCTTCGACGAGCCGCCGTTCCGCTAAGCGGTTGGGATGGTCATTTAGCGGTCAGGCCACTAGCATTGTCGGTCCTGACCGTTAGATGTTCTTTCGCCATGTCCCGTCCCAGCCGTCCCGATTCGCGTCGCCCTGGCGTGAAAGCCCCGTATTCCGCAACCCGTCGCGTCGCCAAGGCGCCACCGGCCGAGCCGAAGCTGATCCTGTTCAATAAACCGTTCGACGTGCTGACCCAGTTCAGCGACGAAGGCGGGCGGGCGACCCTCAAGGATTTTATCGACATCCCCGGCATCTACCCGGCGGGCCGCCTGGACCGTGACAGCGAAGGCCTGCTGCTGTTGACCAACGACGGTCAATTGCAGGCGCGGATTGCCGACCCCAAGCACAAGCTGGCGAAAACCTACTGGGTGCAGGTGGAAGGCGAACCCACCGAAGAACAACTGCAACGCCTGCGCGACGGGGTGGAGCTCAACGACGGCATGACCTTGCCCGCCGAAGCCCGGCAACTGGACGAGCCTGAGTTATGGCCACGCAACCCGCCGGTGCGTTTTCGCAAAAGCGTGCCGACCCACTGGCTGGAGTTGGTGATTCGTGAGGGGCGAAACCGCCAGGTGCGGCGCATGACCGCGGCGGTGGGGTTGCCCACCTTGCGCCTGGTGCGCGTGCGGATTGGCGATTGGTCCATCGACGGCCTGGAGCAGGGCCAATGGAAGGCCGTGCCGGCGCGCTTATAAGGCGCCGGACTCGATCAGGCCGATCACCACGCTCTTGATGACGAACGCGGCCACGCCCAGGCCCAGCACGAAAAACAGAATGAACGAGCCAAAACGCCCGGCCTTGGATTTTTTCGCCAGGTCCCAGACGATGAAGCCCATGAAAATGATCAGAATCGTGACCAGGCCGGTCATCATCCATTCTTCGAATAGTGCGGGGTCAATCGAGTTCATTCGGTAATTTTTCCGACAGGGCAGGCGGGAAGTATACGGCAGTGCTCGGGCTGGGCATTGACCTGCGTCGGTGCGTCGCAGGCAGACTTCACGGTTGAAACACAGGCTGAATGTGGGAGGGAGCAAGCCCACTCCCACCTTTGACCGTCACCGATCTCAAGTACGCAGGTGGGTCAGCGGCAGCTCGGTGCTGTTCAATACCTGGTTCAGCACAAAGCTCGAGCGCACGCTGGTCACGCCTTCGATCCGAGTGAGGTGGCCCAGCAGCAGCTTCTGGTAGTGATCCATGTCCGGCACCACCACTTTCAACTGATAGTCGGCATCCATCCCGGTCACCAGGCTGCATTCCAGCACCTGCGGCAGGGTGCGGATGGCGGCTTCGAAGTTCTCGAAGCGCTCGGGGGTGTGGCGGTCCATGCCGATCAGCACGTAGGCGGTGAGGCTCAGGCCGAGCATCTTGCGGTCGAGCAGCGCGACCTGGCGGGCGATGTAGCCGTCGTCCTCCAATTGCTTGACCCGGCGCGAGCAGGGCGACGGCGACAGCCCGATACGCTCGGCCAACTCCTGGTTGGAGATCCTCGCGTCGCGCTGCAATTCCGCCAAAATACTCAGGTCGTATCGGTCAAGTTTGCTCATGGGGCTGGCCTTTGTCGTAACTATTGCGGTGAATTATCCCTTAAGGGTTAAAAATTGCGCAAGCACTGTTTATTGACGCAATCTTCGCAATCATCTGCCGGGGCGCTGCGCCTATGATTACCAACAGAATCACCGCCTGGACATAGTCCACTGCAGCTCGCCCAATCAGGCCCGCTGCGGCCGCCACCCCAGCAGGGTTGAGCCGGCCTCCAGGCTGCACACTGTCCACAAGACGGCGTGAGGTGAGCCAACGTCATAAGCGTTGAGCCAGGACGAAGTTCTCAAGGGGCGGCCGACGGGCTGCCCCTTTCTTTTTGCCTTAAGAAAATAGTTCTCGTGACTGATAACCTGTTCCAGAACCGGGCGAGGCTTTTCCAGTCTCATTGATAAGCCCTAAACCGCAGTGAGGAAGAGCATGAAGCGCATCTGGCGAATGGCAGGTGTTGGTTTGTTGGTGGTCAGCGTCAGCGCGCAGGTAACAGCGGACGAGCGCGATAATTCACCCGAGCGGCCGCAGGGCGGCGGGCAGCATGAACGCGGCCCTGAAGGTGGCGGGCGGCCCGAGAATAATCAGCCGCGCCCGCAGATCGCGCCGCCTCGGCCTGAGAACAATCAGCCACGCCCGGAGAACCCGCATTTTGATCGCGGCGGCCCGAACGGCGGCGGTCAGGGGCAAGGCCGGCCCCAGGGCAATGAGCCGGGTCGCCCGGCACCGCAGCCACAACCGTCGAACAGCCTGCCGATCCAGGGGCGGCCCGATACGGTGCGCCAGACCCAGGAACCGCGTGAGGGTTACTACCGCGATATCCCGCGCCGCAACGACGGCAATCAACATTGGGAGGCCGGTGGCCCCGGTTCACGTCCAGGCAACGACGGCGGTTACCACAATGAGCGTCCCGGTGATAATCGCTGGCCAGGTCGCCCCGATGGGCACGGCAACGGCTGGGGCCCCGGTCCGCAGTATCGCCCAGGGTATATGGTGGATCGTTTTCCCGAGCGTAATTACCGCGTGCCTTACCGTGGCCAGGATTATTTCTTCTCCGGCGGCTACTGGTATCGCCCGCAAGGCCCGCGCTATGTAGTGGTGGCGCCGCCGTATGGCATCCGCGTGCATTACTTGCCGGACTACGCGCGCGAAGTGTGGGTGGGCGGTGCGCTGTTTTTCCTCGCGGCGGGTGCCTATTACACCTACGAAAACAGTACCCAGCAGTACGTGGTGGTGGAACCGCCGACCGCCGTACCGGCACCGCAGCCAGCGCCCCAGGGTAACGGTTATGACGTGGTGGCCTATCCCGCCAACGGCCAGTCACCGGCGCAGGTGCAGCAGGATGGTTACGACTGTTATCGCTGGGCCGTGCAGCAAAGTGGCTTTGACCCGCAAGCGGTCACCTACGCTCCGGCCCCGGCAGTGGTGCAAGCCTACCGCCAGGCCCAGGGCAACTGCCTGAGCAGTCGCGGCTATCAGGTGCAGTACTAGGCCTGGGCGCCACTCACCACATCCAACGGGTCGGCGTGTACCAGCACTTCGGCCCGCGGGTAGGCTTTGTGAATGGCATCGGCGGCCTGGTCGCTGATGCCGTGGGCGACAGACAACGTCAATTCCCCCGGCAATTCCAGGTGCAACTGCACAAACCAGTGGTTGCCGGAAATCCGCGTGCGCAAGTCGTGTGCGCCCAGCACGCCGGGTACACCACGCGCCAATTCCAGCATGTGCTGGCTGACGTCCGGCGGCAGTTCTTCGTCCATCAGCACGGCAAAGCTTTCCCGGGCGATCTGGATCGCGCTCCACAGAATGTAGGCCGCGATGCCCAGGCCAAACCAGGCGTCGATCTGATGGAAGCCGAAACCGGCCAGGA
This sequence comes from Pseudomonas sp. Pse79, assembly GCF_024519615.1. Classification (NCBI taxonomy): domain Bacteria; kingdom Pseudomonadati; phylum Pseudomonadota; class Gammaproteobacteria; order Pseudomonadales; family Pseudomonadaceae; genus Pseudomonas; species Pseudomonas sp. Pse79. Next base: position 104,094 of record NZ_JALJRR010000015.1, read on the forward strand.
TCAGCGCAATCAAGATACTGCCATTGAGCAGCAGGTCCGAGCGGTAGTGCAGCGAGTCGGCGCGCACGGCGCTTGAGCCGGTTTCCCGCACCACGTGGTGTTGCAGGACCAGCAGGGCCACGGTCAGCGCCAGGGACAAGATAATCACGCCAATGCTCAGCCACGGCGCGCCCACCGGCTCGGGATGCTTGATCCGTTCGAATGCCTGCAACGCAATCAGCACCGCACTGCCGGCGATAAACAGCGCCTGCGCCATCCCGGCCAGCGACTCGGCCTTGCCATGCCCGTAACGGTGATCGTCATCGGCCGGGCGCAGGGCGTAATGCACCGCCAGCAGATTGAGCAGCGAGGTGACACCATCGAGTAGCGAATCGGTCAACCCGGCGAGCATGCTCACCGAGCCGCTGAGCCACCAGGCGATGGCCTTGGTCACAATCAGCACAGAGGCGACGCCCACCGACGCGCGGGTGGCCAGGCGCAAGAGCCGGGCGTGTTCGGGACTGCTGGTCATAAGCGGGTCAGATCCTTAGGCGGACGGTTGTAAGCCGAGGGCCGCCAGTTGTTGCACGCTGCCCTTGAACTGGATCATGCGCGGGTCGTCCAGCGGCAGCGTGCGACCGGTTTCCTGCTGGATGATGGTCTGCAGCTTGGCGGTGTCGACCTTGCCGTCGGCACCGATGGCTTGCTGCAGTTTCTCCGGGGCGACTTGTGCGGTCTTGCCCGGTTCGAAGTAGATCGCGCCGGTGGCGAAGTCGACGCCGAAGGCGATCAGGCCAGGGATCACGTAGAACAGCAGGCCCACGGCATCGAGCACGGCAATCGTCGGGTCGATCTTGCCGTCGATCTGGCCGCGGCGATCGGGATAGAAAATCGAACCGCAGGCCGTCAGTTGGCTCAGCAGAGTGACGGCGAGGACACCGCCGATGACACGGGAAGCGATACGCATGGAAAATCTCCTGTCAGTCACTGTAGGAGCGAGCTTGCTCGCGAAAGACGTTAACGATACCGCGTGCTGCCTGAATGTGCGTGGTGCTCTGTGATTTTTCGCGAGCAGGCTCGCGCCTACGGGAGACCACCACCGGTATCCGACAGTTCGCCGTTATACTCGCCGCTCTGCTTTGGAGCCAGTATGAATTCGTTGCCGATTGATGATGTTTTACCCGCCCTGCGTGACGCCTTGGCGAATCGCCATGAAGCCGTGCTGGAAGCACCGCCCGGCGCCGGTAAAACCACCCGCGTACCCTTGGCCTTGTTGAATGAGCCTTGGCTGGCCGGGCAGACCATCCTGATGCTCGAACCCCGACGCCTGGCCGCGCGCGCCGCCGCCGAGCGCCTGGCCAGCGAGCTGGGGGAAAAGGTCGGTGAAACCGTCGGCTATCGCATCCGCCTCGACAGTAAAGTGGGGCCCAACACGCGCATCGAAGTGGTCACCGAAGGCATCCTCACCCGCCGCCTGCAGGACGACCCGGCGCTGGACGGCGTGGGCCTGCTGATCTTCGACGAATTCCACGTTTTGCCATTTTCACTGAAATACCCTGGAATCTTGTCAAGGAACAGGACATTCTCCTGCCACAACTGACCTCTCTCTAGGACATCTCCCCAGCCTTGTTATCGCTTGTCCCTCCCTGACCAACCCAGGTGAGATCCCCGATCCTACCGCCGGTAGGTGCCAAGGTCTCTAATCCGGATTATCCGATTACGTCTTACACCAACCCCGAGTTCAATAACGCCACCCCATACTGGTATGTGTAGACACTCATCAGCAGACACCACAGCTTCGGCCCATGGTGCACACCCAAACGGTGTCCTAGGTGATGGATCAATTTCGCAGTTCTTAGTCGCAGAAATGACTTTGGTGTCACTATGATGGCGTTGTACCTTGGCCATTCACACGCGCATAAGGATCTGCACATGACGATGATTTCGGGCTACAAGTTGAAGGAAGGTGGTTTCCTTCAGGCTGACATTCTGCTGACCAGCTCAAATAAGAGGGTGCGTCCATCGCAGATTCCATCGTTCAAGCCAGATGCCGGAAGCCCTGCATTGCGTGCTCACGCCGTGGCTGGTTTGTGTCAAAAAGTTCTCGTGGTGAACGATCACTTCGCCGTAGCTTTCGCCGGGGATGTGCGATCGATTCAGGCGGTTGTACGGCTTATCGAGAGGCTAGTAGATGAGCACCCCGTATTGACGGGGAAGCGTTTTACGGATGCAGTATTTGACGAAGATACCATTGATAGTGAAAAGATCAGAATTATCGCCCTAAGTGTTGAAGAGGATGAAATCCACATATCTAATGTTTATGCGGATTGCGGGTATCGCAATGAAAATTTTGAGCTTTGGGTTGGTGGGTCTGGTGCGGGTCATGTAAAGGCGCATTATCAGAATTACCTACCACATGCGTTTGATGTTCTTGAAGAAGATATTGTGGTGCAGGGTACCTGCATGGCTCTCGATCAATTTGCAAGCCATTTAAAGAGTGAGTTTGAGAACAAGTATAAGTCGGAGTCGATTGCGAGTCTGTTTGGAGGCGGTTACGAGGTAGTGGCATTTTATGATGGGCGGTTTCAAAAGATATCTAATATCGTTTATGCCTTTGCGGATGCAGAACTTGACGCTGAGGGGATGTTGCAAGTCGACTTTCCAAAATGTCTGATTAAGTCCGAATATAAAGGGGAGGACTTAAAAATCAGGAGTGTTGAATTGCAATTTGACGAGGACTTCGATGAATATGTCCCTGTTAATGATCGAACATTCACGATCGCGCCTGTATCACGCTATGAAGAGACTACGGTTGAAGATGATGTCGATGAGTTGAGGTTTAGGGGGCATTTCCTTTGCTTTCTGATAAATTACAAGACTGAGAAAGGCGCCATGACTATACCTTTTATCAAAAAATACGAAAATGATTTGTATTTTTTGTATAAGGCATTCACGGCCAGCGTGGAACCTGGATTTGCTCAAATAAACTACTCAGATATATTCCGTGATGAAGTAAAGGATCACGTGCTGGGATTCGTGGAGCAAGTCAAAACTAGCTTCAACTCTAAGTAAGTCAAGATTTGGTTTACCCAGCTTTGGTTTATGCCCCCTAAGGCAAGCAGATACAAAAAAGCCACCTTGCGGTGGCTTTCAAGTGGTAGCGGAGAGCGAATAGGCCTGCGCCATGTTCGGTATGATTTTATGGGCTTAGCTCAGCTCCCAGTGACCCTCATCTTTCTTCGTGATACCTGCGCGCTGGTCAGGTTTGTGCCGATGCCGGACAATGTAGAACAGATCCCGGAACACTTTCGTCACGTCGGCTACATAGCTGTGGCCTAAGCCGAACATGTCCCTACCAGCACTGGAGACATCGATAGTCGACAGGTGATCCATGACCAGAGGTGGATTGGCGCCGCCCGCCCTTGGATTGCTGTGCACAAGTTGAGACGCAGTGATCGCTCGATCGTTGCGGGACGCATAAAGCGTTACTTGCTCGTACAGGTTGAACACCCGTCCAAATTGCTTGAAGCGCTTAGCGTCGACGTCAGGAGCAGCAAGGATGATCTGGCTGATCGGGGTAGCGCCCGGCTTGTTTTCCCAGTTTTCCAGTACAGCGAGAAGCGCCCGATTACCCATGCTGTGGGCAACAATGTGCAACGACGTCAGGCCCAGGTTTTCTGTAACATTCGTCAGATATTCCTTCAGATGGGCTGCTGACCAGTCTACCGTCGCCTCATCGGCAGGGTAGCCAGTCGTGCTGCCCAGTGATGCCCACGAAAAACACAGCATTAGACCTGGGAATTTGAGGTCATGGCACAGCTGGGCAGACCGCCACATTGCCGCGTCGAAACTCACGTTGTACCCGTGGATGAACAGCAAGCCTTCACGGCTAGTGGATGATTCGCTGAGCTTCGCGAGATAGGTCTTGGCGTTGTCGTACCACTCTTCCAGCTCAAAAAGAGCAGAGTTGTGGATGACGATATGCTTGTTGGGGTTCCCCTTTGAGGTAGAAGGCCACAACACGGGCCGTTCCAGTTTGCCTTCCTTATGGATGTGAGGGATGGAAACCTCTGCGATGCCATAGGACACGACGTCATCACTGCGGAACCCGCCAAACCTCACAGTCCTTGGTGATTCCAACAGTCGATCCGTTCCGAAGTAGACGGCGTATTTCGTGAATTTTTGATCGACCGGAGCTCGGCTGTAGTGGATGGGGTAGAGTTCGCTGCCGAGCGATGCACCAATGCTGTCCTCTAGCTGGGCGATGCATTCTTCATACTCCACCATATCTTCAGGGACGCTGATCATTCGCTTGACCGCTGCCTTGAAGGTCGGCTGTCGGATCGTAGATAAAGCCGACGCGAAGCCATCGCTCAGTAGCCGTGTAGCCTCCACAACGTCCGTCAGCAACTTCAGCTCATCTGCTCGTTGGATGAGCTGCGTAAAGGCCTTCTTGGCCCTGCTGCCTGTGACCCTGTCGTGCAGGACATCAATGAACATACCCGCCGGCGCCTTTCTCCAGCATAGGAGCAACTGCGATGAACTCAGTATCCGCTTGTGCGAGTTATAGGTGGCGAAGTTGATGTAGAGAATCGCGAGCGCGATCTTGAGGTCGTCCGGACTCCGGAAAGGCATTTCCATATGTGGGCTCTGTTGAAAAAAGCTCAATCTAGTGCCGCTTTGCCATCATGACAACAGGCACGCTATTGCCACGCGGTGAGGTGCTACGCTGCTGCTTGAGAGCTAAGTGCCATCATTTGATGGACTCCGGCAGCAGAATCCCCTAGATTCTCGGCAAAATGTCACGGACGTCGAGATGGATTCTAATGATTCGGGTGGTGTAGCCGCCAAGCACGGTTTCCTATTCCAGGACTGCGTTGCCGCTTTCCATGTCACCCGGATGCTCCGCGACAAGACCATCCGCAGTGTCCGCTGCGAGGTCACGGACGATATCGATATCGTCTCCGACGGATACGTCGATTTTGTACAGGTCAAAAGTACCGAGAAGACCCGTTGGAACATTTCGGATATTGTCAAAAACGGGAAGGGCGCTGACAAGAAAACCATTCCTTGCAGTTCGATCTTGCACAAGTCGATGCAATGCGAGCCAGACCCAGACCTGACACGGCGATACTCGATCGTCACTGAAGACAAGGTCAACAAGACCCTGGAGTATCTGACGATCAAGTCCTCGGCTCGGAATGGCAAGCCTGGTAGGCAAGAGCTGATCGACGACCTCAACGAGCGAACCAAGGACTACCAGACGGCCTCAGGCGTTACCGTCGCTGATTGGGTTGATGCGGCTACCTGGGAGGTGTATCACACCATTCGCGAGTTGGAGCTATTGGGGATAGCCAACATTCGAAGGTCGTCCGAGGATCTGCACGGGGTGACCCTCAGCTCTGAGGCTGCTGCTGAAGATATATGGTGTTTGATCCTCGATACGGTGACCCGCAAGGGCGAGCGTTCCCGCCGTATCCACAGTGCTGACGATAAGTCCTATGTCAGGTCAGACCTTTTTGAGTGGTTTAACCAACGGGTGGTGGATGACCAGACCAAGGCAGGCCGCAAAATCTACGTCAAACGTAAGTTGCCTCACATCCTCACTCCCTTCAGAGCCCCGATGGCTTCGGTCTGCGACAAGCGTCGAGCACAGGTACTGCACCAAGAATATTTTCTAAGCCAATACCGCTACAAACATATTGTCGAGAACGTGTGCGGATGGCTCGACGAGGTCTTTCTCCGGCCCAGGGAGATTGCCGATATACACAAGCTCACGCTCGTGGAGAAACGCGAGCGGCTGCGTACATCTGTCTTCAAGTCTCTTCACGATGTCCGAGAGTTCCTGGGTCGAGTGCTGCTCCACGCGACCATTCGGCAACAGCACGAAAGCCAGCCAATACCCTGCATGCTGCACGTTGAAAACCCAGGGGAAGAGAGAATTCTCGAAAATGTGCACATTGTTCGTCGTGCATCGGAAGGTGATCAGCTTTGGATCGGCTTCAGCGAACTGGTGACCGAAACTGACATCTCTGTGCGGTTGCCGGAAATCCGGAATGAGCTCTATGAGGTCATCGAGGAATGCTTCGATTCGGCGCGTAGCAAAATACTGGACGTCAAGGACGATGAGTATCTGCTGCGACATGACATCGACGAAATCCTGGACGGCAGTCGGCCTTTGGACGCGCACCTCGATCGCTTCAGGTTCGTACTGTTTGTTGGTTATGACTCCTGCTTGGTAACCGACCCTGAAACCCCAGGGCATGAAGACGAGCTACAACGGGAAACGGCAGCTCTGTTTGAAGAGTTCGCCGCCGATCTTGTAGAGGGTTCGCCGTTTGGGCAGTTAGGCATCCACATCTTCATTTACCCCGCTCCAAGCCTCAAGCGGCTAGTCAGGATGGTCGAAGACAAGGTGAGGGAAGTGGTATGACGCAGGTATATGAGCAAGCGAAACACAGCCTTCAAAGCAAGGACTTCTCGTCTTTCAAATACTTGGCTGTGATCAATAAGCTGCTGTCCAACCCGGTGTCGTATGACCTGGGACGTGACTTGATTGTCCGAGCTCTCGATGCACGTGAACGCTTCTCTGAGCACACCACCTTGCTCAAAAATATGGTGAGAAAGTCTGGGTTGTTCCCTTACCTGAAAAAGGAGTTCTCCGACCTGACGTCGGATGAGCTAAGGGTGCTGGATCTGTATCGTACCCCCTTCTCGGACAGCTTTGTTTTCCACTCGATGCAGTTCCACATTTTTGATCTGCTCAAAGCAGGGCGCAATGTGGTGCTCAGCGCACCTACCAGCATGGGCAAGAGTGCCATCGTCGACTCGTTGCTGGGCCTAGGTGAGCTGAAGCGGCTTGTCCTGGTGGTGCCGACCGTGGCGCTTGCTGACGAGACACGGCGTCGACTCCAGGTCAGGTTCGGTGAGCGGTACCAGATCATTCACCACAGCTCGCAGGAATGTCATTCCGACCGGGCTGTGTACGTGCTCACCCAGGAGCGCGTGAATGAGCGAAACGACATCGTCGACATTGATCTATTCGTAATCGATGAGTTTTACAAGCTGGCGTTCCGGGAGCTCAAGAACGGAACAACGGACTACAAGGACGAGCGCGTCATCGAGCTCAATATCGCGTTGAGCAAACTGCTTAAAGTCTCCAAGCAGTTCTACCTCACTGGGCCGTTTATCAACAGCATTCGCGGCCTGGAAAACCTAGGCTACCCACATACCTTCGTCTCCAGTGACTTCAACACCGTAGCACTCGACGTCCATACGTTCGGCATCAAACCCAACGATCAAAGAAGCAAGCTCAAGGCGCTTGGAGCGATCGCCCAACACTGCGACGAAGCGACAATCATCTACTGCAAGTCGCCAACGGTCGCCGGCACCGTGGCGCGTGAATTGATCCGGTATGGCTATGGCACCCTGACCAGCAATCCACATATCGATTGGGTGAGCCAGGAATTCGATCCCGAGTGGGACTACGCCGTGGCATTGAAGAACGGTATCGGCTTGCACTTCGGCGCACTGCCCAGAGCGCTGCAGCAGTACACCGCTGATCAGTTCAACGCTGGCAATCTGCGCTTTCTTATCTGTACCTCGACCATCATCGAAGGCGTAAACACCATTGCCAAGAACGTGGTGATCTACGACAACCGTGACGGCACTCGCAGCATCGACAAATTCACCCACGGCAACATCAAAGGGCGCGCTGGGCGGATGGGCGTGCATTTCGTGGGTACGATTTACTGCCTAGAGGAAATCCCGGAAGACAACCTCAACCAGGAGGTTGAAATTCCGCTTGGTACTCAGGACGTCGAGACGCCGATTAATCTGCTCGCCAGCGTTCAGCCGGATCACCTGTCTGAGCTTTCTCAAGATCGCTTCGAGGAGGTCTTCGCTAGCGATCGTGTCTCCTTCGACCTTGTGAAAAAGCATTCCTACTTCCGATTCGAGCAGTTCGAAGAGCTGCAGAGCATGGTCGAAATGATGGACGACACGGAATTCGCTACGCTCGTGTTCCACTGGGGGCCAGCAACCAATTTCCTCAAGACATTCGCGAAAATCATTGCCAGGCTGGTGCCTCATACGTTCAGCCGCAACGGCGTCAGCGTCAACCCGCCAGATCTTCTGATCGCCAAGCTGGCTGGCTACGTCAACGCGACCAGTTTTTCGAATTACCTGAAGAGCCAAATTGAATACGCTCGGCAATGGGTGACCGAGGGGACGAAGCGCACACTCTCCGAAGCACTGAACAACGACCTGAAGATCATCACCAATACTTACGGGTTTACCTTGCCCAAGCTCCTCGCACTTATGGAGGATGTCGTCAAAAACCATGCGCTCAAGCGTGGCTTCCACAGCAAGGTCGATTACTCGCACGTCAGAATGGTCTTTGAAAGTTTCCACCTACCACCCGGTGTGAATGCCCTGGAGGAAATGGGCATCCCTATTCAGACCCTACATCGCCTGGCTGACCTCGTGGACTTCCCTGAGAAGGCAGACGTGGATCAGCTTGGTCAGTTCATTCGAGACAACCAGCACGCCTGGGTACGATCCGTTGGTTACGTGGATCGGATGTTCATCCAGCGCGCGCTGCGTATTGGATGACTCCAACCCAGCATTCTGGAAAAGGAGGGTGATGGTCGATGAGGCCCTGGTTAGGTTGGCAAGGGCTCTAGTTTTTTTCGCAGCCAGATTTTCTGTTACGTCGTTCTCGGCGACGTTGCGCGTTTCTCTGCGCTTTCGGCGCACTGTTTGTACATCCGCTCCAGGTCATTCAACTGTTTGAGGTAGTCGGCGATCACAGGCTACAGTTTGAAGAGCGGCAAATTCTTGCAGGCGGACATACTCCTTACGAGCAATAATAAATGGATGCCCCCTGCGCAGATTCCATCGGTTCCAACCAAGACGTATCCTTCCGGCTAGGTTCCAAGAACTCGATCTTCCGATTCGATATAATTGTGTCGTTCCTCGGGAGATCCTATGAGTTTGTTGCCAATCAGCGCTGCCTTGCCAGCCCTTCTAAAAGCCCTGAACGAGCGGAATGAGGTGGTGCTCCAGGCACCGCCAGGCGCGGGTAAAACCACCCGAGTCCCCCTCGCTCTACTAGATGAGCCCTGGCTCCAAGGCCAGACTATCATCATGCTCGAACCTCGTCGGCTTGCTGCACGGGCTGCAGCGGAGCGTATGGCGAGCGAGCTGGGTGAGAAGGTAGGTGAGACGGTGGGCTATAGGATCCGCTTAGAGAGCAAGATAGGCCCGCGCACCCAGATCGAGGTCGTCACAGAAGGTATCCTGGCTCGCCGGCTGCAGGATGATCCAGCGCTAGATGGTGTGGGTGTGGTGATCTTCGACGAACACCACCTGCGCAACCTCGATTCAGACCTGGCATTGGCCCTTTGCTTGAGTGGCCGCGAACTCTTACGGGACGACCCTCCGCTGAAGCTGCTGCTCATGTCGGCGACGCTCGAAGGCGCTCGTCTTTCTAAGACCCTAAATGATGCTCCTGTGGTCAGCAGTGAAGGACGCATGCACCCTGTTTCCACGATCTGGGGTAGCCCGTATCAGCCAGGCGAGCGTGTCGATGCGCGGGTCACGGACACCTGCTTGGCCGCTATCAACGAGCAGTCAGGAAGCGTTCTGGTTTTCCTGCCTGGTCAGGCAGAGATTAAGCGGGTGGCGGAGACACTCAAAGAGGAGTTGGGCAGCCGTCCAGACGTGATCGTGTGCCCGCTGTACGGCGATCTCGACCTGAACGCACAGCGCGCTGTTATAGACCCGGCACCCAAGGGCTCCCGGAAGATCGTGCTGGCCACTAACATCGCTGAGACCAGCTTGACCATTGAAGGCGTCAGGGTGGTGGTGGACAGTGGTCTCGAGCGAGTGCCGAAGTTTGATCCTCGCAGCGGGATGACTCGACTCGACACACAGCGTATCTCGAAGGCCAGCGCTACTCAGCGAGCAGGGCGGGCAGGGCGATTGGAGCCAGGTGTCTGCTATCGCCTATGGTCGGAATCGCAGCACGAACAAATGGCAGGCTACAGCACCCCAGAGATCTTGCAGGCTGATCTTGCAGCCCTGGCTCTCCAATTGGCCCGGTGGGGAATGAAGCCGGAAGAGATGACCTGGTTCGACCAACCTCCGTCAGCCCCTTTCGGCCAAGCCAGAGACCTGCTGAAGCGGCTGGGTGCACTCAACGATGCTGGACAGCTCACACCACACGGTTCGGCCATGAGCGAGCTCCCAGCACATCCACGGATCGCCCACATGCTCATCAAAGGTAACGCGATGGGACTGGATGATTTGGCTTGCAACGTCGCCGCGCTGCTGGGTGAGAAAGACGTCCTGCGTGGAGAAGGTGCCGACCTTCACACTAGGCTGAATGCATTGTCAGGAGAGCAACATTCGCGCCGAGGCGGTGCCTCTTTTCAGCGAGTAAAGCAGTCTGCTCGGCAGTACCGATCCCTGCTCCGTGGAAGGGCCTATAGCCCCGCCAGCGAGCCCGATCACCCACGATGGGTAGGATGCCTACTGGCGTTCGCCTACCCTGACCGAATTGGCCTCCAGAGGCGTGCAAGTGCATCCGAGTACCGTCTCTCCAACGGGCGGGCTGCCGTGTTCTCAGAGCCTGATGCTCTCACCAAGCACGAGTGGCTGGTAGTGGCCGACCTGGGTAGCCGGCAAGGGCAGCGTGAGGAGCGAATCTACCTGGCAAGTGACCTTGATCCGGCCCTGTTCGATGACGAGCTGGCTTACCTTGTGAGGTCTGTCGATGAGGTCGACTGGGACGAGAGGGAAGGAGTACTCAAGGCTGAGCGGCAGTTGAAGGTGGGTCAGTTGGTGCTGTCCACAACACCTCTGCTAAATCTTGATGAGCAAACCCGTTCGCTTGCCTTGGTCAACCTGGTGAGGCGGAAAGGCATTGAGCTCCTGCCTTGGAACCCTGAGCTGCGGCAGTGGCAAGCGCGGGTCGATCTGCTGCGTCAGCTCGATCTTCAAAATGGGCAGGCAGAAACCAAGTGGCCTGATCTCAGCGATAACAACCTCCTGGACACGCTGGAGGAGTGGCTCACGCCGTATCTGAGAAAAATCACGAGGCTCAGCCAGTTCAGCCAGCTGGATCTGTCTTCGATAGTTAGAAACCTCCTGCCTTGGCCGCTCCCACAGGATTTAGAGGTTCAAGCGCCGCAGACGATTCAAGTACCTTCTGGTTCGAACATCCGCATTGATTATTCAGAGTACCCGCCAATCCTTGCTGTGCGACTACAGGAGTTGTTCGGGCTGACCGAAACGCCTCGGATTGCTCGGGGGAAACAGGCCCTGACACTGCATTTGTTGTCGCCGGCTCGGAGGCCTGTACAGGTCACCCAAGATCTTGCCAACTTCTGGCGGAGTACCTATGTGGAAGTCAAGAAAGACCTCAAAGGTAGATATCCAAAGCACTTTTGGCCCGACAATCCTTTAATCGCAGAAGCGACAGCTAAAGCCAAGCCCCGAAGGCCATGAGTGGTTAAAGAACTCCTAGAAAATACATGTCAACTTTAATAATGATAATATGATTATCAAGACTGGAAAAGAACTTAAAAATATTGAAAAATGCTTGGCTTATATTGTGGCTAATGTAAGCATAAGTAATTCAGCTGGAAAAACTGATGTTAATGTAGAGCTTGAGCGGTTTGTTAAGCGACTTTTAAACTTGTACTACGGGTTAAGCTTTGAGCTGGCTAGCGGGATCTCCTCGACATATCCTGCAATTGATTTGAGCGACAAAGGCGCCAGAGTGGCCTGCCAAGTGGCATTAACTAATAGTGTTAAAAAGCTGAAAGACACAATGAGGAATTTTGATCGGCTTTAGATGTCAAAAGACTTTGATGAGCTTAAGTTTTTTATTATTTCGGATAAGATGGCGCCTAAAATAAGTGAAACTTTTGGCGAGCTTGGCACAAGTTGCACGGTGCTAACAATAAAAACATTTAATGCTCTGATACATTCTCTGGATGATGAGGGGGAGATTTCTAAAGTAAATAGCTTGTTCATTGGTGGGGAAATATTCAAGCCGCTGGTCTAAGTAATTAAAGGTAATGGGGGCAGATTGTTCGGCTTGGCTCGATTAGGAAACTTTTAAAACAGGCTCAGCTCGATTCGGAAATAGATCTCGATCAAGTAGAGCAATACATCGACGATGTAAAGGCATTGGTCCATGAGGTATCTAAGCTGAACGTAGAGCAAAGAATATTACTTTGTGACTTGATTTGGAAGGCGCATACCCAAGTGGGATCCTACACTTGTCTATATTTGGAAGAAAGCGAAGTTGTCGTGGAGTTTTGCGAGAGGGAACGTCTGGTGATTTCATCTCTTGTAAATAAAAATCTTATAAAGTGGGATGAGGGTTTTTCAAAAAACCATGTGGAGAATGAGATAACAACTTTGCTAATTGTGAATAAGTGTGAGTCTAAGCTAAATATTTTTTTGAACTGAGAAAAGCTTCGCAAGGAAGTCTGGAGCAACTTAGAAATATGTTGGTGGAGCTGGATTATTCAAATTTGGAATAAGTAATGATTTTCGCCATGGCGAGGCATTGAAGTTCTCCGTCTAATCGACAGCTTCATTGCTCTGCTAAATGAACGCAAGTGGCATCGAGCAGTATCGTATAAGCATTACATCTTGCCTACTTTTAATGCGGCCAAGCTCGTATTGAATGATTATCAAGACTTTTACAATGTTATGGAGCGTGACCTTGAACTCGGAGTTTCACTTAAGGAGGTGTACGGTATTTAATGGAGTGGCGAGATTTTCTGTTGTCGGAGCGACTTGAGTTGAGAAAATTCATTGACCTTGTACCCTCGAAGATAGCTGAGCCTTTTGACGATGCAGTGATAAAGCTGGTTCAGGCAGCCATACAGTGGTCCATGATCTTCAGCACTTCTCTCAGGACTTGAAAGTAGGGTTAACACCTCCCTTGAAGAGAGTCACATCAGTGCTCAATTAGCCTTTACTGCGCAGCAGCAGTCAAAAATTATAGAAGGTCGGTTTGAGAGTGTCGTGGAAGCTTATGTGGCGCTCAGAGACAATGTTGCTCAGCGCTAGGCAGATCCCGACAGCGCTTTCGAGGGCAGAGGCCTACTGTCCTAACTGAAGCCAAATCGCGCTTTTGGATCCGGCGGTGGGTCAGTTTTCGGTCAGCGGCAACACCCATAGCCCGCTTCGGCGTCAAAACCCAAGGCAGCAGCCGTATGCGGTAATTTTGCACGTAAGGGTCTGTGCGGGGGGCGGCAGGCAACTGCCATTCCTACCGCGATCCAATCATTTATGCACGTTAACCGCAGGCGGCAAAAGTACTTTATCTTTATCCAAGGCTGCACGAAGACTATTTTTTAGTGTGGAATCATCTACTAATTGCTCCCTGTCGACCAGCACCTTTCTAACCTCTTCGCTCATATTTACTTTCCGAGGAGCGTTCGCAATTGCCACAGCTACACCCAATTGATAACGATAAGACGCTCCAGCCATTTTAGAAACTAATTCCTTTAAATCATCTGCTGAATTAGAACTCTGCAAAAGACCACCCAGCCTAACACGAGCGTCCCGTCTTACAAGAATATCATCAGACTCCAAGTCAACAATCAGCCTTTCTCGAAGATCCTTACTCTCACTCAAACTCATATCTGCCGAAGAAGTCCGAACTTTAGAGTTTTCAGACTGAGCATATACAACCATTTCCGCTTCAGACTTCAATGGGTAAACTTGAGCAAGAATTTCTTTGTCACCGTCAGAGATTTCAATGTTAGGAGCGGTCAGATAACACTTGCTATCAGCCCCCCTTGTTAATATTTCCTTAGGCAACATATACATCATTGGAGATTTTGAGTCCGGCTTTCCTGATATAAAATCAGGATCGATATTTGTTGCAAACCCGATATTCCTTTCTACTTGCTCCCGCCCCCAATTGTTAGGAGGCTTGGCATAGTAATCATAAACATTGTTTTTGCCCGTCCATCTTATCTCAGCCCTACAGTTCATGTTTTTATTCTGAGCCTCATGAAGCAGCGCAAGCGCATGTCCGAACTCATGCACAATTACACTTTTATCATAGTCCTTAGCCTTAGAATACACATCTAAAATAGTGAAACGAGGCTCTGAATATTTTGTGTTGAACCCCTCTAAATTCATAGATGGAGCCAAAACCTCCGCCCGCGATTCACTATCATTACCTATAAAAGACCAATATCCCCTCCCACCAAACCCTACTCTAATTTGATAAAATCCACCTGAAGGAGACAAGCAGTTGTATCCTTGCGGCTCAGGACCAAAATCAAAGTTCACGCTAGATAGGCCGTTCCACTTGCCGGCAGCTTGGCGTATCAAGGAAGCTATAACTTTATTCCCCCCAAACATACAAACCTTCAACTTGCGGTTTGGGTCCCATTGACGTGCTCCCGCCACTGCTTGACTTTGGGTATTTCCTCCGCCTTCGGCCCCACCCTCAGTGTAAAAATACAAAGTACGCTCATCGTACCCCTCAGAAATACGAGGTTCATCAGGAGCGCTCTCAGAAGTCGCTTGAATTGAAGTGCACAATAGAAGAAATGTCCCTCCTAAGGCTGCAGTGATCTCATTACGCATTTAAGCCTCCTTTATCATCAAAACTAAACGCTCTTACCGAAACTTCACAAAGCCATGCCGAGAAGACCAGAGTAAAAAAACAAACGAACTCAGAAAAACAATAGACAAAGCAAGCGTTTTTTCAAGGGGTTACTAATAAAATTTAATTTGTCTAATAAAAACAATTAGATAATGAAGGTTTTCTGCTTTTAAAATGAACTATTTTCAACAAGCTATGTTGCAGCTGCCAAAAGCTGCTATAGCTCTAATGCGAGTGCGCTCGCACACTGCAATCAGATCATCGCTCCCTGAGTCTCTTCCCTAAACATGCAGGAGTCACACCTAAAGGTTGGATGTAAACCCTAAAACAACATAACAGGCAGCTAGCCAGGAAGGTAAAAATGTTCAGAATCATACTTGCCGCTGCATCCGTTTTATTACTTTGTGGCTGCAATTCATTAGGCATAATGTTCGGTCCGAAGGTCAACCCTTCGGATTTCACATATGACAGAACGATAGCAGTGCCATACGAAAATGAGGCTCCATCATTTTTTGGGGCGGATTATGATAGTAAGATTTGCACCAACAAACCCACCCCGCTCGTTCCCGCAGGTATGCCAATAGCGGTAGCAAGTGTGCTTGGCGCCATTGGCGGAGTAGTAATCGACTCAACAAATAAAGCCATAACAGACAAAATAGAATCCATAAAAAATGACGCAAACAAAATTTGGACAAGTGACTGGGTTACCAACACTAAAGACATCAAAAAAACAACGTGCATTGCGTTGATTCGCTATCAGCCCAGCGATTCAAAAGACAAAAATACTGAAATCAATATAGAGCAAGTACAAATGGCTGTTCTCCTTAGAGTTACACGGTTTGGTAATGATGCCTTCCAGCTTTCACCAGTATATGTATTTTCCAAGCAAAGCATGGCTCTAACAAAGTGCGAATCTCATTGCTTTAGCGATGCCCAAGGGAAAATCTCACTTGCTATCGCGATGACTCAGACCTATCAGAAATCAACAGGAGAAATCGCGGAGGGTGGAAGTACAACATTAACTGTAGGTAATATTACAGTTAACGAAGGCAAGCAACTCAACCAAACTCCCATCAATAATAAAATCAACACATCAACAACTATAGCAAGCCCCTCATTAACTAAGCCGACGCCTTTTATCACTCCCGATACTACGCTTGTATACGTAAAGTTTGCAGTTTCTGAATCTGGAACATTGTCTGGCGCAGACCATGCGACAGCTGAAATGAAGGCATTGACAGAAGCGCTTGGCCCCATAGCCAAGGACTTACTTAAAAAGAAACTGGATAAGCTATCTAGCGAAAATACAAATTGATATGAGAAGGCACGAGCACACGGCAATGCTGTTAACTTAAGGAAAACGCCGCTTACCCCAAATAGGAACGCGGCGTTTTTCTTGGGTTTCACCGAAGAACCGAAAGCAAAAACCTCTCGGCAGCCTGAGTGAACAGCATTGCTAGCACACGGGCCTCAGCTGCCTCAAGCAACAGAATCAATAAGCTTCGTTAGGTTCAGATCATCGTAAAAACTGTCAATGTATGCCCTGCGAGCAAAGTCGCTGCTCTGCAGATGGTGTCAATGTTGGCTTTGGTGTTGGCAGAGTTCGTCAATCTCTATGGCGATTATTGACAGTCAATGGACTTTCGGACGGTTTACTCTGAGACCATCCATTTTGATGGGCTGATCGCCTGTCAATGTGGTCTAACGATAGGTGATACAACCCATTACTGGCCGGATGACCCGTTGGTGGCCGAGGCCACCGCCCGAATCAAACCCCGCAAGTAAGCGTGACCGCGATTCAAATGTGGGAGGGGCGGTTATTGCGCGGCGGGCAGCAGGAAGCGGGCGATGACCGGCAAATGGTTGGAAATGCGCAACGTATCCGCCTGGCGCACCTTGGCTTCTACACGCTTGATCCGCGAGCTGTAGAACAGGTAATCGACGGTGCGATCCGGTCCGTCCAGGCTCGGGTCATTCGGAAAGTGCGTCAGCCACTGCTCACGATCAATCCCGGTGGATTCGCTGTTGCTCGGGATCATCGGGTATTTGTCCCACAGCAGATGCAGTTCGCTGTCCGGTGAATACTGCCCGCGTTTACCGGCATCCAGGCGCAGGAATTGCCCCAGCGGCAGCAAATTGAAATCCCCGCCGATCAACCACGGCGTACCGCGGCTTTCGAACTTATCCAGCAGTTTTACCGTGGCCTGGACTTGTGCTTGCACCGCACTGCGCCCGGGTGCGTCGCCTTCCAGGCGAGTGTTGAGCACCGCCAGTTGGCCGCCGTCGCTCAAGGGCAGATAGGTCAGCAGCAACGCCGGTTTGGGTTGGAACTGACGGCTGATGAAATCCGCGGGCGGTACGGGCAGTTGCAGGCGTTCGGCGTGTTCGATCTGGTAGCGGCTCAGGGTCACCAGCTTGCGGCCGACGCTGCCGAAAATATGCAGGTTGGGGATAAAGTCGGCTTTCCAGTCGAAGGCCTGGGCGCTGCAGGGGTAGAGATCGACGAGCCGCTCTTGCAGCAGCGCCACCTGATCCTGGTAGTGGGACGGCTTGGCGCCTTCGTCGAGTTCCTGCAACAGCAGGATGTCGGGCTGTTCGTCGCGAATCACCCGGGCCACTTCGTCGAGGCTGAAGGCCATGTCTTCGACGGTGGGGCGGTCGTCCGGGCCGCTGCCGTCGGCGGTGTCGTACCAGAACACGTAGTTCTTGCCGGCCAGGTACTGCACGTTCCAGGTCATCACCTTGAGCGCCTGCCCGGGCAGCAGGGTCGGCGCACGGGGCGCGATGCAGCTCACGGGCAGGGTTTGCTTGTCGGCGGGGCGCCAGGTCAGGCTGTAGATCAGGGCCGTCAGCAGGCCCGCGATGATCAGCAGGCCCAGCAAGGTGAGGCGCAATAAACGGGTCATCGGCTCGGCTTATAGCGTGTCAGGGGTGACACGGAGCATATCACCGCACGTCGGCGTCGCCACCGATCAGCATAAATAAACGGAACAGCACCACACTGGTAAACAGCTGCAGGAAGCTGTGCGCGCTGTCGATCAGCACGCCCAGCAACGGCGCGGGCTCGGGATACGCCGCCATGCTGGCGCCTTTGAGCAGCCACAGTGGCGTCATTACGCACAGCAGGCACACCAGGATTCGCCAGAAATGCCCGCGGGTCAGGCGCAAACTTTCCTTCATCGCCGCCAGTGCAGGCATGCCGCGCAGCACCAGCAGGTATTCGGCGAACGCCAGCACCACCATCAGCCACAGGCCCGGCAGGAAATACAGCGACAGCCCGAGCAGTATCAGCAGGGTGCTCATCGCCGTCAGCAGGGCGAAGCGCGGCCACAGCGTCAGGGCCATGGCCCACACATCCTTGGTGCGCGGCGATTCGCCACGGGTGCGGGCGTCGAGAAACAGGATCAGCGCCCCGGTGTACAGCGGATACACCAGCAACCCCACCACCACGCTGTAGCCGGGGAAGGCATCCGGGCCGAGCGTGTGGTCGAGCACCTGTTGCAGCAGGGCTTCGAGGATCACCAGCGGCAGGCACAGCTGGACGATGGCGCCCAGGTTGCGCTGGGTGAAACGGAGGGAGTCGCGCAGCACATCTAACGGATTCATCAGAGTCATCACAGGCCGAAAAAAAGCAGGGGCACACTTTAACCGATAGGTGCCGTGAGCAAGCAAACGTAAACCTTGAGTAAAGACCATTGAAACAACTGGTAACACCCCCATAACTAGCAGGACCGAGCCTGATCACAGGCCGGACCATGATTTCTACCGGCAATCTAACGAGGTCGCCATGAACAGCGAAGAGCAAACCCTGATCGATGGACTGTTTTCACGGCTGCAACAGGCCGAAACGGACTCAGCCCCCCGCGACGCGCAGGCCGAAGCGCGGATCAAGGAGCATATGACGCGCCAACCGGCGGCCGGGTACTACATGACCCAGTCAATCCTGGTGCAGGAACACGCGCTCAAGAACCTCGACGCGCAGAACAAGCAGCAGGCGCAACAGATCCAGCAATTGCAGGACGAGCTGCAGCGGGCCAAGTCCCAGGCGGCACAACCGGCGCCGAGCAGCGGTGGCTTTCTGTCGAGCATTTTCGGCGGCGGTTCCCGTGACGCGCAACCGCCACAGAGCGCTCCGGCCTCATCCGGCGGCGGTTGGCGTGAACCGGCTCGGCCGTCTTTCGGACAGCCTGCGCCGCAACAAAACTACGCTGCCCCACAGCAGAATTACCAACAGCCGCAACAACCCGCCGCCGCCCCCATCGGCAGTGGCTTTCTCGGTGGCGCCCTGAAAACCGCAGCGGGTGTGGCCGGTGGTGTGATGCTGGCGGAAGGTATCAGCAGCCTGTTCAACCACAACTCGCAACAGCCGCAAGTGGTGGAAGAAATCATCCGTGAAGTGCCCGCGCCTGCCAGTGACAACAGCAACTGGGGCAACGATGACCAGAAGTTTGCGGGCAATGACAACTGGGGCAGCAACAATTCCGACAGCTTCGCGGACAGTGATTATTCCGACAACTCGTCCTCCTTCGACGACGACGATTCCTTCGTCTGACGCATCCAGGCCGGGGCGCTTTGCCGCCCCGGGCTGATTTTTCCCGGAAACTTTCCCGTGGCTGGCATACTGGCAACCTTTGCGGACCTTCGCGTCCGGGGTCCAAGCGGCAGTCATGGGGAAGTGCGGTGAAGAAAATTGCAGTGTTCGCCGATGTACAAAACCTCTACTACACCGTGCGCCAGGCGTATGGCTGCCACTTCAACTACGCCGCCCTGTGGGCTGACATCAGCTCGCGCGGGCAGATCGTCGAGGCGTATGCCTATGCCATCGACCGTGGTGACAGCAAGCAGCAGCAATTCCAGCAGATCCTGCGCAACCTGGGCTTTACCGTGAAGCTCAAACCCTACATCCAGCGCAGCGACGGCTCGGCCAAGGGCGACTGGGACGTGGGTATCACCATCGACATCATGGACGCCGCCGCTAACGTCGACGAAGTGGTGTTGGCTTCCGGCGACGGTGATTTCGACATGCTGCTCGACCGCATCATCCACAAGCATGGCGTCGACGCCGTGGCCTATGGCGTGCCGGGGCTGACGGCCAACTCACTGATACGCGCCGCCAGCCGCTACGTGCCGATCGAAGGCGCGTTGCTGCTCAAATAAGCGCTGCGGTTCAATAGATAAATGCTTAGACGGAGTTGGAACAGGTTTGGAACGTATAGCGGTCATCGACTTTGAAACCACCGGCATCACCCCGAGCAGCCACTGCCGGGCCACGGAAATCGCGGTGGTCATCCTCGAACGTGGCCAGATCGTGGACCGCTACCAGAGCCTGATGAACGCCGGCGTGCGCGTGCCGGGCTTTATCGAACAGCTCACCGGCATCAGCAACGCCATGCTGCGCAGCGCGCCGCCGGCCGAGCGGGTGATGAACGAAGTCAACGAGTTCGTCGGCACCACACCGCTGCTGGCGCACAACGCCGCGTTCGACCAGAAGTTCTGGGACTTCGAACTGGGCCTGATCCGCCGCACCCGCCTGCAAAAATTCGCCTGCTCGCTGCTATTGGCCCGCCGCCTCATGCCTGCTGCACCCAACCATAAACTCGGCACCCTCAACAGCTATGCCCAACTGCCCCACACCGGCCAGGCTCACCGGGCCATGGCCGATGCGGAGATGGCGGCTAACCTGACGGCGCACCTGGCCGAGCAACTGCGACGGACCCATGGCTTGCGCGAGCTGTCCCACGACCTGCTGTGTACCTTGCAGAAAGTCCCGGCGGCGAAGATCAATGAGCATTTGAAGAAGCATCGCGGGTTCTGATAGAACAACGCCGTTCAAAATGTGGGAGGGGGCTTGCCCCCGATTGCGGTGGGTCAGCTACACATAAGCTGACTGATCCACTGCTATCGGGGGCAAGCCCCCTCCCACATTTTGACTGTGTTCATCCATCAAAGTGGGAAGGGCGGTGCGACGATTCGACTTGCCCCCGATGGCGTCAGAGGCCGCACTGCAGATTTGAACGCTGAACGATCAAGTCGACAATTTGCTCAAGGGTGGTGATGTGATCCCAATCTGCCTGCGTCGCGCGCAGTTTGAATTGCCACTTGATCTGCATGACAAAGCAAGTCAAATCGTCATCGATGATCTTGAAGTCATGGATGAAATCCGTTTGTTCCGTCACCTGGCTGCGGTCGATGAAGCCGATGATATCGACGAACAGTTGAATGACCTTTTCGCTGATCTCGGCTCGGGTCAGATTACTTTCCATTTCTTGCCTCGTAGGCACACTTACCAATACTGATTAGATCAAAGACAGCCAACCCCGCAGCCACGAAGGGAATGCCTCGCCCGATAATGCCAAATACCCTGACAGTTCCAAATGTTGCTTTCGCCATTCTGGCCACGGTTGGCTGCCTGATCAATGTACGAGGGAAGAAGCGCATTCCGATGAGGCTAGCCAGGTTCGTCGTTTTGCTGGAGCCGACTTGAACCCAAGTGCCCACGGCAATTTTGCTTATCGGTATGCCCGCCGCACCAGTGAGAACCGTTGCGGCCGTCAAGCCGTAGTGTTGCTTTGTACACTTCCAGAGTTCGTCAAAAGTAGTGCTCGGCACCGAGGATTCCGCATGAATGGGCTTGAGTAACTGATAACTGGCGCCATGGGTCCAGCCAGGCGAATTAGGCAAAGCCATGACTGCCGGGCAGCTTGTCATTGTGTTTCCCATATGAAACGCCATGCTTGAAGTTGAGCCGAAATCGATGCCCTTGCTTTCGAGCTCAAACTTGCTTCGCATGATTGCTGTATGAAGATCGCTTTCCTGCATGCCGTAGTCCCTGTACGTAAATGACAGGCGGATAGTAAGTTTCAGCAAAGGGCGATTGGTGGTTGGCGGGAAAAACCAGAAAGGTCCGACGAAGCAGTAGCGCTTAGCCTACTGACGTTTCAGAAGACCGCTAAAAGCCTCCACAAAGAACTGATGTTTTAGTGGCAAGCAAGACCAATCCCTTTCATTTGCGGGACGTTTCCTAGAGAATTCCACGGCCTTGCGCCCCTCGGATCAGGTAGCTAGTCTCGCCTCGTCATCGAATCATCGATGATCGGACGTGCAAGTCCGGTTCGCAAAGGTGCGCTAGCGCCCTACATCTCAACGCCTGGTTTTTAGTGGTCGGCGTTTATCTGTTATGGCGGCTGTGCGCTGGAGACCTTCGGGGTCTGCCGGGTTTCCTTTGCCCCGGTCTTGCACACCTGCGTACAGCTGCCACCCTCATTCGCGTGCAAGCGAACGGTGACGGCCTCTTACTTCAGAGGAATTACACCATGGTCAAAGTCACCCCCGATCCACCAGACTTCTTGAGCGAAGACGCCCTGCTCAACCGCCGCGCCATCGACTACTACCTCAAAGCGTCCGCCCCGGATGCACCCACCTTCATCCTGAATGACAACCTGAGCCTAGAAGATGCCCTCGCCCATGCGGCGGACTTGCTGCATTGCGCGGTGAAAACTGCGCACTTGCCGGGTGAGGCGATGAACGCGCAGCAACGGGCGGTGATGCATTTGGTGGAAATGGCGAAGGGAGTGGTGGATCGGGCGCTGGAGTGTGTGCAACCTCGTTGAACCACACATAACGAATGTGGGAGGGGGCTTGCCCCCGATTGCGGTGGGTCAGCTACACATAAGCTGACTGATCCACTGCTATCGGGGGCAAGCCCCCTCCCACATTTTGACTGTGTTCATCCATCAAAGTGGGAAGGGCGGTGCGACGATTCGACTTGCCCCCGATGGCG
>NZ_JALJRR010000015.1:126599-163412 GCF_024519615.1 Pseudomonas sp. Pse79
TCCATCCATCAAAGTGGGAAGGGCGGTGCGACGATTCGACTTGCCCCCGATGGCGCTGGATCAGCCACCACTTTTCCCATTCCCCTCCAACTGCCCCAACGGCACCCGCCGCTCTATCGCGCTCGACAAAATGATCGAGGTCTTGCTGAACCCGAACTTCGCTATCCGATTAATCAAACTCTCCAGCTCCGGCATGGTGCCTACCGCCGCTTGCATGATCACGCACGGATCGCCCGTGACCCGGTGGCATTCGGTCAGTTCGGGGATTTCGGCCAGGGCGTCGTACACCTTCTGGCTGCCATGGTTGGTCAGGCGCAGTTCGATCACGCACTGGATCGGCAAACCCACTTTGGACAGGTCCACCTTGGCCTGGTAGCCGGTGATCACGCCGCTGGCTTCCAGCTTGGCCACGCGCTCGGCCACGGCGGGGGCGGAGAGGTTGACCGTGCGCGCGAGTTGCGCGTAGGACGCGCGGCCGTCTTCGAGCAGGGCGCTGAGGAGCATGCGGTCGTATTTGTCCATGAAAAGGCTCCAGCGTCAGGTGGCTTTCGAAAGCATGGTTTATAGCCCTCATAACCATGCTTTGAAAAGTGTATGGGCGGTTTAAACAGGTTTTGTAACTTATGTTTATGCACCTGTCTTTTTAGAATAAGCCTCTCTTTTTCTGCCGCAGAGCTGCCCAATGCCTGGCCCACGTCGCTTTCCCTTACCGTTGATCGCCGCCTTTTTTGCGCTGTATGTGATTTGGGGGTCTACCTACCTGGTGATCCGGATCGGTGTGGAGTACTGGCCACCGCTGTTGCTGGCGGGGATTCGGTTCTGTACGGCGGGGGCGCTGATGTACGCGTTTTTGCGCTGGCGTGGAGTGCCGGCGCCGACGTGGGTGCAATGGAAGTCTGCCGGGATGATCGGGATTTTGCTGCTCACTTTCGGTAATGGCGGCGTCACGTTGGCGGAGCACGCGGGGGTGTCGTCCGGTGTCGCTGCGCTGGCCGTGGCGACCGTGCCGCTGTTCACCTTGCTGTGCGGTTATTTCTGGGGCGCGCGTAATACCCGTCTGGAGTGGGCGGGGGTGATCCTGGGCATTATCGGCATTGCCATGCTCAACATGGGCAGCACCTTGCAATCGAGCCCGATCGGCGCGGCTTTACTGCTGTTCGCCGCCGCTTCGTGGGCGTTCGGTTCGGTGTGGAGCCGGCAACTGCCGCTGCCCCAGGGCGCGATGGCCAGTGCGGCGGAGATGCTGGTGGCCGGTGCGGCCCTGTTGCTCGGCAGCGCGGTGTCCGGTGAGCACCTGCAAGCCATGCCGCCGCTGGAGGGCTGGCTGGCCCTGGCCTACCTGACGGTGTTCGGTTCGATCATCGCCTTCAACGCGTATATGTACCTGCTCAAGCACGTGCGTCCGGCTGCCGCGACCAGCTATGCCTATGTGAACCCAGCGGTGGCGGTGTTGTTGGGGATCGTGTTTGTCGGCGAGTCCATCGGCATCGAAGAGGCACTGGCCATGTTGGTGATCATCAGCGCCGTGCTGTTGATCAGCCTGCCCCAGTGGCGAAAGCCTGGGCCGAAAATAAGGTAAACTGCCGCGCATAACGCCTTTTTACCCGCTTAGGCGCTGAATTTCCCCTACGGTAACCACATGACTTTCGCCACACTTGGCCTGATCGAACCCTTGCAGCGCGCCCTTGAGACGCTCGGCTACCAGACCCCGACGCCGGTGCAGGCGCAAGCTATTCCGGCGGTGCTGGCCGGCCGCGACCTGATGGCCGCTGCCCAGACCGGCACCGGCAAGACCGCCGCTTTCGCCGTGCCGCTCCTGCAACTGCTGACCATGGAAGGGCCGAAAGTCGCCGCCAACTCGGCGCGCGCGCTGATTTTGTGCCCGACCCGCGAGCTGGCCGAGCAGGTTCACGCCAGCGTTGCTGAGTATGCCCAGCACCTGCCACTCACCACCTACGCGGTGTACGGCGGCGTGAGCATCAACCCGCAGATGATGAAGCTGCGCAAAGGCGTCGACGTGTTGGTCGCCACGCCTGGCCGGCTGATCGACCTGTTTCGCCAGAACGCGCTGAAACTCAATCAGCTGCAAACCCTGGTGCTCGACGAAGCCGACCGCATGCTCGACCTGGGCTTCTCCGAGGAGCTGGCGAATATTTACCGCATGCTGCCGAAAAAGCGCCAGACCCTGCTGTTCTCCGCGACCTTCTCCGATGAAATCCGCACGCTCGCCGGGCAAATGCTCAACGACCCGCTGAGCATCGAAGTCAGCCCGCGCAACGTCGCCGCCAATACCGTCAAGCAATGGGTGGTGCCGGTGGACAAGAAGCGCAAGCCGGAGCTGTTTGTCCACCTGATGCGCAAGGGCCGCTGGAAGCAGGTGCTGGTGTTCGCCAAGACCCGTAACGGCGTGGACGCGTTGGTGGATAAGCTGCAGGGCCTGGGCATCAATGCCGACGGCATCCACGGCGATAAGCCGCAGGCGACCCGTCAACGTGCGCTGGACCGCTTCAAGTCGAGCGACGTGCAGATCCTGGTGGCCACCGACGTGGCGGCCCGTGGCCTGGATATCGAAGACCTGCCGCTGGTGGTCAACTTCGACCTGCCGATTGTGGCTGAGGACTACATCCACCGTATCGGCCGCACCGGCCGCGCGGGCAACACCGGCGAGGCGATTTCCCTGGTGTGCGCCGATGAAGTGAACATGCTGTCGGCCATCGAGATGCTGACCCGTCAGACCTTGACCCGGCATATGGAACAGGATTTCGAACCGGAACACCGCGTGCCGGACACCGATGCCAGTGGGCAAGTGGTGAAGAAACCGAAAAAGCCGAAGAAGCCCAAGGCTTCCGGTGGTGGCGGCAAGCGCAACCTGGGCAAGTGGGTGGACAGTGGCGAGGTCGCGCCTGCCGAGCCGTCGATCAAGCCGGTGCGCAAGGTGCCGGTGTTCAACACCGGGCCGCGTAAGAAGAAGTGATTTTGCGGCGCTGCTGATGGCCTCATCGGGGGCAAGTCGAATCGTCGCACCGCCCCTCCCACATATTGATCGGGTTCACATAGTCAAAATGTGGGAGGGGGCTTGCCCCCGATGACGGCTTTGAATTCACCGCAGATCTCAGCGCTTAAGCCACTCCAACATCCCCCGCCCGGCCGCTCTGCCACTGGCAAAACACCCCGTCAGCAAATACCCGCCGGTCGGCGCCTCCCAGTCCAGCATCTCCCCCGCACAAAACACCCCTGGTAATTGCTTGAGCATCAACCGCTCATCCAGCGCCTCAAACGGCACACCGCCCGCCGTACTGATCGCTTCATCCATCGGCCGGGTTTTCACCAGGCTCAGGGGCAATGCCTTGATAGCCACAGCCAATTGCGCCGGGTCGTTGAAATGTTCGGCGGGTGCCAGCTCACGCAACAACGCCGCCTTGACCCCATCCAACCCCAACTGACTGTGCAGATGCTTGCTCATCGAGCGCGACCCACGCGGCTTGGCCAAGGCGGCCAGGACCTTGTCCAGCGGCTTGCTCGGCAGCAGGTCGATATGCACCGTGGCGGCGCCATTGCGATTGATCGCCTCACGAATCGGTGCCGACAGCGCATAGATCAGGCTGCCCTCGATACCGCTGGCGGTGATCACGCATTCGCCGAGGCGCGGCTTGTCATCTCCCAGGCCGATAGCGACGTTTTTCAACGGTGCGCCAGCGAATTTGCTGACCATCAGTTCGCTCCAGGCCGACACCTCGAAGCCACAATTACTCGGCTGTAACGGCGCGCAGGGCACGCCTTTAGCTTCCAGTCGCTTGAGCCAGGTGCCGTCGGAGCCCAGGCGTGACCAACTGCCGCCGCCAAGGGCGAGCAGCACGGCGTCGCTGTGGATGGTTTTTTCGCCGTCCGGGCTGTGGATAAGTAAACCGCCGTCCGCGCTCCAGCCCAGCCAGCGATGGCGGGTGTGGATAACCACGCCGTGGTCGCGCAGGCGCTTGAGCCAGGCACGCAACAGCGGGGCGGCTTTCATGTCTGTGGGAAACACCCGGCCGGAGGTGCCGACAAAGGTATCGATGCCCAGACCATGAATCCATTCGCACAGTGCTTGCGCACCGAACGCACGCAGCAACGGCGCCATCTGCGGCGCACGTTCGGCGTAGCGTGACAGGAACGCCGGGTAAGCCTCGGAATGGGTGATGTTCATCCCGCCCACGCCGGCCAGCAGGAACTTGCGCCCCACCGAGGGCATGCCGTCGTACACGTCCACCCGCAGGCCCGCCTGGCTCAGGACTTCAGCGGCCATCAGGCCGGCAGGGCCGCCGCCGATAATGGTGACGTGTTGGGCAGGGGTCTGAGGCATGGGCAGGGCTACGGTCGCGTGAATAGGCCGAGCATTCTACCCGAGGACGGCGCAAGTTCCTGATCAAAAAACGTACAGCTTCCTACAGCCTATGCGGTTACTGGCTTTCAGACGTTTACGCTCAAGTTATCCACAGGCCGTTCCACAGGCATTGTGGGTAACGCCCATATTTCAATGACAACCTGATGACGTCCACACCCGTTGCGCGCTGTGGTGCAGGATGCCGTGGCGGCGGGCCAAGGCCACACGGTCTTTGCTGTAGCCGCCGCCGATCACGCCCATCACCGGAATGTCGCGGCCCAGGCAATGGCGCATCACGCTCTCATCGCGGGCGGCGACGCCCTCGTCCGTCAGCTTGAGGTAGCCGAGGGCGTCGTCCTTATGCACGTCGACGCCTGCGTCGTACAGCACCAGGTCCGGCTGGTACAGCGGCAGCAGGTAGTTGAGCGCGTCGTCCACCACCTTGAGGTAATCGGCGTCGCCCATGCCCATGGGCAGCGGGATGTCCCAGTCGCTCTGGGCCTTGCGCGCCGGGAAGTTCTTTTCGCAGTGCAGCGACACGGTGATCGCGTCCGGCGTGTCGTGGAGGATGCGCGCGGTGCCGTCGCCCTGGTGGACGTCGCAGTCGAAGATCAGCACGCGGTTGACCTGGCCGCTGGCCAGCAGGTAATGGCTGATCACGGCCAGGTCATTGAAGATGCAAAAGCCCGCCGGGTAATCGTAGTGGGCGTGATGGGTGCCGCCGGCCAGGTGGCAGGCCAGGCCGTGCTCCAGCGCCTGCTCCGCCGCCAGGATCGAACCGCCCACCGCGCGCACGGTACGCCGCGCCAGGGCTTCGCTCCAGGGCAGGCCGAGGCGCCGTTGGTCTTCGCGGGACAACTCGCCGCTCATGTAGCGTTCGATATACCCAGGTTCATGGGCCAGGGCCAGAATGTCCGCCGGGCACAGCGGTGGGCGCAGTAATTGGCTGTCCTGGGTCAGCCCGGTGGACACCAAGTGGTCACGCAACAGGCGGAACTTGTCCATCGGGAAGCGGTGGTCCGCCGGGAACTCGGGGCTGTAATCATCGTGGTAGATCAATGGCAAAGGCATGGGATTTTCTGACGGGAACCTGCGACGGATCTTAACAGCGCGGTACACTCACGCACATGGCAAGGGAGGGGGACCCATGGAGCCGATACTGGAATTGCACAGCGCACGCCTGGTGCTGCGCCAATGGCGCGATGCCGACCTGCCGGCGTTTGCGCACATGTGCGCCGACCCGCAGGTGATGCGTTATTTCCCGGCCCGATTGGACCGCCTGGAAAGCGCCGCGTTGATCGGCCGGATTCGTGGGCATTTCGCCGAATACGGCTTCGGCCTGTGGGCCTTGCAGCGCAAGGACAGCGGCGAGTTCATCGGCCTGACCGGGTTGCAGAATGTCAGCTTTGAAACCGCCTTCACCCCTGCGGTGGAAATCGGCTGGCGCCTGGCGCGTGAGCATTGGGGTCTGGGGTATGCCAGCGAGGCGGCATGGACCGCGTTGCGTTGTGGTTTCGACCGCCTGCAGTTGGACGAAATCGTCGCCTTCACCACCCAAACCAATCTGCCATCACAAAAAGTCATGCAAGCCATCGGGATGCATTACGATCCCCAGGCAGATTTTGAACACCCCAAGGTCGCGGCCGATGACCCGCTGCGCCCGCATGTTTTGTACCGCATCACCCGCGCCCAATGGTTGGACACGCTGCACGGATAAGCAGCCCGGAATGCCCCATAGATTGTAGGAGTTGCTCTATGAGCCAAGTATTGGAAGATCTGGTGGACTTGCTGACCCTGGAGCCGATCGAGGAAAACCTCTTTCGCGGCCGCAGCCAGGACCTGGGTTTTCGCCAACTGTTCGGCGGGCAAGTGCTCGGCCAGTCGCTGTCGGCTGCCAGCCAGACCGTAGAAGCCGAGCGGCACGTGCATTCTTTGCACGGTTATTTTCTGCGCCCCGGCGATGCCGCATTGCCGGTGGTGTATTCGGTGGACCGCGTGCGCGATGGCGGCAGCTTCAGCACACGCCGCGTGACGGCGATCCAGAAGGGCCACCCGATTTTTACCTGCAGCGCGTCGTTCCAGTACGACGAAGCCGGCTTCGAGCACCAGACCAGCATGCCTGCGGTGGTCGGCCCGGAAAACCTGCCGTCGGAGCTGGAACTGACCAAGCAGCGCGTCCACCTGATCCCCGAGCACATGCGCGACAAGTTGCTGTGCCCCAAGCCGATCGAAGTGCGCCCGGTGACCGAAAAAGACCCGTTCAACCCGCAGCCGTCCGACCCGGTCAAGTACGTGTGGTTCCGCGCCGACGGCGCCCTGGCCGACACGCCGGCGCTGCATAAGTACCTGCTGGCCTACGCCTCGGACTTCGGCTTGCTGACCACGTCGCTGCTGCCCCATGGCAAGACCGTGTGGCAGAAAGACATGCAGGTCGCCAGCCTCGACCACGCGCTGTGGTTCCACGCCGACCTGCGCGCCGATGACTGGTTGCTCTACGCCATGGACAGCCCGTGGGCCGGCAATTCCCGTGGTTTTTCGCGGGGCAGCGTGTACAACCGCGCTGGGCAACTGGTGGCCTCGGTCACTCAGGAAGGCCTGATCCGCCACCGTAAGGACTGGGCATGAGCCTGGCGCAGATTAAACATTGGGTGTTCGACATGGACGGCACCCTCACGGTGGCTGTGCATGATTTCGCGGCCATTCGCGTAGCGCTGGATATTCCGCCCGAGGATGACATCCTCACCCACCTCGCAGCATTGCCGGCGGATGTCGCGGCGGCCAAACATGCCTGGTTGCTGGAGCATGAGCGCGAGCTGGCGCTGGGTTCGGTCGCGGCGCAAGGCTCGGTGGAACTGGTGCGGGAATTGGCCGGGCGGGGTTGTCGCCTGGGCATCCTGACCCGCAATGCGCGGGAGCTGGCGCATGTGACGTTGGAAGCGATTGGCCTGGCGGACTGCTTTGCCGTCGAGGATGTACTGGGGCGCGATGATGCGCCGCCCAAGCCCGACCCAGGCGGCCTGCTGAAACTGGCGGCGGCCTGGGATGTATCGCCCAGTGCGATGGTGATGGTGGGGGATTACCGCTTTGACCTGGATTGCGGCCGGGCGGCGGGGACCAGAACAGTGTTGGTCAACCTGCCGGAGAACCCGTGGCCCGAGCTGGCTGATTGGCATGCCGCAGACTGCGCGGTACTGCGCCGGATGATCCAGCCCGGGCAATAGAGATCAAATGTGGGAGGGGGCTTGCCCCCTCCCACAGGTTGAGCCGGTTTCTGCAGGTATTACTGAGAGAACAGTGCCTTCTGCCCTTCAGGCGAAGTGAAGATCCCATCGCCGTTATGCCCAACCCCCGGCACTTCCACCAGCTTCTGGGTCAGTTGCGGGTGGCGCTGCTTGAGGTAGTCGAAATAGTTGTGCCCGCGAATCAGGCGGTACGCGCCCTGGGTCTCGGCTTCGCAGCTTTTATCCAGCGCCGGGTGGTTCGGGTCGGTGTCTTGCCGGCCCAACAGGTAGGTGATGTCACGCGACACATAGGCCTGTTCCAGTTGCTCGGCGCTTTGCCCCTTGGCATAGGCGGGCAGGTGTTGCATGCCGTACTTCCAGTCATTGAAGCCAGGGCAGTCGGCGACCTTGAACGGCACCGGGCGCTGCGGGCTGAAGTAGGCGTAGGACGACGGGTTGGCCACCACATAGCGCAGGCGGATGCCCGCGCTTTGCAGGCTCGGTTGAGCATGGCCGGTGAGCGCGAAGCGCTGCACCACCTGGCCGCCGCCGGAGTGGCCGGCCACCACAATCTCTTTCAGTGCCGGGAACACGGTGCGGTTGCCCAGGTGCTCGATAATCTGGTCCAGGGCGCCGTAGGAACTGACCTGGCCGGGGCCCGTGGAGGGCTCGCCGGCCATCCAGTCATTGCCGTTCCAGCGCAGCACTTGCGGGGCCAGGTGATGGCGTTTCACGTCCGAGTCATTGAGAAACTGCGGCGCGACCACCAGCGTCGTGCCGCCAACCCCGGCATGTTCGGCGGCGTCTTCAGCGCTCTGCAGGTAGGTCTGTGCGTTGCGCAGGCGACCATGCACGATGATCAACGCACGGGTGACGTTGGGCAGGGGTTTACTCCAGTCCTGGCTCAAGCCGAGGCTGAGGTCGCCGGCCGTCAGGTGAAAGCGCTCGGGGCTGACCGCCTTGACCCCCTGCTCGGCGGCCCAGGTGGAGGCGCTGCAGGCGACCAGCACACCCAGCAGCATTCGCAATCGCGTATTCATTTAAAGACTCTTGGCCGCGAAGGTGTCGCATTGAGTGATCTGGCCTTGGGCAAAGCCGGTCTTGAACCAACGCACGCGCTGCGCCGAGGTGCCGTGGGTGAACGAGTCCGGCACGACACGGCCCTGGCCCTGTTGCTGCAAACGGTCATCGCCAATCGCGTTGGCCGCATTCAGCGCTTCTTCGATATCGCCGGGTTCCAGCCAGTTCAGGCGTTTTTGCGCGCGGTTGGCCCACACGCCGGCAAAGCAGTCGGCCTGTAGCTCCTGACGCACCAGCAGGCCGCCGTCGCCTTGCATCTGCCGGCCTTGCTGGCGTGCAGCCTGGATCTTCGACGAGATGCCGAGCAAGGTCTGCACGTGGTGCCCGACTTCGTGGGCGATCACGTAGGCCTGGGCAAAATCGCCGGCGGCCTGGAAGCGTTGCGACATTTCCCGGAAGAAATCCAGGTCCAGGTACACCTGCTGATCCGCTGGGCAATAGAACGGGCCGCTGGCGGACGTGGCGCCACCGCAGGCGGAATTGACCCGGCCACGGAACAGAATCAGTTTCGGGTTCTTGTAGGCCAAGCCGTTTTCCTGGAACACCTGGGCCCAGGTGTCTTCGGTATCGCCGAGCACCGCACGGACAAAGTCGGTTTGCTCATCATTGGCCGGCGGCGCCTGGCGCGACGGGGTGCTCACCGAGGGCGCCTGCTCCAACTGGCCGGTCAATTGGCCGAGGATCTGCAGCGGGTCCTGGCCGGTCAGCCAGCCGATGCCGACGATCAACACAATCGCGGTCAGGCTCAGGCCCTTGCCGCCGCCAAAACGCATGCCACCACCACCACCGCCACTGTCATCGCGGGCATCCACCACGTTGTCGCTGCGTCGGCCTTTTTTCCATAGCATGGGGCAATCCTCTGTGTGCTAAGCGTGATTGATTATGGTCGTGATTAACGGCAATAGCCTTCGCCGGTGGCGACGATCAGGCAGTTCTTTTTATCCGCCAGCCACTTCAACCCGGTTGCCGCACCGTCACCGGCGCGCAGCTGTTGCGGGCCATCGGGGCGGGTGAAGGCGATGCCGTCTTCGGCCGCTTCACCTTTGAAGGTGCCGGCGGCGTCGGCGTCGAGGCCGTATTGCATGGTAAGAAGGTAGTGGCCACGGCCGATGCTGTCGTCCTTGGCGATGGTCAGGTGCAAGCCTTCGACGCCGATCCATTTGCCGACCCAACTGTCGGTGGGTGGGGTTTGCGGTACCAGGGTCGCTTGCACGGAAGGCGGCGCCGGTTTGGCGGGCGCCTTGGACTCTTGGTTGCACGCGGCGAGCAGGGCAAGGGTAGACAGAAGAAAGACAGTTTTTTTCATAGCGGCAAGGCCTTGGTTAAAAAGTGTGCAACGCCGGGGCGAACGTGCAGCGTTGGACTCGGTTGCAGTGATTTAGTGCGCTGTTCGCACTGTGTTTGGTTATGCTCTTGGGGCAGACGCATGCCCGACTGCTAGATTAACGGGTTGAGTACCACCGCGTTCAGCCCGCCACGCAAGAGAATTCAATGACTGTCAGCACCCCACTTTCCGGCGTCAACCATCCCTTCAAAGGCATTCTGCTGATTGTGGTGGCGACTTTTCTGTTCTCCAGCCACGACGCCTTGTCCAAATTCCTGGCCGGGTTCTACCCGATCGTGATGGTGGTGTGGGCGCGTTACCTGGTGCATACCTTGTTGATGGCCGGGATTTTCCTGCCGCAATCGGGCTTGCGCGTGCTGCGCAGCAAGCGGCCAGGGATGCAGGTGGTGCGGGCCTTGTGCCTGTTGGGCACCAGCCTGTTTTTTACCGCCGCGCTGCATTACATCCCGCTGGCGGAAGCCACCGCAGTGAACTTCCTCGCGCCGATCCTGGTGACGGCGCTGTCGGTGCCCCTGCTCGGTGAACACGTGACGCGTGGCCAATGGCTGGCGGTGATCTGCGGGTTTGTCGGGGTGCTGGTGATCATCCACCCGGGCGGTGAACTGTTCACCCCGGCGGTGCTGCTGCCGCTGTGCTCGGCATTGTTCTTCTGCTTCTACCAACTGCTCACGCGCATCCTCAGCCAATACGACACGCCCACCACCAGTAACTTCTTCGCCGGCCTGTGCAATACCTTGGTGATGAGTGCGATGGTGCCGTTCTTCTGGCAAGTGCCAACCCTGTGGCACGGCGTGTTGATGCTGGCGTTGGGCACCTGCGGGATGACCGCGCACTTGCTGCTGACCCAGGCCTTCCGCTTCGCGGCGCCGGCCTTGCTGGCGCCGTTCGGCTATTGCCAGATCGTGTTTGCGGGCGTGTTGGGCTGGCTGGTGTTTGCGCATACCCCCGACTTGACCACGGTGGTCGGCATCGGGGTGATCTGCATGAGCGGGTTGGCCGCTGCCTGGCAGCAGCGGCGGCGCTGAATCAGGCGTCGACCCTGGGAATCTTGCGCGGTGCCATGAAGTACATCCAGGTCAGCGCGATGAAGTACATCGCCGGGATCAGGGTGAACAGCACGGTGTAGTTGTTGTTCGTCACGGTCAGGATGTGGCCGACAATCTGGGTCATGAACATGCCGCCGATGGCCGCGCACATGCCGCCGAAGCCGAATACCGTACTCATCATGTGCTTGGGCGTGTAGTCCATCACCAGGCTCCAGATGTTGGCGGTCCAGGCCTGGTGTGCGCCAATCGCCAGGGAGATGGCGAACACCGCGACCCACAACTGGCTGGAACCGGCGGCCATGATCACCCCGATGATGCAGCAGGCGAACAGCAGCATCGACAGCAGCCGCGCCTTGATCGAATTCATCCCGCGGCCGATCAGGAACGACGACAGAATCCCACCGCCCACGCTGCCGAAGTCGGCGGTCAGGTAAATGATGATCAGCGGGATACCCATCTGCGTGACGTTGATGCCCAGGTTGTATTGCTGGTTCAAGAACGGCGGCAGCCAGTACAGGTAGAACCAGAACACCGGCGCGGTCAGCGAGTAGGCGATGGCGAAGGCCCAAGTACCGCGCATGCGCAGGATACGGCTGAAGGGGACGCGGGGCTGTTCCGGTTCGACTTCCCGTTGCACGTAGTCCAATTCGGATTGCTTAACCGTTGGATGCTCTTCCGGGTTGTAGTACTTCAAGCCCCAGAACAGCAGCCAGATCCCACCGAGTGCCGACATGCACAGGAACGCCGCCTGCCAGCCCCATACGTGCAGGATCAACGGCAGCAGCATCGGCGTCATCATCGCGCCGACGTTGGTGCCAGCGTTGAAGATGCCGGTGGCCACTGCGCGCTCGCCGGCAGGGAACCACAGGCGGGTGGTCTTGACGCAGGCCGGGTAGTTGGCGGCCTCGGTCAGCCCGAGGATAAAGCGGCAAACCATGAAGCCGACGGCCGAGGTGGCCAGGCCGTGGGCGCCGGTAGCCACGCTCCACAGCAGCACCGCGCAGAAGAACACGCGCTTGACACCTACGCGGTCGATCAGTCGGCCTTGCAGCACAAAGCCAATCGCGTAGCCGACCTGGAACCAGAAGTTGATGTTGGCGTAGTCCATCGCCGTCCAGCTCATTTCTTTGGCCAGGATCGGTTGCATCACGCCGAGGGCGGCGCGGTCGATGTAGTTGAGTGTGGTCGCGAAGAACACCAGGGCCAGCATGCCCCAGCGAGTTTTACCGACGGCCATTGCACCGCGGATCTTGTCGCCGATGCCGGCGTGCGGGTTGGCCGGGCGCGCAGCCAGGACTGAGTTTTGCGAAGGCATGAGGGTTTACCCGTTTTTGAAATTTTTATGGTGTGTTCTGGGTTTTGTTACGGAATCGATGGTGCGCAGTGGCTAAAAAATCGTCAATTCGCCAATGCCCATTGTGTTCGATAATCGCCCTGAAAACTAACTGGTTCGTACATTTCAATTGCTGCATTAGGCTAGGGGGCGAATAATTTACTGTAAATAACAATTGCCGGGAGTCGCCCCATGCAACGTTCCATCGCCACTGTTTCCTTGAGCGGCACCCTGCCGGAAAAGCTCGAAGCCATTGCTGCCGCCGGGTTTGATGGGGTCGAGATCTTCGAGAACGACCTGTTGTATTACGACGGCAGCCCGCGGGAAGTCAGGCAAATATGCACTGACTTGGGCCTGGTCATCACCTTGTTTCAGCCGTTCCGCGACTTTGAAGGCTGCCGCCGCGACCGTCTGGCGCGCAACCTGGAGCGCGCCGAGCGTAAATTCGACCTGATGCACGAGCTGGGCACCGACCTGGTGCTGGTGTGCAGCAACGCCTCGGCCGATTGCGTGGGCGATGAACGTATTCTACTCGATGACCTCAGCCTGCTCGCCGAACACGCCGGCCGACGTGGCTTGCGCATTGGCTATGAAGCGCTGGCCTGGGGCCGGCATGTGAACACCTGGCAGCAGGTGTGGAACCTGGTGCGTCAGGTCGATCACCCGAGCCTCGGGGTGTTGCTCGACAGCTTCCACACCCTGTCGCTCAAGGGCGACCCGAGCGCCATCGCCGAGATCCCCGGCGACAAGATCTTCTTTGTGCAGATGGCCGATGCACCGATCCTGGCCATGGATGTGCTGGAGTGGAGCCGACACTTCCGTTGCTTCCCCGGCCAAGGCGAATTCGACTTGGCGGGTTTTCTCGCGCCGATCATCAAGAGCGGCTATACCGGGCCGCTGTCCCTGGAAATCTTCAACGACGGCTTCCGCGCCGCACCAACCCGAGCCAACGCGGCGGACGGCCTGCGCTCGCTGCTCTACCTCGAAGAGAAAACCCGCCAACGCCTGGCGCAGGAACGCCCTGCCGCACCGCTGGATATTCTCTTCGAAACCCCGCCCGCCAGCGAATACGACGGCATCGAGTTCCTTGAGTTTGCCGTGGACGAAGACCTCGGCGCCAAGCTCACCCAATGGCTGGAGCGCCTGGGCTTCGTCAAGGCCGGCCAGCATCGCTCCAAGAGCGTCAGCCTGCTGCGTCAGGGCGATATCAACCTGATCCTCAACTGCGAGCCCTACTCCTTCGCCCACAACTTTTTCGAGGCGCATGGGCCGTCGCTGTGCGCCACCGCGATTCGGGTCAAGGACAGCGCCAAGGCCCTGGAACGGGCGGTGGCCTACAAGGGCCAGCCGTATCGTGGCCTAGTCGGGCCGAATGAACTGGAATTGGCGGCGGTGCGCGCGCCGGACGGTAGCCTGATTTACCTGGTGGACCCAAGCGAAGGCGTATACGACACCGATTTCAATCTGCAACCGGGCGCTGCCACCAGCGGTGGGCTTTTGCGCATCGACCACATGGCGATGGCCTTGCCTGCCGACAGCCTCGACAGCTGGGTGCTGTTCTACAAGAGCTTGCTGGATTTCGAGGCCGATGACGAAGTGGTGCTGCCTGATCCGTATGGCCTGGTGAAAAGCCGTGCGCTGCGCAGCCGTTGCAGCTCGATTCGTTTGCCGCTGAATATTTCCGAAAACCGCAACACCGCGATTTCCCACGCGCTGTCGAGCTATCGCGGCTCGGGTGTGCATCACATTGCCTTCGACTGCGCGGATATTTTCGCCGAAGTACGCCGGGCCAAGGAGGCGGGTGTGCCGCTGCTGGATATCCCGCTCAACTACTACGACGACCTGGCGGCGCGCTTTGATTTCGACGACGAGTTCCTCAGCGAGCTGGCGTACTACAACGTGCTGTACGACCGCGACGCCCAGGGCGGTGAGTTGTTTCATGTGTACACCGAGCCGTTCGAAGGGCGGTTTTTCTTCGAGATTATCCAGCGCAAGCATGGCTACGCCGGCTACGGTGCGGCCAATGTGGCGGTGCGTCTGGCGGCGATGGCCAAGTCGCGCAGTGGTGCGGTACGCCAGGCACGGTTGTGACGGCAGGGCCGGTGCTTCCTTCGGGGCGCGCCGCGGCCCATAATCGCGGCCTGCACAATAAAAAAACGGCCGTGAGCGCACCATGACCTTGACTCCCGATCTCTCCGCAGTGTCAGACGCACCGCGCAAGAGTCGCAAGAACAACCCGGAAAAGACCCGCGAAAACATACTGCAAGAAGCCATTGTCGAGTTTGTTCAGCAGGGCCTGTCCGGCGCTCGCGTGGATGCGATCGCCGAGCGTATCCACACCTCCAAACGCATGATCTATTACTACTTCGGCAGCAAGGAGCAGTTGTACGTCGAGGTGCTGGAGAAGCTCTACGGCGATATCCGCAACACCGAATCACGCATGAACCTCACGGCCCTGGAACCGCGCGAAGCGATCAGTCGGCTGGTGGAATTCACCTTCGATCACCACGACCGGAACGTGGATTTCGTGCGTATCGTCTGCATCGAAAATATCCACAATGCCGAGTACGTGAAGCGCTCCGATTCAATCAAGGCGATGAACAGCAACATCCTGGATGCGCTGGGCACGACCTTGCGCCGTGGCGCCGAAATGGGGCTGTTCCGCGAGGGGCTGGAGCCGCTGGACGTTCACCTGCTGATCAACTCATTCTGTTTTTATCGCGTATCCAACCGCCATACGTTCAGTGAGATTTTTCAGATCGAACTGTCGGACGAGGCCGTTAAGCAGCGGCATCGACAGATGATTTGCGAGTCGGTGCTGCGTTACCTGCAAACCTGAGGTTGGCGCGGATTCACGGTGGGAGGGGCAAACTCCCTCCCACATTTGGATGCGGTTTCGGCCGTCAGCTCTTCATGCTCTGGAAGTGTGCCAACATCCTGTGTGCATCCGGCACCACGCCACTGAACAATTCGAACGCCTTCACCGCCTGAAATACTGCCATGTTGCCGCCATCCAGAGTGCGGCAACCCAAGGCGCGCGCGTTGCGCAGCAGTTCGGTTTCCAGTGGGAAATACACGATTTCCGCGACCCACAATTGCGCGTGCAGCAAGGCCGGCGGCACGGGCGTGCCGGGCAGTTTGGCCATGCCCATCGGCGTGGTGTTCACTAACCCGTCGGCCTCGGCCATGGCGTTTTCCAGATGGGTGCCGACCTGGGCCCGTCCCGGGCCGAAACAGTGTGCGAGGTTATCCGCCAGGTCCTGGGCACGGCTGGCGTCCACATCGAAAATGCTCAAGTGCTCAACGCCTTCCGCCAGCAGCGCATGGGCCACCGCCGCGCCTGCGCCGCCGGCACCCATCTGGACCACGCGTCGCCGAACGACATCCTGCAAGTTGCGTCGGAAACCTTCGGCGAACCCCAGGCAGTCGGTGTTATGGCCGATGCGTTTGCCCGCTTTGAACACCACGGTGTTGACCGCCCCAATGCCCCGGGCCTCGTCGGACAATTCATCGAGTAAAGGCAGGATCGCCTGCTTGCACGGGTAGGTAATGTTCAACCCGGTGAAGTTCATCTGCTCGGCGGCCTGCAGCAGGTCGGGCAGGGCATTGATGTCCAGCTGCAGCGGTTCCAGGTCGATCAGGCGATACAGGTAGCGCAGGCCTTGGGCGTCACCTTCCTGTTCATGCAGGGCGGGCGTGCGGGAGGCCTGGATGCCGGCGCCGATCAGGCCGGCGAGGACGCGCGGTTTCATCGGGCTCATCCTTTCACCGTGCGGCTGAAATGTTCCAGGGCCAGGTGATAGCCGTGGCTGCCAAACCCGGCGAGTACCGCCTTGGCGATGGGCGACACGAACGAGTGATGACGGAACGGCTCGCGCGCATGCACGTTGGATAAATGCACCTCGATCACCGGCACTTCACTGGCCACCAGCGCATCGCGAATCGCCACCGAGGTGTGGGTCCAGGCCGCCGGGTTGATCACGATACCGGTGCAACGGGCGCGGGCGCCGTGAATCCAGTCGAGCAATTCGCCTTCGTGGTTGGTTTGGCGAAATTCGATGGTCAGCCCCAGTTGCTCGGCACTGCGGCCACACAGCGCGGCGATGTCGGCCAGGGTTTCATGGCCATAGGTGGCGGGCTCACGGGTGCCGAGCAGGTTGAGGTTGGGGCCGTTGAGCACCAGCACGATGGGCGGCATAAGGGGATCTCCACAATTATTGTTCGTTGTGCGGATAAAATGTACTGAATGGTTAATTTGGTCAATCGATGGCGATAGATGTGTTCGATTATCGAACCGTTAATCAGTGAGACCGGGCATTTCCAGGTGCTGCCATGAGTCGTTACAAGACCGTATTCGACGGTTTGCCCGCTGTTACTACGCTGTGAAAAACGCCCTGATCAAGGAGCCGGTTGTCGGGTGATGTATGGAAAAGTGTTACCCGGCGGAAAATAACCTAACGGATGGGTTACGATGAAAGTAGGCACTTACAAAGGACATGTGATTGCGGTGTTTCTCAGGGATGAGCATTGCCCGCCTCACGTGCATGTCAGGGGAAAGCAATGGGATGCGCGTTTTCGTTTCAGCTTTCTGGATGGGCGAGTGGAGCTTTGGGATGTAGACCCCGAACGGCGGCGGCCACCCCCCGGGATTCTGGAGGGCATTCGCCAGACGTTGATGCAGCGACACGTCCTGGCTCGTGTACGAAGGATCTGGTGGGAAAAACTGCAAACGGTTTGCCTGGAGAACCATTCCTGGGATTGGGACGCCGACGAGGTGGTGCCGGGGTTGATCATTCGGCGTGGCGTCTATGTGATTGCAAACGCCCGACACGATGTGGCGGGGCAGCGAACCCTTTTGAATCTGGTCAGGGCGCCAGATTGTGTGGAGATTGATCTATGAAAATCGTAAAAGCCAAAACTTTGCCCGATGTACCGATCACTGAGGCCGATATCGATAAGGCCATAGTGCGGGGGCGCAAACTGAAGCGTGTGTACGCCAATGCCTGCTCGGTGCGTTACGAGGATGACTGCATCTCCATCGGCTTCAGCGATGGCAGTCGCATCATGTTGCCGGTGGCCGGTCTTCCGGAGTTCGAAGGGTTTTCCGCGCAGGACTTCGAGCAATTGGAGGTCGGCTTTGGCGGCAAGGCGCTGTGCTGTGAAGCCCGCGACCTGCATGTTTCCATCACCGGCCTGATTGCGACCAGCCAGCCCTTGATGGATCTGGCCGTGAGCCTGGTGGCGTCGCACAACGGCCGCAAAAGCAGCGCGGCCAAATCCGCCGCCGCCCGAGCCAATGGCAAGAAGGGCGGTCGGCCGCGCAAGGAACCGTAAGGGAGGTTATCGACGGGTCAACAGCACCCCGGACTCCATATGGTGCGTCCATGGGAACTGGTCGAACATCGCGCATTGGGTAATCCGGTGCGTGTCATGCAGTTGCGCAATGTTCGCCGCCAGGGTTTCCGGGTTGCAGGAGATGTAGAGGATGTTGTCGAAGCGCCGGGTCAGTTCGCAGGTGTCCGGGTCCATGCCGGCGCGCGGCGGGTCGACGAAGACGCTGCCGAATTCGTAGCTTTTCAGGTCGATGCCGTGCAGGCGTCGGAACGGGCGCACGTCGTTCAGCGCTTCGGTGAGTTCTTCGGCGGAGAGGCGCACCAGGGTGACGTTATCCACTGCGTTTTCATCGAGGTTGCTCAGGGCTGCGTTCACCGAGGTCTTGCTGATTTCGGTGGCGAGCACGTTGCGCACGCGGGTGGCCAGCGGCAGGGTGAAGTTGCCGTTGCCGCAGTACAGCTCCAGCAGATCGTCCGGGCGATCGCCGAGTGCGTCGTATGCCCAGTTGAGCATCTTCTGGTTCACCGTGCCGTTGGGCTGGGTGAAGGCGCCTTCGGGTTGGCGATAGCTGAAGGTGCGGCCACCGACGTCGAGTTTTTCCACCACGTAGTCATGGCCGATCACATCGCGTTTGCCCTTGGAGCGGCCGATGATGCTCACGTTCAAGTCGGCGGCCAGCTGGTTCGCGGCGGTGTGCCAGTGCTCGTCCAGCGGGCGGTGATAGCACAGGGTGATCATCGCGTCGCCGGCCAAGGTGGTCAGGAACTCCACCTGGAACAGCTTGTGGCTCAGGGCGGCGCTGGCTTGCCAGGCGGCCTTGAGCTGCGGCATCAACTGGTTGATGCGCTGGCTGGCGATGGGGAACTCGTCGATCAGGATCGGCGTGCGCTTGTCGTCCTGGGAGAACATTGCGTAGTGGCGTTCCCCCGCTTCGCGCCACAGGCGGAATTCCGCGCGCAGGCGGAAGTTCTGCAGGGGCGAGTCGAAGACCTGAGGCTGTGGTGCGTCGAACGGTGCCAGCAGGTCACGCAAGCGCGTGACCTTGTCTTGCAGTTGAACGGTGTAGCTTGCGGCGTCAAAAGTCATGCGTTGAACCAGCCCAGCTTGATCACAAACAGAATCGACAGAATCACCAGCGCCGGGTTCAGCTCACGGTAGCGGCCCGAAAGCAGCTTGATGGCGGTCCAGGCGATGAAACCGAAGGCGATGCCGTTGGCGATGGAGTAAGTGAAGGGCATCGCCAGGGCGGTGATCACCACCGGCGCTGCAACAGTGATGTCATCCCAGTCGATTTCCGCCAGGCCCGAGGTCATCAGCACGGCCACGAACAGCAACGCCGGTGCAGTGGCGAAGGCCGGTACGCTGGAGGCCAGTGGCGAGAAGAACAGCGCCAGCAGGAACAGGATCGCGACCACGACCGCGGTCAAACCGGTGCGGCCACCGGCACTCACGCCCGCAGCGGATTCGATGTAGCTGGTGGTGGTCGAGGTGCCCAGCAGCGAACCGGCCATGGCGGCGGTGCTGTCGGCGATCAGCGCACGGCCCATTTTTGGCATGTGGCCATCCTTGTCCATCAACCCGGCGCGCTTGGCCACGCCGATCAGGGTACCGGAGTTGTCGAACAGGTCGACGAACAGGAACGCGAAGATCACGCTGACCAGGCCGATGTCCAGCGCGCCCTTGATATCCAGCTGCAGGAAGGTCGGGGCCAGGGACGGTGGCATCGAGGTCACGCCGCCGAACGGGGTCACGCCGAGCAGAATGGAGACAATGGTCACCGCCAGGATGCCGATCAGTACCGCGCCGCGTACCGCGAGGGCTTCCAGCGCGACGATCAGCGCGAAACCGAGGGCGGCGAGGATCGGTGCCGGTTGTTTCAGGTCGCCCAGGCCGACCATGGTGGCCGAGTTGCTCACCACGATCCCGGCGTTGTGCAGGGCGATCAGCGCCAGGAACAGGCCGATACCGGCAGCAATCGCCGAGCGCAGGGGCAGGGGGATGCTGTTGATGATCCATTCACGGATGCGGAAGATCGACAGCATGAAGAACAGCACCGCCGAAATGAACACCGCCCCCAGCGCCACTTGCCAGGTATGGCCCATGTGCAGGACCACGGTGTAGGTAAAGAAGGCATTGAGGCCCATGCCCGGCGCCAGCGCGATCGGGTAGTTGGCGATCAAGCCCATCACGGTCGAACCGATGGCCGCTGCCAGGCAGGTGGCGACGAACACTGCGCCCTTGTCCATGCCGGTTTCGCCGAGGATGCTCGGGTTCACGAACAAAATGTAGGCCATGGCCAGGAATGTCGTGATGCCCGCGAGGATCTCGGTTCGCACGTTCGTGTTGTGTGCTTTGAGTTGAAACAGCTTTTCCAGCATGCCTGCTCCCTGTGACGCTATGTTGCGTCGTTATTTGTTGACCTCTAAGTCAAAGCACAAATTGCGCCAAGCGCCTGTGGTTTCAGAGAGGATCGGAAAAAGCGGCGCATCATACCAGCAGCCGAGGCCGTGTGGCGCACGGGCTTGGCTTTGTGGCGCATGGCTGTGAATCATGGCCTTGAGGCATACTGCGCCGATGTTTAATTCAGGGTCATCGACAGCATGAAAAAAGCCAACCCGTGGAGTCTAGCTCTGATCGCTTGTATCAGCGCGTGGTTAGGCGCGGCACCGGCGTGGGGCGCGACTGCACCGGCCTTGAGCGAGGTGCGGGTGTTCAAGGTCGAGTCGGCCGGGTGTGTGGAAACGATTCCGGAGCGCTCCCAGAGCACACAGATGTGTACGCACCGTGGGCCCACCCAGGTGTCGGTGATGGAGGTTGGCCTGGGCAACAACCCGATGGGTCGCTTCAATGGCGCGGTACTCAACGGGCAACGCACCGCGGTGTGCCAGGTCGGCAGCGTCAGCCAGGCCTGCAATGGCGCGGGCACGTTGATGGGCTACATCTATGTGTTCGACCTGAATGTCGAAGCCCAAGGCTG
This sequence comes from Pseudomonas sp. Pse79, assembly GCF_024519615.1. NCBI lineage: Bacteria > Pseudomonadati > Pseudomonadota > Gammaproteobacteria > Pseudomonadales > Pseudomonadaceae > Pseudomonas > Pseudomonas sp. Pse79. The sequence goes on from NZ_JALJRR010000015.1 coordinate 147,296, forward strand.
GTTCGAATACAGCAACACGTCGATCAACGCGCCGCGAAATACCTTGAATACCCAGCTCAATATCCGCTGATCAATGCCCCTGAACGTCACGGATATCCGCACCGGCTGGTGGTGAGGTTCAGCCCTTGGCTTCGTCCAGCGGCACATGCATGCGGTCGCGGTGAGCCAGGGTCGGGAACAGTTTGATCCACGTCCCGGTCACCACCAACGTGCCGATCCCGCCCATGACCACGGCGGGCACGGTGCCGAACCAGTGGGCGGTGATCCCGGATTCGAACTCGCCCAGTTGATTCGACGCGCCGATAAACAGGCCGTTGACCGCACTGACCCGCCCGCGCATGTCGTCCGGGGTTTCCAATTGCACGAAGGATGCGCGGATCACCATGCTGATCATGTCGGCGGCGCCCAGCACCACCAGCACCGCCAGGGAAAACCAGAACGAGGTGGACAGGCCGAAAGCGATGGTCGCCACCCCGAACACCCCGACGGCGGTAAACATCACACGGCCCACGTGTCGGTCGACCGAGAAGCGCGCCAACCACAACGACATCAACAGCGCGCCCACCGCCGGCGCCGAACGCAGCAGGCCCAGGCCCCAGGCGCCGGTCAGCAGGATGTCCTTGGCGAACACCGGCAGCAACGCGGTGGCACCGCCGAGCAGCACGGCGAACAGGTCGAGGGAAATCGCCCCGAGGATGTCCGGGCGGCTGCGGATAAAGCGAATCCCCGCCAGTAGCGAGTCCATCGTGGCCTTGGCCTTGTTCAGCGGCGTCTGGCGCGCGGGCAGGTTGAGGGTCAGCGTGCAGGCAATGAGGTACAGCACCACGGTCGGGCCATACACCCACACGCTGCCGAACGCATAGAGCAAACCGCCGAGGGCCGGGGCGACGATGGTTGCCAGTTGCTGGGCCGATTGCGACGAGGCCACGGCGCGCGGGAACAGCGTGCTGGGCACGATGCTCGGGAGCAGCGCTTGGGTGGTGGGCATTTCAAAGGAGCGCGCGGCGCCGAGCAGGAAGGCGAGGATAAAGATCATCTCGCGGGTCACATTGCCGGTCAGGCCGCCAATGGCCAGGGACACGGCAATCAGCGCCTGCACGGTCTGACAGATAGCCGCCACCTTGCGCCGATCATAGCGGTCGGCCACATGCCCGGTGTGCAGCATGAACAGCACGCGGGGAACGAATTCCACCAGGCCGACCAGGCCCAGGTCCAGCACGTTGCCGGTCAGTTGATAGAGGTTCCAGCCGATGGCCACGGTGAGCATTTGGAAGCCGCTGGCGGTGAAGATCCGCGCCAGCCAGAACGCGATGAAAGGGCGGTGGTGACGCAACAGCAACGCGGGTTCATTGGGCATCGGGAGTTCGGGCCAGCGCGGTAGGGAAACCCGAGATTAGCATCAAGCTGTAACAAACAGTTGCAGAAACTGCGCTGAGGCAAGCTGTCACGCGGCAAAAGACCACACAGGCCAATTACCAAAATGGGACTACTCTTTTGACTGTGATTGATCCAGATCAAAGCTATTTCAGGATTTGTTCTGGCGGCCGCAAGGCCTGACTCCCTACGTGGTTGGTAAAAAAAGAAACGAATTGAAATTCGCCACACTCCATATCCGTGGGGGCAGTGGATGCGGCCTCCAGCCAGCATTCGGTATTACCTGACAGAGGAAGACTTATGTTCGGTTTGGAGGCGCTAGATCTCGCCCGAATTCAGTTCGCGTTTACTATCTCGTTCCACATCCTGTTCCCGGCGATCACCATCGGCCTGGCGAGTTACCTTGCGGTGCTGGAAGGCTTGTGGCTCAAGACCCATAACGATACCTACCGTGACCTCTACCATTTCTGGTCGAAGGTCTTTGCCGTCAACTTCGGCATGGGCGTGGTCTCCGGCTTGGTCATGGCGTACCAGTTCGGCACCAACTGGAGCCGCTTCTCGGACTTCGCCGGCTCCGTCACCGGGCCGCTGCTGACGTATGAAGTGCTCACGGCCTTCTTCCTCGAGGCCGGTTTCCTCGGCGTGATGCTGTTCGGCTGGAACAAGGTGGGGCGCAAGCTGCACTTCTTCGCGACCGTGATGGTGGCCGTCGGCACGCTGATTTCGACCTTCTGGATTCTCGCCTCCAACAGCTGGATGCAGACTCCCCAGGGCTTTGAAATCATCGACGGCCGCGTGATCCCTACGGACTGGCTGGCCGTGATCTTCAACCCCTCGTTCCCCTACCGCCTGATGCACATGGCCACGGCGGCGTTTGTGGCGACGGCGTTCTTCGTCGGTTCTTCGGCGGCCTGGCATTTGCTGCGCGGCAAGGACAACCCGGCGATCCGCAAGATGCTGTCGATGGCCATGTGGATGGCGCTGATCGTCGCGCCTATCCAGGCAGTGATCGGTGACTTCCACGGCCTCAACACCCTGCAGCACCAACCGGCGAAAATCGCCGCGATCGAAGGCCACTGGGAAAACATCGGCAACGAGCCGACGCCGCTGATCCTGTTCGGCTGGCCCGACATGAAGGCGGAAAAAACCAAGTACGCGGTGGAAATCCCCTACCTCGGCAGCCTGATCCTGACCCACTCCCTGGACAAACAGGTACCGGCGCTCAAGGAGTTCCCGCCTGAGGACCGCCCCAACTCGACCATCGTGTTCTGGTCGTTCCGGGTCATGGTCGGCCTGGGTTTCCTGATGATCTTCACCGGCCTGTTCAGCCTTTGGCTGCGTCGGGGCGGCAAGATGTATACGTCCCGGCCGTTCCTGTACCTGGCGTTGTGGATGGGCCCATCCGGCTTGATCGCGATTCTCGCCGGTTGGTTCACCACCGAGATCGGCCGCCAGCCGTGGGTGGTCTACGGGCTGATGCGGACTGCGGATGCGTCCTCCGGGCATAGCCTGGCGCAGATGAGCATCACCCTGGTGCTGTTCGTGGTGGTGTACTTCGCGCTGTTCGGCGCCGGTTTGGGCTACATGATGCGCCTGGTGCGCAAAGGCCCGGTGGCCCACGATGGCATCGAGCCAACCCACGGTGGCCCAGGCCAGAAACGCACACCGGCGCGGCCGTTGTCGGCGGCCGATGACGGCAGCGATGACGATCACGTCGACCTCCAGCATAAGGGGCATTGAGATGGGTATTGATCTTCCGCTGATCTGGGCCGTGATCATCATCTTCGGCATCATGATGTACGTGGTCATGGACGGTTTCGACCTGGGCATCGGCATCCTCTTTCCGTTCATCCCCGGCAAGACCGACCGTGACGTGATGATGAACACCGTCGCCCCGGTCTGGGACGGTAACGAAACCTGGCTGGTACTGGGCGGCGCGGCATTGTTCGGCGCGTTCCCGCTGGCCTATTCGGTGGTGCTGTCGGCGTTGTACCTGCCGCTGATGCTGATGCTGATCGGGCTGATCTTTCGCGGCGTGGCCTTTGAGTTCCGCTTCAAGGCCAAGGACCACAAGCGTCACCTGTGGGACAAGGCGTTCATCGGCGGGTCGCTGGCGGCCACGTTCTTCCAGGGCGTCGCGTTGGGTGCGTTCATCGACGGCATCCCGGTGGTCGATCGCCAGTTTGCCGGTGGCTCACTGGATTGGGCGACACCGTTCACGATGTTCTGCGGCGTGGCGCTGATCGTGGCCTACGCGTTGCTCGGTTGCACCTGGCTGATCATGAAGACCGAAGGCAAGTTGCAGGAGCAGATGCACGACCTGGCGCGACCATTGGCCTTCGTGGTGTTGGCGGTGATCGGCATCGTGAGTATCTGGACGCCGCTGTCGCACCCGGAAATCGCCTCGCGCTGGTTCACCCTGCCGAACCTGTTCTGGTTCCTGCCGGTGCCGATCCTGGTGCTGGTGACCATGTACAGGCTGATCCGCGCCGTGGCGCGCAACGCGCACTACACGCCGTTCCTGCTGACGCTGGTGCTGATCTTCCTCGGCTACAGCGGCCTGGGGATCAGCCTGTGGCCGAACATCATCCCGCCGTCGGTATCGATCTGGGACGCTGCCGCGCCGCCGCAAAGCCAGGGCTTCATGCTGGTGGGCACGTTGTTCATCATCCCGTTCATCCTGGGCTACACCTTCTGGAGCTACTACGTGTTCCGCGGCAAGGTCACCCATGAAGACGGTTATCACTAGGAGGGTCGTTTCATGTCCGGCAAACCTTCGTTGCACGAGATTGAACAGGCTGAGAAGCAACCGCTGTGGCGGCGCCTTGGTTGGTTGGCGATGATCTGGAGCGGCAGCGTGCTGGCCCTGTTCATCGTGGCCAGCCTGATGCGCCTGTTCATGAGCGCGGCCGGCCTGACCACGCACTGACATCCCATCCCGTTGCCTTGCGGCACGGTTTTTTGACCCTGCCCCTCTTTGGAGGGGCGGGGTCTTTTTTTATTTGCGCGCTTTGAGAATGACGAATTTGGGCGTGGCGGCCACTTGCTCGACGCCCCGGAACAGCCGCGCCAACTTGCTGTGATAACCCAGGTGACGGTTGCCGACTATATAGAGGGCGCCGCCGACCACCAACGCTTCGCGCGCCTGCTGGAACATGCGCCAGGCGAGGAAGTCGCCGACCACCTGTTGCTGGTGGAACGGTGGATTGCACAGCACCACATCCAACGATTGCGGTGCCTGCCCGGCCAGGCCATCGTCGGCGCGGACGATGACCTCGCGATCACCCAGGGCCGCTTGCCAGTTCTCGGCGGCCGATTGCACGGCCATGTAGGACTCGTCCACCAAGGTGTAATGCGCGTCCGGGTTCTGCAGGGCGCTGGCGATCGCCAGTACGCCATTGCCGCAACCCAGGTCGGCGACTCGCGCACTGCCAAGGCCCGTGGGCAAGTGTGGCAGGAAGGCGCGGGTGCCGATGTCCAGGCTTTCGCGGCAGAACACGTTGGCGTGGTTGAGCAGGGTGATGGCCGGTGTGTCCAAGGCGTAGCGGGTGGGGTAGGGCGAGACGGCGGCCGGGCGCTCCCCAACGGTGGCGATCAACAGCCGCGCCTTTTTGAGCGCGAGGGACGCGTGCATCGGCCCGATGTACTGCTCCAGCAATTCACCGGCTGCCCGTGGCAGATGCTTGACCATCGCTGCGGCGATAACTTCAGCGTCCGGCGCCAGTTGGCCCTGCAGGCGGATCAACTGTTCTTCGAGCAGCGCCAGGGTTTTCGGCACGCGGATCAGCACCCGGTCGAATGGCCCGACAGGCACTTGGCTGGCGGGGATGAACGACACCGCATCGAACGCCTTGCCGTTGCGCAGCAGGTTTTTTTCCAGGCCTTGGGCGGCGAGAAACGAGTCGCCGCTGGATGTCACCTGCACATGGCCCTCAAGGCTGGCGGCCAATGCGCCAAAGCTATCGTTAAGCACCAGCACGCGAGTTGCGGCGTTCGGTTGCTGTTCGGCCAGGTAGCTGAGCAGATACTCGTCGGCGGCGTCGAAGGCCTGCAGCGGATCATTGTGCTGCTCGGGTTGGCGGATCAGATCGAGCTGGGCGAACGGGCTTTCGAGCAGGGGCATGGCGGGGGAGGCTCTGGGTAATCGATGGGTGTTCGACAGGCGCTGTGGCGGCCGGCGGAACCGTCTGAGTGAACTGCGAGGCGGCACCGAGGGGCTGCGTCAACACTCAGAGTTGGCCGTAAATGTTACTTTTTTTTTGGAGTGATTACATGCGGTGTTTCAAAGCGGGTTAAAACAAGCCTGCTTTCGAGGCACAGAGCACCGCAGCGATTTTGTTATTGACGCCCATTTTAGTGAAGATGCTTTTGAGATGAAAACCAATGGTGCGTTCCGACAGGCACAGTATGGCGGCGATATCGGCAGCCGTTTTGCCCAGGGCTGACCATTTGAGGATTTCTGTCTCCCGTGGTGTCAATTTGCAGGCCGAAGGCGCGTTGGGCTTGTCGGCATATTTCTGTGCGACCACCGCATGCATCGCATGACAGAGCCACAATACCTGGCCGGCCTTTTCGTACAGCTCTTCCGGGCTGACCTCGCCCTTGCTGCGTCCCAGGGTCAGCATGCTGAACACGCCCTGGAAATCGTGGACCGCCTGGGTCCACCCCAGATGCACGCCAGAGGACCGGGCCAGTTCCCACAAATTCGGCGCGGCGCCGAACACTTTTTCCTCCCAGACGATCGGTAATACGCAACGTTTGCAGTGGGTGACAACCGGGTCTACGTCGAAAAAGTGGGCCTGGTCGTACAGGGAGTTCCATTCATTTGGGTAGTTGTTGAGGCAAATCGGTTTGCATGGGTGTGTGGGTCGCTGTGAACTCATCGTGAAGGAACAGAATTGGAAGCCAAGCTCGTAGGTTTTGTTGATTACCATTTCAAATACACTGGTGATCTTGTCCTCGCCTTCCAGTTTAGGGAGTCGTGTATTGCGCCAGTTGACCATCGGAAAATCTCCATGGAGTTCTTTGTGACTTGGGTACGTCCTGGCCCCCAATGTTGCACGCAAATTAGTGTAGGACATGGACTACACTTGCAGCGGAAATTTTCGTTCTTGTTCGTCGTGTTCTAAGACTCTTTAAGCAGGTGTGCAACTTCCGTCCGCAACTTTTTGCGAAGTTTTGTCCTTTTTTAGTGGGTTTTAGCGTCTGTTATGCGTCACTGACAATCGCACTATGGGGCAATGTTGTGATGTGTCTTGGACTAATAGCCAAATGTTTAGCAGTGCAATTAAATAGCCATCAACTTGTGGGGTTTTTGCTCTATTCACAATGCCACTACCGACTGCGGGTGTTTCCGCACGTGACTTTGGGGGACACTAGGGCACCTGTAGAACGGAGCTCCCCATGACGGCCAGTGCTGAGAAATTTACCCGCCAGACCCTGCTCGACGTGCAATCGCTGACCCCCAGCCTCTTCACCCTGCGCACCACCCGTGACCCGGGCTTTCGGTTCACCGCCGGCCAGTTCGTGCGCCTGGGGGTGACCAAGGCCGATGGCAGCACGGTATGGCGCGCGTACTCCGTGGTGTCGTCGCCGTTTGATGAGTACCTGGATTTTTTCTCGATCGTGGTGCCCGGTGGCGAGTTCACCAGCGAGCTGAGCCGTCTGCGCGTCGGTGATACGTTGATGGTCGAGCGTCAGGCCACAGGCTTCCTGACCCTGAACCGGTTTGTCGACGGTCGTGACTTATGGTTGCTGGGCACCGGCACCGGAGTGGCGCCGTTCCTGTCGATCCTGCAGGACTTCGAGGTCTGGGAAAAATTCGAGCGCATCATCCTCGTGTACAGCGCCCGGGAAGCCAGGGAGCTGGCCTATCAGTCGCTGATCCAGGGGCTGGCGCAGCGTGAGTACCTGGCCGAGTACGCCCACAAGCTGACCTATCTGCCGCTGGTCACCCGCGAGCAGCACCCCGGCGCCCTGCACGGGCGCATTACCACCCTGATCGCGAATGGCGAGCTGGAGCGCGCAGCCGGCGTCGCGCTGACCCCAGAGCATTCGCGCGTGATGATTTGCGGCAACCCGCAGATGATCGACGACACCCGTCAGTTGCTCAAACAACGCGATATGCAATTGAGCCTGTCCCGGCGCCCCGGCCAGGTGGCGGTGGAGAACTACTGGTAACAAAAAAGGCGCCCCTGGAGGCGCCTTCGTTCAAACCGATACGGCTTATTGCGGTTTGTCGTTCTGTGCCTTGAGCAGATCGCGGATCTCACCCAGCAACACTTCTTCCTTGCTCGGCGTCGGCGGCAGGCTGGGGGCTACGGCTTCTTCGCGTTTCAGGCGGTTGATGGCCTTCACACCCATGAAGATCGCAAACGCGACGATCAGGAAGTCGATCACGCTCTGGATGAACTTGCCGTAGGCCAGCACGACCGCCGGGACATCGCCCTGCGCAGCCTTGAGCGTCACCGCCAGATCAGCGAAGTCCACACCGCCGATCAACAGACCGATCGGTGGCATCACCACGTCGCCTACAAACGAGGAAACAATTTTGCCGAAGGCGGCGCCGATGATAATCCCGACGGCCATGTCGACCACATTACCTTTGACCGCGAAGGCCTTGAACTCACTGATCACGCCCATAGGTTATTCCTTGTTACAGATGAGAAGGGTGGAAGTCAGTGTAAGTCAGTCGTAGCGGGCTTGCCTGACACAACTGTTAACACTGTCGGTTTTTATCGACACATTAAATCGCAAATAGTTTGCAAAGTGCCATCAATCGCGCGCGAAATACCCGCGATTTCAGTGAGTTACCAGATTATTTTCTCAATCGACCCGTTGGGGTTTTTCTATTTATCTTCTGACTCGCGGGTCACTAGCCTCTGGCAAGCACAACTGAATGTGCATTAAAAAAACCAGAGGAAACCTCGATGAACAACCCAATGAGCCGCGCGCCCGTTCTGGCGCGACATGCGCTGGTGCTGGCAACCGTCAGCCTGCTTTCGCTGTCTGTGCAGGCCGCCAACCTGACCCGTGACAATGGTGCCGCCGTCGGCGACAACCAGAACTCGCAAACCGCGGGCGCCAACGGCCCGGTGCTGCTGCAAGATGTGCAACTGATTCAGAAGCTGCAACGCTTCGACCGCGAACGCATCCCCGAGCGCGTGGTACATGCCCGTGGCACCGGCGCTCACGGCACGTTTACCGTCACCGATAACCTCAGCGACCTGACCAAGGCCAAAGTTTTCGCCGCCGGTGAGGCAACCCCGGTATTCGTGCGGTTCTCGGCGGTGGTACACGGCAATCACTCCCCGGAAACCCTGCGCGACCCTCGCGGCTTCGCCACCAAGTTCTACACCGCCGACGGCAACTGGGACTTGGTCGGCAACAACTTCCCGACGTTCTTTATCCGAGACGCCATCAAGTTCCCGGACATGGTCCATGCCTTCAAACCCGACCCGCGCACTAACCTGGATGATGACTCGCGTCGTTTCGACTTCTTCTCCCATGTTCCCGAAGCCACCCGCACCCTGACCGAGCTGTACTCCGACTCCGGCACGCCGGCCAGTTACCGCGAAATGGACGGCAACGGCGTACATGCCTACAAGTTGATCAACGCCAAGGGCGAAGTGCATTACGTCAAGTTCCACTGGAAGAGCCTGCAAGGCATCAAGAATCTTGATCCCAAGCAAGTCACCGACGTACAGGGTCGCGACTACAGCCATATGACGAATGACTTGGTCACCCATATCAACAAGGGCGACTTCCCCAAGTGGGACTTGTACGTGCAGGTGCTCAAACCTGAGGAACTGGCCAAGTTCGATTTCGACCCGCTGGACGCCACCAAGATCTGGCCCGGCATACCCGAGCGCAAAGTCGGGCAGATGGTGTTGAACCGCAACCCGGCCAATGTCTTCCAGGAAACCGAGCAAGTGGCCATGGCCCCGGCCAATCTGGTGCCGGGCATCGAGCCGTCGGAAGACCGCCTGCTGCAAGGCCGGGTGTTCTCCTATGCCGACACGCAGATGTACCGCCTGGGCGCCAACGCCCTGCAACTGCCGATCAACGCGCCACGGGTCACCGTCAACAACGGCAACCAGGACGGCGCGATGAATTCCGGCAAGACCAGCACCGGCGTGAACTACCAGCCAAGCCGCCTGCTGCCACGGGAAGAGCCGCAAACCGCGCGCTACAGCCAGTCGCCGCTGGCGGGCAGTACCCAGCAGGCGAAGATCCAGCGTGAGCAGAACTTCAAGCAGGCCGGTGATCTGTATCGCTCCTACAGCAAGAAAGAACGTCAGGACTTGATCGACAACTTCGGCGGCTCCCTGGCCACCACCGACGACGAGAGCAAGCACATCATCCTGTCCTTCCTCTATAAAGCCGACCCGGAATACGGCGCCGGCGTGACCAAGGTCGCCAAAGGTGACCTGGCCCGCGTGAAAGCGCTGGCACAAAAACTCACCGACTAACCCCACCCCCCCCTGTAGGAGCGAGCTTGCTCGCGAAGATCTGCCAGGCAACGCGTGCATCCAGGATGCACGCGTCATCGTTGACGTTTTTCGCGAGCAAGCTCGCTCCTACAAGGGTTTTGTAGAGGAGTTGAATCAATGCGTACCTTCATCGGCGCGCTGCTGGCCTGCTGGTCGCTGAGCGGGGTTGCCGGGCAGCCTGCGCCCAATGACGCAGCGGCGCTCAAGGCGCAATTGCAAGGCTACTATTTCGATGCCGCACGTCGCGGCGACCTGCCCATGCTCGATACCTTCATCGACGCCGGCTTCCCCCTCAATACCCAGGACGACAAGGGCTACACCGCACTGATCCTCGCCGCCTACCATGGCGAAAGCGCCTACGTTGAACGTCTGCTCGCCGCCGGCGCCGATGCCTGTGTGCAGGACAAGCGCGGCAACACTGCGTTGATGGGCGCGATTTTCAAGGGCGAGCTGAAGATTGCCCAGCGCCTGCTGGCCACCGACTGCAACCCCGACCAGCGCAACGGCGCCGGGCAGACCGCCGCCATGTACGCCGGGCTGTTCAAGCGTCTCGAACTGCTCGACGCGTTGAAGGCCAAAGGCGCCGACCTGAATGCCGAAGACCCGATCGGCAACAGTGCTTCACGATTGGCCGGCGGTGAAATCCGGACCCCGGCGCCGCGCTGAGCTATCATCGCGGTTTTTCGGTTGGAGGTTCTCAAATGGCAAAGGCCAAGCGCATGTACGGCTGCACCGAGTGCGGCGCGACCTTTCCCAAGTGGGCCGGCCAGTGTACCGAGTGCGGGGCGTGGAACACCCTCACCGAAACCATGATCGAAAGCGGCGGCGCCGCGGCCCCCAGCGGCCGTGCCGGCTGGACCGGGCAACAGGCGCAGATCAAGACCCTGGCCGAAGTCAGCGTCGAGGAAGTCCCGCGTTTCTCCACCGCGTCCGGTGAGCTCGACCGCGTGCTGGGCGGTGGCCTGGTGGACGGTTCGGTGGTGCTGATCGGCGGCGACCCCGGTATCGGCAAGTCGACCATCCTGTTGCAAACCCTGTGCAGCATCGCCAGCCGCATGCCGGCGTTGTACGTCACCGGCGAAGAATCCCAGCAACAAGTGGCCATGCGCGCACGCCGCCTGGGCTTGCCCCAGGACCAACTGCGGGTGATGACCGAAACCTGCATCGAAAGCATCATCGCCACCGCGCGGATCGAAAAACCCAAGGTCATGGTGATCGACTCGATCCAGACGATTTTCACCGAACAACTGCAATCGGCTCCGGGCGGCGTGTCCCAGGTGCGTGAGAGCGCGGCGCTGCTGGTGCGCTATGCCAAGCAGAGCGGCACGGCGATTTTCCTGGTCGGTCACGTGACCAAGGAAGGCGCGCTGGCCGGGCCACGGGTGTTGGAGCACATGGTCGACACCGTGCTGTATTTCGAAGGCGAGTCCGATGGCCGTTTGCGTTTGCTGCGCGCGGTGAAGAACCGCTTCGGTGCGGTGAACGAGCTGGGCGTATTCGCCATGACCGACCGCGGGCTGAAAGAAGTCTCCAACCCCTCGGCGATTTTTCTGACCCGTGCCCAGGAAGAAGTCCCCGGTAGTGTGGTGATGGCAACGTGGGAAGGCACCCGGCCGATGCTGGTGGAAGTGCAGGCGCTGGTGGACGACAGCCATTTGGCCAACCCACGTCGAGTGACCCTGGGCCTGGACCAGAACCGCCTGGCAATGCTGCTTGCGGTACTCCATCGGCACGGCGGCATCCCGACCCATGACCAGGACGTGTTCCTTAACGTGGTGGGCGGGGTCAAGGTGCTGGAGACCGCGTCCGACCTGGCGTTGATGGCGGCGGTGATGTCCAGCCTGCGCAACCGGCCGCTGCCCCACGACCTGCTGGTGTTCGGCGAAGTTGGCCTGTCGGGCGAGGTGCGCCCGGTGCCCAGCGGTCAGGAGCGTTTGAAGGAAGCGGCCAAACACGGCTTCAAGCGTGCGATCGTGCCCAAGGGCAACGCGCCGAAGGAAGCGCCGCCGGGGTTGCAGGTGATTGCAGTGACGCGGCTGGAGCAGGCGTTGGATGCACTTTTCGAGTAGCCCGCAACACCGCAGTACACATGTGGGAGGGCGCTAACCCCTCGCACCGGTGGTCAGTGCTCCAGCAGCGCGCCCAACTGCCGCTCCAGTTCTGCCTGATCCCCCAGGTTCAACTCGATCAAGCGGCGCAAATGGCTGATCGATTCCAGACTGATGTGCTCGCATTCAAACCCCAGTTGGTCAGTCTGGTCATGGGTCAGCCTGACCCGCATCTGCACATCGGTATCGGCATCCAGGTGGATATCCACATCGAACGACTCAGTACCGATGCCGAGCCAGGGCGTCGGTTTCTGCACCAACAAGCCCTTCAGCGATAAGTCCACCAGTTGCACCGACCATTCCCGACCGTTCTGCCGGAGTTTGGTCTTGGCATCAAAGGCGATCCGGCGAAAACGACGACGATCAGACGCATGCTCGGTCATGGTGAAACCCTCTGTGGATGAAGGGATTGTAGCCCTACGCCATTATTGAGGCTTTATTTCTGCTTTTTTTGCCATGGGAAGGCTCTAGACCAACGTAGGGGGCTGGCCTTTAAGGCCAGTAGCGCTAAACTCGAGCTGGTTGTCCTTTCTGTCCACCCTGGCTGGAATACAAAAAATGAAAAATAATAATAGCCTGCTACGCCACTTACCCTGGCTGGTACTGGCCATAGTAGGTGCGTGCGCTCTGGGCGTAGTGGCCTTACGCCGCGGCGAGGCGATCAATGCCTTGTGGATCGTCGTCGCAGCAGTGGCGATCTATCTGGTCGCCTATCGCTACTACAGTCTGTTCATCGCCAATAACGTGATGCAACTCGATCCACGACGGGCCACCCCCGCAGTGGTCAATAACGACGGTCTGGACTTCGTACCGACCAACAAACACATCCTTTTCGGTCACCACTTTGCGGCGATTGCCGGTGCTGGCCCCTTGGTCGGCCCGGTGCTGGCGGCGCAAATGGGTTATCTGCCCGGAACCCTGTGGCTGATCGCCGGCGTGGTACTGGCCGGTGCGGTGCAGGACTTCATGGTGCTGTTCCTGTCTACCCGTCGTAACGGCCGTTCCCTGGGGGATATGGTCCGCGAAGAGATGGGTCGCATTCCCGGGACCATCGCGCTGTTCGGCTGCTTCCTGATCATGATCATCATCCTCGCGGTGCTGGCGCTGATCGTGGTCAAGGCCCTGGCCGAAAGCCCGTGGGGCATCTTCACGGTGATGGCGACCATCCCGATCGCGATGTTCATGGGCATCTACATGCGCTACATCCGCCCGGGCCGCATCGGTGAAATTTCGATCGTCGGCGTGCTGTTGTTGCTCGGTTCGATCTGGCTGGGCGGGCAGATTGCCGCCGACCCGGTCTGGGCCAAGGTCTTCAGTTTCACCGGCATCCAGATCACCTGGATGTTGATCGGCTACGGTTTCGTCGCGGCGGTACTGCCGGTGTGGCTGATCCTGGCCCCGCGTGACTACCTGTCCACCTTCCTCAAAATCGGCACCATCGTCGCCTTGGCCATCGGTATCCTGGTGACCATGCCCGACCTGAAAATGCCGGCGCTGACCCAGTTCATCGATGGCACCGGCCCGGTGTGGAAGGGCGGTCTGTTCCCGTTCCTGTTCATCACCATTGCCTGCGGTGCGGTCTCGGGCTTCCACGCGCTGATCTCTTCGGGCACCACGCCGAAGTTGCTGGCCAGTGAAGGCCACGCCCGGTACATCGGGTATGGCGGCATGTTGATGGAGTCGTTCGTGGCCATCATGGCGATGGTTGCCGCTTCGGTGATCGAGCCGGGTGTGTACTTCGCCATGAACAGCCCGGCGGCGATCGTCGGCTCGGACGTGGTCACCGTCGCTCAAACCGTCAGCAGCTGGGGCTTTGCGATTACGCCTGAGGCGCTGTCGGCCGTTGCCCATGACATCGGCGAAACCACCGTGCTGGCTCGTGCCGGCGGTGCGCCGACGCTCGCGGTGGGTATCGCGCAGATCCTGCACAGTGTGCTGCCGGGTGAAAACACCATGGCGTTCTGGTACCACTTTGCGATCCTGTTCGAAGCGCTGTTCATCCTGACGGCTGTCGACGCCGGTACCCGTGCCGGGCGCTTCATGCTGCAGGACCTGCTGGGCTCCTTCGTGCCGGCGCTCAAGCGCACCGAGTCCTGGACGGCCAACCTGATCGCGACCGCCGGTTGTGTGGCGATGTGGGGTTACCTGTTGTATCAAGGCGTGATCGACCCGCTGGGCGGCATCAACACCTTGTGGCCGCTGTTCGGTATCTCCAACCAGATGCTGGCAGGTATCGCGCTGATGCTGGCGACCGTCGTGCTGATCAAAATGAAGCGCCAACGCTACATCTGGGTGACCATGCTGCCGGCCGTCTGGCTGCTGATCTGCACCACCACGGCGGGCTTCATCAAGCTGTTCGACGCCAACCCGGCGATCGGCTTCCTGTCGCTGGCGAAGAAGTACAGCGATGCGCTGGCCAACGGCCAGATCCTCGCCCCGGCCAAGAGCATCGACCAGATGCAGCATGTGATCTGGAACGCCTACACCAACGCAACGCTGACGGCGCTGTTCCTGTTCGTGGTCTTCAGTATCCTGTTCTATGCGCTCAAAGTCGGCGTCGCCGCCTGGGGCAACAAAGAGCGCACGGATAAAGAAGCCCCGTTCCAGGCCGTACCGGACGCATGATCGAGGATTGCAGCCATGTTCAATGACATCAGTCGCCTCGGTAAATACCTCGGTCAGGCCGCGCGCCTGATGGTCGGCATGCCCGACTACGACACTTACGTCGAGCATATGCAAACCAAACACCCGGACAAGCCGATGATGGACTACAAGACGTTCTTCCGGGAACGCCAGGAAGCCCGTTACGGCGGCAAGGGTGGGCCCAAGTGCTGTTAAGTTGGTAAAACCGCTTTACCTGTAGGAGCGAGCTTGCTCGCGAACAACGCAAGGACACCACGTGCATCCAGATAGCACGGGTTATCGTTGACGTTCTTCGCGAGCAAGCGCGCTCCTACAGTTGTTTTTACCTCCCCATTTTCAGGAGAACTGTCTTTGTCCTCTCCCATTCCCGTCACGGTCCTCAGTGGCTTCCTCGGCGCCGGCAAGACCACGTTGCTGCGTCACCTGCTCAAAGCCGAGCACGGCTTGAAAATCGCCGTGATCGAAAACGAATTCAGCGACGCCGGTATCGACACCCAGCTATTGGGCAACGAGCCGGTGCAAGTCATGACCCTGTCCAACGGCTGCGTGTGTTGCACCATCCACACCGACCTGACCAAAGCCCTGTACCTGCTGCTGGAGCGCCTCGACAGCGGCGAAATCGCCTTCGACCGCCTGGTGATCGAATGCACCGGCCTGGCCGACCCGGCCCCCGTGGCCCAGACCTTTTTCATCGATGAAGAGCTGCGCGAGCGCTACATCCTCGACGGCATCATCACCCTGGTGGACGCGGCCCACGCCGAGCACCACCTGACCCAAACCATCGCCCAGGCACAGATCGGGTTTGCCGACCGCCTGCTGGTGAGCAAGCGCGACCTGGTGGACGAAGCCAGCTTCGATGCCCTCAGCCAGCGCCTGACCCGCATCAACCGCCGCGCGCCGATTCGCCTGGTCGACCACGGCGCCATCGACCTGGCCGAGCTGCTCGACGTGCGTGGCTTCAACCTCAACGCCGGCATGAACCTGCGCCCGGTCAGCGCCGCGCCGTCCATCGACCGCATCTCCAGCCTGGTGCTGCGCACCGAACAGCCGCTGGATATCGACCGCCTCAGCGAGTTCATGAACGAGTTGTTGGAAGACCACGGCAAGCAACTGCTGCGCTACAAGGGCGTGCTGAACATCGCCGGGGAAGACCGGCGCATGGTGTTCCAGGGCGTGCTGAAGCTCTACGGTTTCGATTGGGATACCGAATGGGCCGAGGGGGAAACGCGGGAGAGTGTGATCGTGTTTATTGCCGATGAGTTGCCGGAAGACAAGATTCGCGAGGGTTTTGCGAAGGTCTATCAAGCCTAACTTGGAAATGCGATCAAAAATGTGGGAGGGGGCTTGCCCCCGATAGCTGTGTGTCAGCCATACATGTGTCGACTGACCCACCGCTATCGGGGGCAAGCCCCCTCCCACATTGGCCGGTATTCCAAATCCTAATCTGTCTAGTCCTGAAATAGGTTTACACCTATTTCAGTCTCAAAACGCCCGGTGCAC